>NZ_LJCP01000007.1:0-300000 GCF_001399755.1 Thiohalorhabdus denitrificans | reverse complement strand
CATCAACCCGGACTACCCCATCTTCGTCCTGGCCTTTTGCCTGTTCGAGAAGCGCGGCTACCTGGAGCAGGTGGTTCCGGCCATCCAGGACTTGAAGTTCCGCTACTTCGGCCACGACATGGTGATCCTCCACGAGGCGGAAATCCGCAAAGCTCGGCCCCCTTTCGAGTTCTTGCTGAACCCCCGGCTGCGGGAGCCGTTCATGGAAGAACTGACCGACCTGATTAGCCGGGCCCCATTCACCATCGTGGCCACGGCCATCCGGAAGGAAGCCTTCGCGCACCGCAAGGGGGTGGACCATAACCCCTACCACATCGCCATGGAGTACGGGCTGGAGCGGGTATTCCTGGAGCTCCAGGGTAGGGGGCAGCGCGGCAAGCTGAACCACGTGGTGTTCGAGCGGCGGGGCCGCCAAGAGGACGAGGCCCTGGAACTGGAGTTCCGGCGCATCATGGACCGGACCCAGATGGCGGGAATGGGGGAAA
The DNA here is from genome assembly GCF_001399755.1 of Thiohalorhabdus denitrificans. Classification (NCBI taxonomy): domain Bacteria; kingdom Pseudomonadati; phylum Pseudomonadota; class Gammaproteobacteria; order Thiohalorhabdales; family Thiohalorhabdaceae; genus Thiohalorhabdus; species Thiohalorhabdus denitrificans. The sequence goes on along the minus strand of NZ_LJCP01000007.1, from coordinate 299,515 downwards.
CACTGGACCTGGTGCTGGCGGATAAGCAGGTCAACTCCGCCGGGCTCCAGCTTGCCGACATGGTGGCCCGGCCGATTGGCCGGCACATCCTGGACCCAAGCCAGCCCAACCGGGCCTTCGCCATCCTGGAGCCAAAGATCAGGCGGGACCAGAACGGGAAAATCCAGGGGTGGGGGCTGAAATGCTACCCCTGAAAAGCGAAAGGCCCCGGCGCATTCGCCGAGGCCTCCCGCCGATCGGGCGTTCCCAATCCGGTACCCCTTAGTGTGCGGAAGCGCGGCAGGAGTTTCAAGCGGTGGCCTCGCCACCGGCGTGACGCGGCCCCGTGGCAAGGCACAAGCGCATATTGGCATCAGGCAGGGATGCGGCGCCCCCACGGCGAGGGCCTCCTGGTCTACTGGATCAACGGCGAGCCCATGGTCTACGACTTGGACCTGGCGCGGGGGCTTGGGTACGAGCGTACAAGGAAGGTGCGCGAGCTAATCGGGCGGTTGCTTGGGCAGGGGAATCTCAACCGTAGCGCGGTTCGCCCTAACAGGCTGCTGAAAAAGTCCGGGTTTTGGCATCCTACGGGCGAACCCACAAACCTGAAGGAGGCCCGGCGTGCGGGGCGCCGAAAATCCCCAGGACAACCTGTTTAGCTACGTCTCCCTGGAAACCCCCGGCAACGGGGCGGAAACACCTGGTTGCCGGGGGCAAAAAGCGGTTTTGTGAGCCTCCTTGGAAGCGCTTTTTGACCCTTCAAGGAGGTACAGCCCAACGAGGCCCCGAATTCCTCACACTGTTAAAGTTCCTCCCTAGGAATGGCTTCCCTTCAACTTTGTCGACGGACCGAGCCTGCCGCAACGGCTAAGCCTAACCCAAGCAAGGCAAGGCTAGAGGGCCCGGGAACGGGGACAGAGGTAGATTTTGGGGTCAGGCGAAAGGCACTGGTTGCCTCTTCCCCAGGCAGATGTCCATGCGCAGCGATCTGGCCATGATTATTAATCCCTTGGGCTTTAGTCAGGGTAATACCCGCAAGGGGATCGCTAGGATCGATAAGGTCATCTAGCTGGAACATGCCCCCCTCCTCTTCGTGGAGGAAGGCGCGCCTCCCGGCGGCGATGTGGCTGTCGGTGCGGCTATAGCCCACCACTTGGCCAGAGTCGTTGATCCCGAAGGCTTCGGTGTGGTCATCTCCCCCAGGTAGGGTTTCCAGTTTCGTCATTCCACTGTCGGCCTCCCATCGAAAGGCCCGGCGCCCTGAAGCGTCTTGGCTGCTGCCCACCACTTGGCCGGCATTGTTGATGTCATGACCGATGCTAGAGACATCCCCCCCAGGCAGATCCCCAAGGTTAGTCATTCCGGTGCCTGGCTTCCAAAGAAAGGCCACCCACTCTCCTGTTGCGTCTTCACTGTTGCCAACCACCTGGCCGGAGTTATTGATGCCGTAGGCGGCACTGTAGTCCATCCCCCCGGGCAGGTCGCCTAGGTTGGTTATGCCACCGCCGGGCTCCCATCGGACGGCCCGGAACCCTGTTGCAGCATTGCTGTTACCTGCCACTTGGCCGGCGTCGTTGATGTCGGAGGCGTTGCTGTAGTCAGCACCCCCGGGCAGTTCGCCTAGTTTGGTCATGCCACTGCCGGGATCCCACCGGACAGCCAGACTCCCCGGCTGCCCAGTGGCTTTGCTGTAGCCCACGGCTTGACCGGCGTTGTTGATACCCCAGGCGTGACTATCTACCTCCCCCCCGGGCAAGTCGCCCAGGCCTGTCATGCCGCTACCGGACTCCCATCGAAAGGCCCGGCGCCCTGAAGCGTCTTCACTGCTACCCACCACTTGGCCGGCATCGTTGATGTCGGAGGCGTTGCTGAGGTCTTCACCACCGGGAAGGTCGCCGAGGTCGGTTACATTGTAAGTGGGCACCGCCAAGGCTGCCGGAGCGGCCATGCCGAGCGCGACACTCACCACCAGCGCCCCCAGAGTGGTGTTTCGAGGGGTGTATGGCATACAGCCTAGTGATGGCTTCGGGAGCTGCCGGCCTCCGTCATCCCTGAAGGTAGTTTTCAAGCCGGTTGGTTTTTTTGCGGATAATGTTGGCATCAGCTACTCCTTGGGCCGTCTCTTACGTACTGGCCCGGAACTAGTTGTCCAGTAACGTTTGCCTTCCTGAAGCAACAGCTATGCCAATAACTATCGAATTGTTTATAAAATGTTTTCCTATTAGGTTCAATCTTCTTCCGGATTAAGTGAAAACTTTCTCGACATCCCGTGACATGCTTCCTCTTCCCTTACCTAGCTCTTGATGCAAGGAGAGATACTGCGGTAGCGGAGGAGGGCGCCACGACAGCGTTTACGTCCTAAAAACTTTTTGATAGGTATTATGATTGGTCGGCCTCATTCCACAGGCTCATTGTCTTCCCCGGCCCACTCCCCCCCATCCCCAGCCGCCCATTGCATGTCCGCAGCGCCGACCCCAGATCCCAGATGGTGGCCAGGGCCTGGCCCACGGTATCGCCGCGGAGTTCCGGCTGGGGGCACGGGCTCTGTCAGAGCCTCAGAGGGGACGATCCGCTGCGTCTCCAACTTTTTCACCGCCCGCGGCGCGCCTTCCAACAGGCCCCGGGAAGGCCGGGCCGGCAGGGTGCCCTCCTGGTACTGCCGGAAGGTGCGGTTCACCTGGACCTGGAAAGCGGGACGTATCCAACCGGCGTAGGAAATGCCCAGGTCGGGGTGGGCGTAGGTGCCGGGGGATCCTGTGCTCGCAACCGAAACAGGGTCAGAAGCCACATCTGGCCTCAGCTCCTCAGCAAGCTCCTGGGCCTGCCGGGACCGGCGCCACCTGCCAGGTCCCTTTTCTGAGCCAGCCCCACTCGCCCGGTGGAGCGCATTCAGGCTCACCCGCCCGTGCTCGTTCACCGGGATGCTGACCCCGCCGATGGTGGGCTGGTCCGCCAGGTGTTGCGGAGGGCATGGGTGCCCGGAAGGGGGTAGAGAAAAACCGGGCCCCTAACCCCGCGAATTGCGGAAGGGACCCGGCCAGGGGGAAGGGTTGCTCAGGCCGGGACGCGGGCCACGGCCTCGGCTTCAGCAGGGAGGGGCGCCTCCTGGAGGTCCGAGGCCCGAACCCATACTGGCTCCGCTTGGCGCTTAGCCGCCGTCACCACCGCCGCGAGCTCCTCCGTGGTCATGGTGCATGCCCCGCACCCCGCCCGCTCCAACCAGAACAGGGCCTGATAAAGGCGGTCCCGTAGGTCTTGGTACACCGCATCCCGAAGCAGGGGGGTCTCTTCCAGCATCCGCGCCGCCTCGAACAACCGACCCGCAGCGTCCTGGAGCCGGCCTTCCGCTTCCTGCCGGCTGACCCCCGGATCCTCCCCAATCCCATTCAGGCCGTCCAAGGCAGTGATGACCCGGCTGGAGAAGTGATCCAGGACCGCATCAAGCGCCGGGGGGGCGGTCGCAGGCCTGGAGCACCGCCCGCATGTGCCGGCCCCAGATCGTGCTCTGGGCGCGGGCGCCGTGCTGCTCCAGGTGCTCGGCCAGGCGTTCCCAGGCCTACTCCGGAAGCACGGCCCGGTAATCCTCCGCCTCAGAAACCGCCCGCAGGCCGCCATCCTCCAGGAAGACGGCCACCGCGGGATGAAAGGCTGGTGGCAAGTGGTCCCAGCGGTCCAGCTCAGCGTTGAGCTCATCGAGGATGATTGCGGGCCCCGGCAGGTCCTCTCCGGGCAGCTCGCGGGCCAGGCCCCAAAGGTTCATACCCACTGGGCGGACGTAGCGGCGCCCGTTGTGGTGGCCGCCGTACTCCAAGCCCCCGACGGCGTGGTCCTCGGGAACACGGGTGGCAACGGCCGCAGCGGTGGGATTGTGGGTGGTCAAATTCCTCTCCTGTCGCTTGGTGAGCAGGGGCAGAGAGAGGACAAGGAAGGGAGGTAAGGAACAGGGTTAGGCAGGGAGACCACGCGGGCCTGGAATGAGCGGGTGCCCTCACCCAGGCTGGGTCTCTCAAGGGCCTTACAAGGATCAGGGTGTGACCCATGTGTGACCCAGAGGGGGAATCAGGCTTAAGGGAACCTCTATAAGCCCTTGATTTAGATGGTGGGCCGTGAAGGATTCGAACCTTCGACCCGCTGATTAAGAGTCAGCTGCTCTGCCAACTGAGCTAACGGCCCATCTACTGCTTTTCGAAAATGGGGTGAGCGAGGAGATTCGAACTCCCGACCACCGGAGCCACAATCCGGGGCTCTACCAACTGAGCTACGCTCACCATCGCATTCGGGGGGTATCCGGGCTCCATTCTAGCATGGAGCCGGCGGCCCGCGGCCGATTGCGCCTCTGCCGATTTGGCGCGCCCGGCGGGAATCGAACCCACAACCTGCGGCTTAGAAGGCCGCTGCTCTATCCAGTTGAGCTACAGGCGCCAAAGAAGTGCCGGATCCGGCATTCCATGGGGTTGCAGGCCCGAATTCGTGTTTGGTCGGGGTGAGAGGATTTGAACCTCCGACACCCTGCTCCCAAAGCAGGTGCGCTACCAGGCTGCGCCACACCCCGGCTCTATTTCGCCGATCCAGAAGGGCCCGGGTCGGCGATTTCCCGATCTAGCCGGTTCGGGGCGGAACTTCGGCGCGGGCCCCGGGCCGCCAAGGGAGACAATCCTACCCAGCCAAGGCGGCCCTCGTCAATCCGCCCTGCTTTGCGCCTGAAACCGGTTCGTGGCAACATCCACCGCTTTACCGGCGCGACCGGTTCCGCGGGAGCATGACGAGGAGCCTCATGGCGGCGCAGATCATCGACGGCAAGGCAACCAGCGCCAAGGTGCGGGACAACCTCGCGGCCCTGGTGGCGGAACGTGTCCGGCGCGGCTACCGGCCGCCGGGGCTGGCGGTGGTGCTGGTGGGCCAGGATCAGGCCTCCCAGGTGTACGTCCGCAACAAGCGCACGGCCTGCGATAAGACCGGGATCAAGTCCTTCTCCTACGACCTCCCGGCCAGCGTCAGCCAGGAGGAGCTGCTCTCCCTGGTGGAGAGCCTCAACGCCGACGAGACCGTGGACGGCATCCTGGTGCAGCTCCCGCTGCCCGCCCACATCGACCCCGGCGCGGTGATCGAGGCCATCGACCCCGCCAAGGACGTGGACGGCTTCCACCCCTACAACATCGGCCGCCTGGCCCAGCGCAATCCGCTGTTCCGCTCCTGCACCCCGCGCGGGATCATCACCCTGCTCGAGGAGTACGAGATCGACCCCAAGGGCATGGACGCGGTGGTGGTGGGCGCCTCCAACCACGTGGGCCGGCCCATGGCCCTGGAGCTGCTCCTGGAAGGGGCCACCACCTCCGTCTGCCACCGCTTCACCCGCGACCTGGAAACCTACGTCCGCCGTGCCGACCTGCTGGTGGTGGCCGTGGGCAAGCCGGGGCTGGTGCCCGGGGAATGGGTCCGGGAGGGGGCGGTGGTCATCGACGTGGGCATGAACCGCCTGCCGGACAACCGCCTGGTGGGTGATGTGGACTTCGAGGACGCCAAGGAGCGCGCCTCTTGGATCACGCCGGTCCCGGGCGGCGTGGGCCCCATGACCGTGGCCACCCTCCTGCAGAACACCGTGCAGGCCTGCGAGCAGCACGACCCGTCTACCTGAGGCATTTCCGGGAGGTCGTGGCGGGGGCCGCTGCTGCTTCCTGACCCCGTAGCCGCTTTCCCCGTTGTAGGAGCGACGTCCTCGTCGCGATTCCGGGTAAAACAGCTCGCGGCGGGGACGCCGCTCCTACCGTTGAAATAGAAACGCCGCCCCCGATCAAGGGGCGGCGTTTTTGCGTCGCGGCGGGGGAGAGCCTCAGGCGGAGGCGGCCTCCGCGTAGCCGTTCTCGCGGCGGTGGAAGGCGAAGTCGCCGCCTTCCACGCCCACCTCGATCACGTCGCCGGGGTAGAAGTTGCCGGCGAGGATCTCCTTGGCCAGCGGGTTCTCGATCCGCTGCTGCAGGACCCGCTTGAGCGGCCGGGCGCCGAAGACCGGGTCGAAGCCCGCCTCGGCCACCTTCTCCAGGGCCTCCTCGGAGATCTCCAAGTCCATGTCCTTGTCGCGCAGCCGATCGCGCAGGTACTGGGACTGGATGCGCACGATCTCCTTGATCTGCGCTTGGTCGAGCTGCTGGAAGACGATGGTCTCGTCCACCCGGTTGAGGAACTCGGGCCGGAACTCGTCCTTGACCACGTCCATGACCGCCTCGCGGATGCGCTCCTCGCTCTCGCCGCTCATGTTGACGATACGGTCGGAGCCGAGGTTGGAGGTCATGATCAGCACCGTGTTGCGGAAGTCCACAGTGCGGCCGTGGCCGTCGGTGAGCCGGCCGTCGTCGAGCACCTGCAGCAGGATGTTGAACACGTCCGGGTGCGCCTTCTCGATCTCGTCGAGCAGGATTACCGCGTAGGGGCGCCGCCGCACGGTCTCCGTCAGGTAGCCGCCCTCCTCGTAGCCCACGTAGCCCGGAGGCGCACCGATCAGCCGGGCCACCGAGTGCTTCTCCATGTACTCGGACATGTCGATGCGCACCAGGGCCTCCTGGGAGTCGAACAGGAACTCCGCCAGGGCCTTGGTCAGCTCGGTCTTGCCCACGCCGGTGGGGCCGAGGAACAGGAAGCTGCCGATGGGCCGGTTGGGGTCGGAGAGCCCGGAGCGCGAGCGCCGGATGGCGTCGGCCACCGAGGTGACGGCGGTCTCCTGCCCCACCACGCGGTCGTGCAGGCGATCCTCCATCTTGAGCAGCTTCTCGCGCTCGCCCTCGAGCATCCGGGAGACCGGGATGCCGGTCCAGCGCGAGATCACCTCGGCCACCTCCTCGTCGGTGACCTCCTCGCGCAGCATGTCGTGCGGGGTCTCGGAGGTGTCGGCGACCTTCTTCTCCAGCTCCGGGACCTTGCCGTACTGGATCTCGGCGACCCGGTTCAGGTCGCCGGCGCGCTGGGCCTGCTGCATCTCCGCCTTGGCGCGCTCCAGCTCCTCCTTGGCGTGCTGGTGCTCCTGGATGGCGCTCTTTTCGGCCTCCCAGCCCTTGGAGATCTCGGCGAGCTTGGCCTCCTGCTCACTGATGGTCTCCTCGAGGTCCGCCAGGCGCTTCTGGGAGGCCTCGTCGCTCTCCTTCTTCAGCGCCTCGCGCTCGATCTTGAGCTGCATGAGGTGGCGCTCGATCTCGTCGATCTCCTCCGGCTTGGAGTCGATCTCCATGCGCAGCCGCGAGGCGGCCTCGTCGATGAGGTCGATGGCCTTGTCGGGCAGCTTGCGGTCGGTGATGTAGCGGTGCGAGAGCTGCGCCGCGGCCACCAGGGACGGGTCGGTGATGCGGACGCCGTGGTGGACCTCGTACTTCTCCTTGAGGCCGCGCAGGATGGCGACGGTGTCCTCCTCGGAGGGCTCGTTCACCATCACCTTCTGGAAGCGCCGCTCCAGGGCCGCGTCCTTTTCGATGTTCTCGCGGTACTCGTCGAGGGTGGTGGCGCCGATGCAGTGCAGCTCGCCGCGCGCCAGGGCGGGCTTGAGCATGTTGCCGGCGTCCATGGAGCCCTCGGCCTTGCCGGCGCCCACCATGGTGTGGATCTCGTCGATGAACAGGATGACCTGGCCTTCCTCCTGCTCGATCTCCTGGAGGACGCTCTTCATCCGCTCCTCGAAGTCGCCGCGGTACTTGGCGCCGGCCATGAGCGCGCCCATGTCGAGAGAGAGCACGCGCTTGTCGCGCAGGCCCTCCGAGACCTCGCCGTTGACGATGCGCTGCGCCAGGCCCTCGACGATGGCGGTCTTGCCCACGCCGGCCTCGCCGATGAGCACCGGGTTGTTCTTGGTGCGGCGCTGGAGCACCTGCATGGTGCGCCGGATCTCGTCGTCGCGGCCGATCACCGGGTCGAGCTTGCCCTGCTGGGCGCGCTCGGTGAGGTCGATGGTGTACTTCTCCAGCGCCTCGCGCTGGTCCTCGGCGTTGGGGTCGTCCACCTTCTCGCCGCCGGTCACCTCCTCCACGGCCTTCTCCAGGGCCTGCTTGTCGCCGCCGGCGTCGCGCAGCGCCTGGCCGGCCGCGCCCTTGTCGTCGGTGAGGGCGAGCAGGAAGTGCTCGGTGGCGATGTAGGAGTCGCCCCGCTTGCTGGCGGTCTTGTCGGCGGCGTTCAGCAGGTTGCCGAGGTCGCGGGAGACGTAGATCTCCCCCGGCTCGCCGCCGGAGACCTGCGGCAGCTTGTCGATCTCGCGCCCGCAGGCCGAGCGCAGGGCGTCCACCTTAACCCCGGCCTTGGCCAGCACGGAGCGCGCCGAGCCCCCTTCCTGGTCGAGCATGGCGCACAGCAGGTGCACGGCCTCCACCTGCTGGTTGTCGTGCTGCAGGGCCATGCTCTGGGCGTCCTGGAGCCCCTGCTGGAATTTGGTGGTCAGCTTGTCGGTCCGCATGGGAACCCTCCGCTTGCGTGCGTTTCTACCGGGGAAGGGGCGGGAATGGGCGCGCCATTCCGGCCGCTTCCCGTATCGCCGGCGCGGCCCCTCCGGGGCGCCGGTAACCCTAGGTACTAGATGGGGATGCCGAACGGGTTTTCAACCACCCCTCTCCGGAAACGGGCTTTCCCCTCCCGGAGCGGAAGGGCCGCCGTTTCAACCGCCTCGGCGCCGGGCCCGGGCCCCGAACCCGCCCCGCCGATGGGGAATCCAAGCCGAAAGGACCCGTTCGTGGCAGGATGAATGGGACCGCGTGGGTTGTCGTGCGAGGAGGAAAACGCTAGCCTCTTAAGGCTCGACTGAGACCTGACAACGGGTGGAGATTGGGCCCGTGACCCCTAACACCGGGCCGGGTGAGCCGCTCGCCAGAACCAGAGGGTTCGGGCGGCTCGCTCGGCCTCGCCGTGTCTGAAGCCCGCCCCGCTTCTCACCGGACGTTCGCTTGGGACCGCACCGCGCGGCTAGTACGGCGGCACCGGACCCCGGGCGGGGGCCAAAAGCGGAGATAGATATCCATGGCGCCACATTCGGATCGGACCAATCCTGGCCTGTACCAGCCGGGCATGCACAAGGACAACTGCGGTGTCGGCTTCGTGGTGGATATGCAGGGCCGCGCCACGCACCGGATCGTTGAGCAGGGCCTGGAGATCCTGCACAACCTGACCCACCGGGGCGCGGTGGGGGCCGACGCCTACACGGGCGACGGCGCGGGCATCCTCCTCCAGAAGCCGCACGCCTTCCTGCAGAAGGCGGCCAAGGCGGCCGGCATCGAGCTGCCCGCCGATTCCGCCGACTACGGCGCCGGCCTGGTCTTCCTGCCCACCGACGACGCCGGGGCCCGCGAGTGCATGGCCACCGTGGAGCGGATCGCCGCCGAGGAAGGGCAGCGGGTCCTGGGCTGGCGCGAGGTGGAGGTCCATCCGGAGGAGATCGGCGACATCGCCCGCGAGATGCTGCCCACCATCCGGCAGGTCTTCATCGGCCGCGGCGAGGACACCTCCCGGGAGCGCTTCGAGCTCAAGCTGCTGGTGGCGCGCAAGCGGGTGGAGCACGTCATCGCCGACGAGCATCCGGAGTACGCCAACCACTTCTACATCCCGAGCCTCTCCAGCCGCACCCTCATCTACAAGGGTCTGCTGCTGGCGGAGCAGGTGCCGGCCTTCTACCCGGACCTCTCCGACCCGGACATGGTCTCGGCGCTGGCCCTGGTGCACCAGCGCTTCTCCACCAACACCCACCCCACCTGGCCGCTGGCGCAGCCCTTCCGGACGATCGCCCACAATGGCGAGATCAACACGGTGCAGGGCAACCACTACATGCTGCGCGCCCGCGAGGCGGCCATGGAGTCCGAGGCGTTCGGCGACGACCTGGAGAAGCTGTTCCCCACCATCGAGGACGGCCTCTCCGACTCCGCCAGCCTCGACGCCGCCATCGAGCTGCTCTCCGCGGCGGGCCGCTCCCTGCCCCACGTCATGATGATGCTCATCCCCGAGGCGTGGAGCACGGATCCGTTCATGCCCGAGGATCTGAAGGCCTTCTACGAGTACCACGCCACCCTCATGGAGCCGTGGGACGGCCCGGCGGCCGTGGCCTTCACCGACGGCACCCGCATCGGCGCCACCCTCGACCGCAACGGCCTGCGTCCGGCGCGCTACGTGGTCACCGACGACGACCTGGTGGTGATGGCCTCCGAGGTGGGCGTGCTGCCCATCCCCGAGGAGAAGATCGTCCTCAAGGAGCGCCTGCACCCGGGCAAGATCTTCATGGTGGACACCGAGCGCGGCCGCATCATCCCGGACCTGGAACTCAAGCAGGAGACGCTGGCCCAGGCCCCCTACAAGGAGTGGGTGGCGGAGAACCTGCTGCGCCTCGACGAGATGCCCGAGCCCAAGGGCCGGCCGCGCGAGGGGCACCGGCCCCTGCGCGAGATGCAGCGCGCCTTCGGCTACACCTTCGAGGAGCTGAACATGCTCCTCAAGCCCATGGCCACCACCGGCGCCGAGAGCGTCGGCTCCATGGGCGACGACACCCCCATCGCCGTGCTCTCGGAGCGCCCGCGGCTGCTGTTCGACTACTTCAAGCAGCTGTTCGCCCAGGTGACCAACCCCGCCATCGACCCCATCCGGGAAGAGCAGGTGATGTCCCTGGTCTCCTACCTGGGCCCCGAGGGCAACCTCCTGGAGCAGACCCCCGGGCAGGCGCGGCGCGTGGAGCTCAAGCAGCCGGTGCTGGCCCAGGCCGACCTGGACAAGCTGCGCTTCTGCGACGACAGCGCCTGCCGCACCGAGCTCCTGGAGGCCACCTTCCCCGCCGCGGAGGGCCCCGAGGGCCTGCAGACCGGCCTTGACCGGCTCTGCGCGGCCGCCGAGGAGGCCGTGCGCGGCGGCGCCACCGTGCTGGTGCTCTCCGACTGGACCGTGGACGAGGAGCGCGCGCCCATCCCCAGCCTGCTGGCCACCGGCGCGGTGCACCACCATCTGATCCGCGCCGGCCTGCGCACGAAGACCAGCCTGGTGGTGGAGACCGGCGAGGCCCGCGAGGTGGCCCACTTCGCCCTGCTCATCGGCTACGGCGCCGGCGCGGTGCACCCCTACCTGGCCTTCGAGACCCTCGACGACATGCTCGAGCGTGGCATGCTCGAGGAGCAGGCGGACCGGGACACGGTGCGCCACCACTACATCAAGGCGGTGGGCAAGGGCCTGTTCAAGGTCTTCTCCAAGATGGGCATCTCCACCCTGCAGTCCTACTGCGGGGCGCAGATCTTCGAGGCCATCGGCCTGTCCCGGGAGCTGGTGGACCGGTACTTCCGCGGCACGGTGACCCAGATCGAAGGCGCGGGCGTGCCCGAGATCGGCGCCGACGCCCTGGAGCGCCACGCCTTCGCCTACCACACGCCGCATACCTCGGAGCTGACCCTGGAGGACGGCGGCCAGTACCACTGGCGCGTGGACGGCGAGCGCCACAGCTGGAACCCCACCACCATCACCCTGCTGCAGCGCGCCTGCGCCACCCAGGACTTCGACCTCTACGGCAAGTTCTCCGAGGCGGTGAACGAGAACCGCCGCGAGGGCGGCGCCCTGCGCGGCCTGTTCCAGCTCGCCAACGAGGTGGAAGGCCACCCGGTGGAAGGCCCCGAGGCCGAGAGCAACGAGTGGTACGGCGCCACGCCGGAGAGCGCCGATCACCTGGGGCCGAAGGCCATCCCGCTGGAGGAGGTGGAGTCGGTGGAGTCCATCATGCGCCGCTTCACCACCGGCGCCATGTCCTTCGGCTCCATCTCCCGCGAGGCCCACGAGACCCTGGCCATCGCCATGAACCGCATCGGCGGCCGCTCCAACAGCGGTGAGGGCGGCGAGGACCCGGTGCGCTTCAAGCCCTACCCCAACGGCGACCTGGCGCGCTCGGCCATCAAGCAGATCGCCAGCGGCCGCTTCGGCGTGACCACCCACTACGCGGTGAACGCCGACGAGCTGCAGATCAAGGTGGCGCAGGGCGCCAAGCCCGGCGAGGGCGGCCAGCTGCCCGGCCACAAGGTGGACGAGAACATCGCCCGGGTGCGCTACGCCACCCCGGGGGTGAGCCTGATCTCGCCGCCGCCGCACCACGACATCTACTCCATCGAGGACCTGGCCCAGCTCATCTTCGACCTGAAGAACGTCAACCCGGCGGCCAATGTGTCGGTGAAGCTGGTGGCCAAGGCCGGTGTGGGCACGGTGGCGGCCGGCGTGGCCAAGGCCAAGGCCGACGTGATCACCGTCTCCGGCAACGCCGGGGGCACGGGGGCGAGCCCCAACACCTCCATCAAGCACGCCGGCATGCCCTGGGAGCTGGGCGTGGCCGAGACCCAGCAGGCCCTGGTGGCCAACGGCCTGCGCGACCGGGTGCGGCTGCAGACCGACGGCAACATGCTCAACGGCCGCGACGTGGTGATCGCCGCGCTCCTCGGCGCCGACGAGTACGCCTTCGGCACCACCGCCCTGGTGGTGGAGGGCTGCATCATGATGCGCAAGTGCCACCTCAACACCTGCCCGGTGGGCGTGGCCACGCAGGATCCCCACCTGCGCAAGAAGTTCACCGGCAAGCCCGAGGATGTGATCACCTACTTCCGCATGGTGGCGGAGGAGGTGCGCCAGTACATGGCGGAGCTGGGCTTCCGCAGCATGGACGAGCTCATCGGCCACACCGAGATGCTCGTGCCGCGCGACCTTTCCGACCACCCCAAGGCGAGCGGCCTCGATCTGCGGCCCCTGCTCAAGCGGATGGACGGCGGCGCGGAGGCCCTGCACCAGGTCAGCCGGCAGAAGCACGACATCGACGACATCCTGGACCGGGAGCTCATCGAGCGGGCCAAGCCGGCCCTGGACAACGCCACCCCGGTGGAATTCGAGTCCGAGATCCGCAACTACAACCGCACCACCGCCACCATGCTCGCCGGCGAGGTGGCCAAGCGGTTCGGCCTGGAGGGCCTCCCGGAGGACACCATCCAGATCACCTTCCGCGGCACCGCCGGGCAGAGCTTCGGCGCCTTCTGCCACAACGGCATGAGCCTGACCCTGGTGGGCGACGCCAACGACTACGTGGGCAAGGCCATGTCGGGCGGGCGCATCGTGGTGCGGATGCCGGAGGAGTCCCGGCTGGATCCCGAGGGCAACATTCTGGCCGGCAACGTGCTGCTGTACGGCGCCACCGGCGGCGAGGCATTCGTGCAGGGCGTGGTGGGCGAGCGCTTCGGCGTCCGGAACTCCGGGGCCCACGCCGTGGCCGAGGGCTGCGGCGACCACGGCTGCGAGTACATGACCGGCGGCGCGGTGGCCATCCTCGGCAAGACGGGCCGCAACTTCGCCGCCGGCATGAGCGGCGGCGTGGCCTACGTGCTCGACGAGGACGACACCTTCGAGCAGCGCCTCAACACCGGCATGGTGGAGACGGAGCCGGTGGACCACGACGACGCCGACCTGCTCATGGAGATGATCGAGCGCCACGTGCGCTACACCGGCTCCGCCAAGGGCCAGCGGATCCTCGACCAGTGGCACAGCTACCGGCCGAAGTTCGTGAAGATCATCCCCACCGAGTACCGCCGGGTCATGGAGGCCCGCAAGCGCGAGGCGCGGACGGAGACGGCCTGAGAGGCTGTTTGGCTCGAGGCAACGGAAAACCGGGTCGCGGCGGGGACGCCGCTCCTACAACTGCTTTTCTCACGGAGGTTTGACCGTGGGTCAGATCGACGGCTTCATGAAATTCCCCCGGCACGGCGCGCCCCTGCGGCCGGTCGGAGACCGCCGGGAAGACTACCGGGAGCTCTATCAGGAGCAGTCCGATGAGGAGCTGGCCACCCAGGGCGCCCGCTGCATGGATTGCGGCATCCCCTACTGCCAGACCGACACGGGCTGCCCGGTGGACAACCTGATCCCCGAGTGGAACGACTTGGTCTACCGCGGCCAGTGGCACGAGGCCCTGTCCCGGCTCCACGAGACCAACAACTTCCCCGAGTTCACCGGCTGGCTGTGCCCGGCACCCTGCGAATCCTCCTGCACGCTGGACTTGGTGGAGAATTCGCCGGTCACCATCAAGAACATCGAGCGCAACATCATCGAGCGCGGCTTCGACGAGGGCTGGGTAGCGCCGGCGACGCCCGCCCCCGCCACCGGCTTCAAGGTGGCGGTGGTGGGCAGCGGTCCCGCCGGTCTCGCCGCCGCCCAGCAGCTCGCCCGCTGGGGCCACGCGGTGACCGTGCTCGAGAAGAGCGACCGCCTCGGCGGCCTGCTGCGCTACGGCATCCCCGACTTCAAGATGCAGAAGTTCCGCATCGACCGGCGCCTGGAGCAGATGCGCGCCGAGGGCGTGGAGTTCCGCACCAGCGTCAACGTGGGCGAGGACATCACCGCCGAGGAGCTGCGCGCCGAGTACGACGCCGTGATCCTCTCCGGCGGCGCCGAGAAGCCGCGCGACCACGACGTCCCCGGCCGGGAGCTGGCGGGCATCCACTACGCCATGCCCTTCCTGGTGCAACAGAACAAGATCAACGAAGGTGACACCATCCCCGAGGCGGAGCGCATCTCCGCCGAGGGCAAGCACGTGGTGATCATCGGCGGCGGCGATACCGGCGCCGACTGCGTGGGCACCTCCATCCGCCAGGGCGCCAAGAGCGTCAAGCAGCTCAACATCCACGCGGAGCCGCCCGAGGAGCGCTCGGAGAAGACGCCGTGGCCGGAGTGGCCGCACAAGCGCATGGATTCCACCTCCCACGACGAGGGCTGCGAGCGGCTGTGGAAGGTGTACGTGAAGTCCTTCGAGGACGACGGCACCGGCCGCGTGCACAAGGCCAACTGCGTCAAGGTGCAGTCCGCCCAGCGGCGGCCCGACGGCACCCGCGAGCTGATCGAGGAGCCCAACGGCGATTTCGATCTGGATGCGGACCTGGTGCTGCTGGCCATCGGCTTCCAGGGCCCCGAAAAGGGCCCGCTCCTGGGAGGCCTGGGCGTGGAGCTGGACAAGCGGGGCAACGCCACCGCCGACCCGGCCACGCGCATGACCAACGTGCCCGGCGTGTTCAGCGCCGGCGACATGTACCGCGGCGCCAGCCTCATCGTCTGGGCCATCCACGACGGCCGCCATGCCGCCGAGGGTGCGCACCGGTACCTGATGAAGCAGAAGGTGGCCCAGGGCCTGAAGGCCACCGCGGACTGACGCGTCCCGGTCTTCGGGAAACGAGAGGCGGCCCCCAGGGGCCGCCTTTTTCGTTTCGGTCGAGGATGGGTCCTTCGGAAGCGCCCCGGTGGGGTGACGAGGCTAGTTCGGGGAGGTTAGGGCGTTTTTCCCGCCCGAAGGCTATTTAAAAGGGCGGGGGGATGGGGCATCCTTTCCACGACCAGGAACACGAAAGGGGACAGCTATGTGGATGCGCCTTCTCTATGCCGGATTGGGCCTGCTCCTGGCGGCACCGGTCGCCGCGGCCCCGTCGAAACCGGCAATGGCCTGGACCCTGATGGACAAGTCCGGGCTCGACACCACCATCAGCTACCTGCCCGACCAGTTCCACCAGGGGATCGACCAGGCCTCCCAGAGCAGCCCCCTGCCCGCGGAGGCCCAGGCGGCCATGCGCAAGGCCACCGACGAGGTGTTCGCCCCCGAGGTCATACGCGAGGAGGTGCACGCCCGGATCGTGGACCGCGTCTCCAAGGAGAACATGCAGGAGGTGATGCGCTTCCTGAACACCGAGCTCGGTCGCAAGGTCGTCTCCCTGGAGGAAGCCGCCGCCTCCCCCGAGGCGAGCCAGAAGGCCCTGCAGCAGGTAAGCACCCTTCGCCGGCAATACCGGGAGAACAACCCGGAACGGCTTCAGCTGGTGGATGACTACATCGCCACCACCCGGGCGAACAAATTCACCACCGACTTCGTCGTCAACATGCAGACCGCCCTCACCGCCGGGATGCTGCAGGCCCTTTCCCCCGAGCAGGCGCCCCCGGTGGACGAGATCCGGAAGCAGATCGAGCAGAACCGCTTCCAGATCGAAGGCCAGGTGGGCCAGATGCTGAGCGCCCAGTTCCTCTATGCCTACCGCGACGCCACCAACCAGGAGCTGCGGGACTACCTGGAATTCCTCGGCAGCCCCGCGGGGGAGATGTTCGGCCGCAAGCTGGCCGCGATCCTCGACGAGACCATGACCCGCCGCTCCCGCACCTTCGGGCAGGAATTCGGCGGGTATCTGCAGGAGGCCGGATCCGAATCCGAGGGGTCGGGGGCGGAAAGCAGCCCCCGGGAAGGGTAAAGCGTAACCCGGGGCGGGGCCCCTATTCGGCCCCGCTCCATTCCATGGCCCGCTGATACAGGGCGTTCTTGGGCTGCCCGGTGATGCGGGCCGCCACCTTGGCCGCCCGGCTGGGAGAAAGCTCCTCCAGCAGCGCCGCCAGGACCGCCTCCCCCTCCACCGTGGCCGCCCCGCTCTCCGCCGGCTCCTCCGGGGCCCCGGCCAGGCAGAGGGTGAACTCGCCCCGCTGCTCCTCCGGGTGGGCGGCGAAATGCTCCGCCAGCTCCCCCAGCGTCCCCCGCCGGTTGGTCTCGAACCGCTTGGTCAGCTCCCGCGTCACCACCGCCTCCCGCTCCGCCCCGCAGGCCGCCGCCAGTTCGCCCAGGAGGTCCTTGAGGCGCCGGGGGGACTCGAACAGCACCACGGTGCGCGGATCCTGCGCAATGGCGCGCAGCCGCGTCCGTCGGGCTTCCGCCTTGGTGGGCAGGAAGCCCTCGAAGGCGAAGCGGTTGGCGGGCAGGCCCGCCACGGAGAGCGCCGCGGTGACGGCGCTCGGTCCCGGCACCGCCCGCACCGCGACTCCCGCCCCGTGGGCGGCCGCCACGAGCCGCCCGCCCGGATCGGAGACGGCGGGGACCCCGGCGTCGCTCACCAGGGCCAGATTCTCCCCCGCCCGGAGCCGCTCCAGCAGCCGGGGGATGCGCTCGTTCTCGTTGTGGGCGTTCAGCGAGACGCGCTCCACCCGGGCCGTGGTGTCCGCGAGAAGCCGCTGCACATGGCGGGTGTCCTCCGCTACAATCGCGGCAGCCCCGCAAAGCGTCTCCAGCGCGCGCGGCGTGAGGTCGGCACGGTTGCCGATGGGGGTGCCGACCACGTATAAAATACCCGTTTCGTTTTCCTGCATGGCGCTCGCCTAACCGGAGAAAAGGGAAAATCCGCTTGCCACTATCACGCCCGCTGCGCTCCGCCCTGTTGCTCCTCGCCACCGCCGTGACCCTCGGCGGCTGCGCCCCCGGACCCGGCCCCGAGGGCCCACTCCCCGATACCCCCGAGGGCATGGAGCGGGCGGGGGCGTACACCGAGGCGGCGGAGGCCTACGCGCGCCGGGCGGAGGAGGCAACGGGCGAGGAGAACGCCAGACTGCGGTACCGCCAAGGCCGGGCCCTGGCCCTGGGCGGCAAGGACGTGGAGGCCCTGGGCGTGCTCGAGGGGCTGACGCGGACCGGACAGGCCGAGCGCGCCGCGCTCCTGCGGGCCCGCATCCACCTCCGCCACCAGCGCTTCGACGCCGCGCGCCGCATCCTGGAAAACCTCGCCGAGCAGCGCGGCGACGTGGGGGCCCTGCCCGCCGACCTCCAGGAGGCGGCCCTGGACTATCTGGCCCAGCTGGAGCTGGCACAGGGATACCCCGAGGCGGCCTTCGACGCCCTGGTGGAGCGGCACCGCATCCTGCGCGCCGGGGAGAAGCAGGAGGAAAGCATCGCCCGGATCCGCTACCTGCTGGCCTCTGTGCCCGAGCAGGTTCTCACCGAGCGGATCGACCGGGTGGGCGAGGAGTTCCCGAGCGGCTACCTCCGCTTCGAGCGGATCATGCGCCGCTCCGCCCGTCAGCCCCTGGAGCGGACCGGCCAGGAGCTGGAAGGCTGGCTGGAGGCGTACCCGGGGCACCCGCTGGCCGATATTGTGCGCGACCGCCTCGACCGGGTCCAGGAGGCCCCCTTGCGCGTCGCCGTCCTGCTGCCCCTGGACTCCCGCTACCGCACGCTGGCGGACGCCATCCTGCGGGGCATGCTCGCCGCCTACTACCGGACCGACCGCGGGGCCGGTATCCGGCTGGACATCTTCGACACCTCCGGCAACGCCGAAGGCCTCGACCGGGCCCTGGAGCAGGTCTACACCGAGGACTACGCCGCCGTCATCGGTCCCCTGACGCGGGCGGCGGCCCGCGCGTACGCCGACCGCCTCCAGCGGGGCTCCACCCTGCCGCCGAGCCTGCTGCTGAACACCACCAGCAACTGGGCCAAGACGGACCCGGGGGTCTTCCAGCTGGGCCTCGACCCCGAGACCGAGGCCGCCCAGGCGGCGGAGCGGGCCTTCCAGGTGGGCCATCGCCGGGCGGGCATCCTGTTCCCCCGGACCGCGTGGGGCGAGCGCATGGTGGGCGCCTTCCAGCAGCGCTGGGAGGAGCTGGGCGGTACCACCCGGGCCATGGAGCCCTTCGATCCGGACCGTTCCGACTACTCGGACACCCTGAAGGCCTTCCTGGCCCTGGACCAGGTCACCGCGCGCCGCCAGGGGCTCGAGCGCACCCTGCAGGTAAACCTGCCCGAGTACGACACCCCGCCCCGGCGCGAGGACCTGGACTTCCTGTTCCTCGCCTCGGAGACCCTCAACGCCCGGCTCATTATGCCGCAGCTGGACTTCTTCGCCGCGGGGGACCTGCCGGTGATGGCCACCAGCCACACGCACAGCCCGGACGACTCCCGGTCGGACCGCCGGGACATGGACGGCATCCACTTCCAGCAGCTGCCGTGGTTCCTGGAGCCGCGTCCCGAGCACCGGCAGGCGGCCGCCGCCATCGAGGAGAGCTACCCCGGCCAGCAGGCGGACCTGGAGCGCCTCAACGCCCTGGGCTATGATGCCTACTCCCTGGTGGTGGGCGCCTGGCGGCGGTCCCTGCTGCTGAACGATCCCCTGGACCGGGCCTTGAGCAACATCCGCCTGGAGGGTGCCACGGGCCAGCTGGCTGCCGACGCCGACGGCCGCATCCAGCGGCGGCTGCAGTGGGCCGAATACCGCTATGGCCGCATCGCCCCCCTGCCGGGCATGCTGACCCCGGGCGGCAAGTAGCCCCGGCCGGCCCGGGCCCGGTACCCGCTGCCGGTAAGAGAGGTACCGCCTCGTGGAAGCCTTCCCCGCACGCAGCCCGGCCAACCGGCGGGCGGCAGGGCGGTCCTGAGATGGCCCGTACCCCCGCCCAGCGCACCGGCGACGCCGCCGAGGAGCGGGCCCTCACCCACCTGCGGCGCCAGGGCGGCCACCGCACCGTGACGCGGAACTTCCGCGCCAAGGGGGGCGAGATCGACCTGATCACCCTGGAGGGGGAGGTGCTGGTGTTCACGGAGGTCCGGGCCCGGGCCGACAGCGGCTTCGGCCGCCCCGAGGAGACCGTGGGCCCGCGCAAGCAGCGGCGGCTGATCCAGGCGGCCCGCGCCTTCCTCGCCACCCATCCCGAGCACGCCGCCCGCTTCTGCCGCTTCGACGTGGTGGCCGTGGACGGCCGGGACCTGCGCTGGATCCCCGACGCCTTCCGCCTGGACGCAACCTGGAGCTGAAATGGAGCAGCACGGACAGGACCCGACCACCCGCATCGTCGGGCTATTCAACGAGAGCGCCGAGCTCAAGCGGCGCACCGGCGAGGAGCTCGCCCCCACCATTGTCGAGGCGGCGCGGCTGATCCGCGAGACCCTGCTGGCGGGCAACAAGGTGCTCGCCTGCGGCAACGGCGGCTCGGCGGGAGACGCCCAGCACTTCGTCGGCGAGCTGGTAAACCGCTTCGAGATCGAACGGCCGCCGCTGCCGGCCATCGCCCTGGGCACCAACCCCGTGACCGTCTCCGCCACGGCGAACGACTACTCCTTCGAGGAGATCTACGCCAAGGAGGTCCAGGCCCTGGGCCAGGCGGGCGACCTGCTCATGGTGATCTCCACCAGCGGGCAGTCCGCCAACATCCTCCAGGCGGCGGAGGCGGCCATCGAGCGCGGCCTGCGTCTTTTGGTGCTCACCGGCGCCGACGGCGGCGAGCTGGCCGACCTCGCCCGCCCCGAGGAGGACCTGGTGCTGCGGGTGGACTCCCGCACCACCGCCCGCATCCAGGAGGTGCACATCCTCATACTGCACGGCCTTTGCACGCTGGTGGACCAGGAGCTGTTCGGCGGCGGGGCGTGACTTTCTAGTCGGGGGTTTCATTCGTCTTCCAACCGCTCCCGCATCCACGCTAGGCCCCCCTCGCGGTCGCTGAACGCCCCGCTCAGCTGCGCCTGGAAGCCCGCTTTCAGCCACTCGCCCATGGCCGGGCCCGGCTCGACCCCCAGTTCCGCCAGGTCGCGGCCCTGCAATATCGGCTGCGGCGCCTTACCCAGCAGGTCCTCCGCCACCCACCGTTCCCGGGCGCGCTCGCCGGCGGGGAAGCCGGCCGCCGGACCGTGCTCCGCCCGGTGCAGGGCCCGGCTCAGGCGCAGCAGGAGATCGCTGTCCACCCGTGCCGCCAGCCGCCGGTAGGCGGGGGCACCGGCCTCCTCCGCGGCCAGCCGGGCGATGGTCTCCTGCTCCCGTACCAAGGCGGCCACGGCGCGGGTGCGGTGGCGGTTGCGGTCCACGCCGTGCAGGAACAGGGGGACACGCGCCGCCGCCACGGCGGCGTGCCCGGGGACCTGTAGCCGACCGCCCCGGCGTAGGCTCGCATCCGGCCGGCCGGTCCCGGCGAGCAGGGCCCCCAGCATGAGCGGCCAGTCGCGCTCCCGCTCCCCCACCCGTTCCCCGGCGGCGGCCTCCAGGGCGGCCCGGGTCCGCCCCCAGGCGCTGTCCACCGCCGCGTCCGGGCAGCCCAGAAGCCGGACCAGATGGGGGAAATGGCGCTCGGCCCCGGTATAGATCAGGGCGTCCAGCCCCCTGCCGGGATGCCGGGCGCCCAGCAGCCACCGCTCCAGCTCCTGGCCGATGCGCTCCCAGGCCACCCCGCCCAGGGCGAGCCGCCGGCACAGGGCCGCGGTTCGGGGGTGGATGCGGAGCCCCAGCTCGGCGTGCAGCCGCACCACCCGCAATAGGCGCAGGGGATCCTCGCCGAAGGTGTCGGGGTCCACGTGGCGCAGCACGCCGCGCCGGAGGTCCGTCCGGCCGTTGTGGAAATCCAGGATTTCCCCGGTGCGGGGATCGCGGAGAAGGGCGTTGATGGTGAGGTCGCGGCGCCGGGTGGCCTGCTCCGGGGAAAGGTGGGGATCCTCCACGCCGCCCGGCCCCTGCGGGAGGGCGATCTCCACGCCGCGCAGCACGTAGACTCCCAGCCGCGCCCCCACTCGGCGCACGCGGCCGAAGCGGGCGATCACGGACTCCAGGTCGGGGGGCTCCAGGCCATAGACCTCGAGGTCCACGTCCCGGGCGGACCGGCCGAGGAGCCGGTCGCGCACCGCGCCGCCCGCTTCCAGGGCCCGGCCGCCGGCCGCGTGTACGGCCTCGGCGAGCTCGGCGATCAGCTCGGACATGCCTCCACCTCCCCCATTCGGACAGGAACATCCTGCGGGGGAAGCGGTGAGGGGACAAGCCGTCGGAAGCGGAGGGGCCCACCATGGGGCCATCCCCGGCAGGCCGCGGACCGTTCACGGCACGCCGGGAAGGAAGGGCGATCCGTCCCGGCCACCACGGACCGGGGCGGACGGCCAGCGGTCACCGGCTACATGCCGCCGCCCCCTTGATCCTGCTGATCCTGGCCATTCTCCATATCCTGATCCTGCTGGTCCTGGCCATTCTCCATGTCCTGCTGATCCTGGCCATTCTGCATGCCGTCCTGCATGCCATCCTGTTGCGTTTGGTCACCCTGGTCCTGCTCGCCGCCGCCGTCGCAGGCGGTCATGGCGATGAACAGGACGAACAGGAGGGAAAACCATAGGGACGAGCTCGACGTCTTCATCACAAGCTCCTTATTGGGAGATCCGGACGGACCGCAGGCTTAGGCGAAGGGCAGTACTCCCTCCCCTCCGGGACGCCCCCGGAGGGAGCGGGCCCCTCCGCAACCCACGGCCTTGCCGTTATTCGGTGGCCTCCTCGGTCGCCTCATCCACGTCTTCTCCGGCCTCTTCGGCCGGGCCCTCGCCCTCGCACGCCGTCAGGCCGAGAACCAGGGCAAAGAGCAGGGCAAGGAAACGGGCAGGCTTCTCGCTGGGCATCGCAGACGCTCCTTTTCCAAGTGGGCCCGGAGGCATCACCACGCTGACTTCCCCCATTTCTGGCCCTTTTTCCGGTGGCTGGCCATGCGGGAGGCCCCTATCGCGGCACCGCCGGCCCCCGCCCCCTCGGCGGGATCGCCATGCTACCCTTGCGCACCATGAGCAAGCCTTTTCCCCACGCCGCGCGCATGGGCGACATCGCCCCCTTCCACGTCATGGACCTCCTGGCCCGCGCCCGGGCCATGGAGGCGGCCGGAAGCGACGTGGTCCACATGGAGGTGGGCGAGCCGGACTTCCCCACCCCGGAGCCGGTGCTCCGGGCCGGGCGGCAGGCCCTCGCCGACGGCCATACCGGCTACACCCCCGCCACGGGCCTGCCCGCCCTGCGCGAGGCCATCGCCGGGTTCTACGAGCGCCGCTACGGGGTGACGGTGGACCCGGCGCGGATCGTCGTCACCCCCGGCGCCTCGGGGGCCCTGCAGCTGGTGATGGGGGTGCTGTTGAACCCCGGCGACCGGGTTCTGCTCCCCGATCCCGGCTACCCCTGCAACCGCCATTTCGTGCGCCTGTTCGAGGGGGAGGGCCGGGCCATCCCGGTGGGCCCGGAGACGGACTACCAGCTGGAGGCGGGCCACCTGGAGGGGGCCTGGGACGAGCGCACCGTGGCGGCCATGGTGGGCTCCCCCGCCAACCCCACGGGCACGGTGGTGGAGCGGGAGCAGCTGCAGGCCCTGAACGGCGCCGCCCGGGAGCGCGGCGGGGTGCTGGTGGTGGACGAGATCTACCACGGTCTGGTCTACGGCGGAGAGGCCCCCACGGCCCTTTCGGTGACCGAGGAGGCCTTCGTCATCAACAGCTTCTCCAAGTACTTCGGCATGACCGGCTGGCGCCTGGGCTGGATCGTGGCGCCGGAGGCCTACGTGGAGGCCCTGGACAAGCTGGCGGGCAACATCTTCCTCTCCCCTTCCGCTCCCGCCCAGCACGCGGCGCTGGCGGCCTTCTCCGGAGAGACCGAGGCCATCCTGGAGGAGCGGCGGGCCGCGTTCCGGGAGCGCCGGGACTTCCTGCTGCCGGCCCTGCGCGACCTGGGCTTCCGCCTTCCCGGCGCGCCGCGCGGCGCCTTCTACCTGTACGCCGACTGCAGCCCCTTCACCGACGACAGCTTCGCCTTCGCCCGGCGGGTGCTGGAGGAGGCGGGCGTGGCCATCACGCCCGGCATCGACTTCGGTGCCCACCGCGCCGCCGAGCACGTCCGCTTCGCCTACACCACCGGCCTGGACCGGCTCGCCGAGGGCGTGGACCGGCTACGGCGTTTCCTCGTCCCCTGAAGCCCCGGAACCCGGACCCCCGACGCTACGACGCCCCGCCCTTCCCCTTGCGGGGACCGGGGCGGGGCGCCGTCGGGCCGCCCTGCGGCGCGTCCGGGCCTACCGGGTCACCGGCTCCAGGGTCAGCTCCACCCGACGGTTCTGGGAACGCCCCTCGGGGGTGGCGTTGGAGGCCACGAAGTGGCTCTCGCCGTAGCCACGGGTGACGATGCGCTCCGCCAGGACCCCCTGGCCACGCAGGTAGGAAGCCACGGCCTCCGCGCGGCGCTCCGAAAGGCGCTGGTTGTAGCTTTCGGGCCCGGTGGCGTCGGTGAATCCGGCCACGTGGATCACGGTCTTCTCGTATTCCTCGAGGACCGTGGCCACGCTGCCCAGCACCTCGAAGAACTGGGCATTCAGGCTGCTGCTGTCGTGCTCGAAGGTGAGGTTGCCGGGCATGTTGAGCACCAGCTGATCCCCCTCGCGGGTCACGCTGACCCCGGTGCCACGCAGCTCCTTACGCAGCTCGGCCTCCTGCTGGTCCATGTAGCCGCCCACCGCACCGCCGGCCAGGGCGCCGATGCCGGCCCCGATCACGGCCCGCTTGGCGCTGTGGTTGCCCGTGATCAGGCCGGCCACGGCCCCGGTGGCCGCGCCGATGGCCGCGCCCTTGGTGGCTTGGCTGGTCTGCTCCTCGCCGGTGTAGGGGTTGGTGGTGGTGCAGGAAGCGAGCCCCACACTGGCCATCACACACGCGGCGATAAGGGAACGGTTACGCGGCATCAGGTGCTCCTCCAAATGCAATCTCTTGGCCTTGCCCCGGAAGGTGGCGGGAGGGGCCGGGTGCCCGCACCC
Organism: Thiohalorhabdus denitrificans; assembly: GCF_001399755.1. Taxonomy (NCBI): domain Bacteria; kingdom Pseudomonadati; phylum Pseudomonadota; class Gammaproteobacteria; order Thiohalorhabdales; family Thiohalorhabdaceae; genus Thiohalorhabdus; species Thiohalorhabdus denitrificans. Next base: position 275,212 of record NZ_LJCP01000007.1, on the reverse strand, counting down.
TGCCCACGGGGCCGTTGCCGCATTACCATACCCTAATCGACAAGCGGAATCTTCCCCGCAGGAGGAAGCCGTGGCGGAGCGAGTGGGATTCATCGGGTTGGGCGCCATGGGCACTCCCATGGCCTGGAACGTTCACGGCGGGGGCTACGAGCTGGGGGTCTTCAACCGCACCCCGGCCAAAACCCGGCCCTTCGCCGACGAGGGAGTTACCGTCTTCAGCACCCCGGCGATCCTGACCGCCGAATCGGACGTGGTGGTCATCATGGTCACCAGCTCCGAGGCGCTGGACACCGTGCTCTATGGCGACGCCGGAGTGCTGGCCGGGCTCGGCCGGGGCAAGGCGGTGGTCAACATGGGCACCGTCTCCCCAGAGGCCACGCGGGAGGCGGCGGAGGCGGTGCACGCCATGGGGGGCCGCTTCATCGACGCCCCGGTGTCGGGGACGGTCAAGCCCGCCGAAGAGGGCAACCTGGTGGTGCTGGCGGGCGGGCTCGCCGAGGACGTGGAGCGCGTGCGCCCCGTGCTGGAGGCCATGGGCAAGGCGGTGGTGCCCTGTGGGGACATTCCCCAGGGCACCCACATGAAGCTGGTGCTCAACCTGATGCTGGGCAACCTCATGCAGAGCCTGGCCGAGGGGCTGAACCTGGGGAGGGCCCTGGAGCTGGATCCGGACCAGATGCTGGAGGCCATCGACGGCGGGCCGCTGGGGGCTCCCCTGTTCCGCATGAAGGGGGGCAACATCCTCGCCGGAAACTTCGCCAAGCAGTTCCCCGTGGACCTGTTGGCCAAGGACCTCGACCTGGTGACCGGGGCCGCCGGCAAGGCCGCCGTGCCCCTGCCCCAGACGGCGGCCACCCGGGAGACCGTCAGCGCCGCCCGCGCCCTGGGCCACGGCGACGAGGACATGGCGGCGCTGATCCGGGTCCTGGAGCGGCTCACCGGCTCCGAGGTCCGCTCCTGACCCCCGGCGCCGCCCACCCGGCCCCTACCGGCATTCCCAAGGCTCACCAGGATGCCCATAATGCCGGCAGGGACCCGGAACATCCCACGCAGGAGGAGACGCCATGAAATCCGTCCTCCTCATCCGCCACGGCGCCGCCGAGGACGTGGCCGCCGACGGCCGGGACGCGAGCCGCGAGCTGACCCCCGAGGGACAACGGGAGGTGGAGTCCGTCGCCCAAGGCCTGCGCACCCAGGTGCCCAAGCTGCACCTGGTGGCCTCCAGCCCAGCCCAGCGGGCGGTGCAGACGGCCGAGACCGTCGCCCGCGTCTTCAACGACCCCGCCTTCATCCGCACCGACGCCCTGACCTCCGGACGGCGGCCCCGGGACCAGCTGGGCTGGCTGTGGCAGACCCCGCCCAACGAAGTGGTGGCCCTGGTGGGCCACGAGCCGGACCTGGGCAATCTGGTGGGGCTGGCGCTGGCGGGGGTGGACTGGAGCTTCCATCACTTCCCCAAGGCCGGTGCCTGCATGCTCTCCCTGCCGGACAACGCCGAGCCGGCCACCGCCACCCTCCAGTGGGCCCTTACCCCCGCCCAGGCCCGGGCCCTGGCCGGCAGCCCCTGACCGCGAGGGCGTCTTGGCCTCCGAAACCACCGCCCAGACCGTCGCCGCCGTCGACCTCGGCTCCAACAGCTTCCACCTCATCGTCGCCCGGGTCCGCCCTGGCGAGCTCAAGGTCCTCGACCGCCTCAAGGAGATGGTGCGGCTCGCCGGCGGGCTGCGGGAGGACCGTACCCTGGACCCGGAGGTCCAGGAGCACGCCCTCGCCTGCCTGACCCGTTTCGGGCAGCGCCTGCGCGGGCTGCCCGCCGACCGGGTGCGCGTCGTGGGCACCAACACCCTGCGCAGCGCCCGCCGCGCGGGCCCGTTCCTGGAGCGGGCGGAGGAGGCCCTAGGCCATCCCATCGAGATCGTCTCGGGCATGGAGGAGGCGCGCCTGATCTACCTGGGCGTGGCCCACAGCTTGGCCGTGGGCCCCACGGACCGCCGCCTGGTGGTGGACATCGGGGGCGGCTCCACCGAGCTGATCGTGGGCGATGGCTACACACCCCGCCGCATGGAAAGCCTGTACACGGGCTGCGTCTCCCTGACGCAACAGCACTTCTCCGACGGCCGCATCACCGCCGAACGCTTCCGGCGCGCCTTCCTGGCGGCCAGTCAGGAGCTGGAGCCCTGGGGGGAGGCCTTCCGCGCGCTGGGCTGGGACGAGGCGGTGGGCGCCTCGGGGACCATCCGCGCCGCCGCCAAGGTCCTGACCGCCGCGGGCTGGAGCGAGGGCGGGATCACCCGGGACGGGCTGGAGCGGCTCCGTGACGCCCTGATCCGGGCGGGCCATGCGGACCAGCTGGACCTCAAGGGCCTGGGCGCCAACCGGGCCCCGGTCTTCGCCAGCGGGGTGGCCATCCTGCTGGCCACCTTCGAGATGCTGGGCATCGAGCGCATGGGGGCCGCCGAGGGGGCCCTGCGGGAGGGGGTGCTCCACGACCTGATGGGGCGCATCCGCCATGAGGACGTGCGCGAGACCAGCGTAGCGGCCCTCGCCGAGCGCTACCACGTGGACGCGGCCCAGGCGGAGCGGGTGGCCGCCACCGCCGCCCATCTCCTGGAGCGGGCCGGACCGGGCTGGGAGCTGGATCCGGACTGGGCCGGCCCCTACCTGCGCTGGGCGGCCGGGCTGCACGAGATCGGCCTGGACATCGCCCACGGCGGCTACCACAAGCACGGCGCCTACGTGGCCGCCAACGCCGACCTCCTGGGCTTCACCCGGGAGGAACAGGATCTCCTGGCCGCCCTCATCCGCGCCCACCGCCGGAAATTCCCCGGGGGACCCTTCAAGGCCCTGCCGGAGCGCTGGGCCCGCCCGGCGCGCCAGCTGGCCGTGCTCCTGCGCCTGGCCGCGGTGCTCCACCGCAACCGGCGGCCCCTGCCCCTGCCCGAGCTCGGGGCGGACGCCCGGAAGGGGACGTTGCGGCTCCGCTTCCCGGCTGGCTGGCTGGAGGAGCATCCGCTGACCCGCGCCGACCTGGAGCAGGAGGCGGCATTCCTGGCCGCCGCCGGCTTTTCGCTCCAGATTGAGTAGAGGGCGCTAAAGCTCCTCGGCAAGGTCCTCCAGCAGGGCCTGCTGGGCGGAGAAGGGAGCCTCGCCCTCCCCCGGCTCCGCGCGGTGGTAGGCTCCGTCGCTGCCGAGCAGCCAGGCCTGGGTGTTGTCCCGCAGGTAGGCGTCCAGCTCCCGGAGCAGGCGGGCCCGCAGCCGGGAGTCGCGGATGGGGAAGGCCACCTCCACCCGGCGGAAGAAGTTGCGCTCCATCCAATCGGCGCTGGAGCCGTACAGCTCGGGGCTGCCGCCGTTCTCGAAGTAGTAGACGCGGGTGTGCTCCAGGAACCGCCCCACCACCGAGCGCACCCGGATGTTGTCCGAGATCCCCTCCACCCCGGGGCGCAGGCAGCACATCCCGCGCACCACCAAGTCGATGGGCACCCCCGCCATGGAGGCCCGGTAGAGGTCGCGGATGAGCCGGGATTCCACCAACGAGTTGACCTTGGCGATGATGCGCGCCGGCCGACCCGCCTCGGCGTTCTTCCGTTCGCGTTTGATCTTGTCGCGCAGGGCGTCGTGCAGGGTGAAGGGCGCCTGCAGCAGGTGGTTCAGGTCCGAGGCCCGGCCCAGGCTGGTGAGCTGCAGGAAGACCTTGTGCACGTCCTCGCCGATGCGGGGGTCGGTGGTAAGCAGGCCGTAGTCCGTGTATAGGCGGGCGGTGCGGGGATGGTAATTGCCCGTCCCTAGGTGGACGTACTGGCGCAGCCGGCCCCCTTCCCGCCGCACCACCAGGATCAGCTTGGCGTGGGTCTTGTACCCCACCACCCCGTAGACCACGTGCGCCCCCGCCTCCTGCAGGCGGTTGGCCAGGGCGATGTTGGCCTCCTCGTCGAAACGGGCGCGCAGCTCCACCACCACCGTCACCTCCTTACCGGCGCGGGCGGCCTGCACCAGGGCGTCCACCACCGCCGATTCCGGACCGGTGCGGTAGAGGGTCTGTTTGATGGCCAGCACGTGGGGGTCCGCCGCGGCCTGGCGGAGGAAGTCCACCACCGGGGTGAAGGACTCGAAGGGGTGATGGAGCAGCACGTCCTGCTCGCGGAGCACGGCGAACAGGTCCGGCTGGTGGGCGATCTCCGGGGGCAGGCCCGGGGTGAAGCCCGTGTACTTTAGGTCGGGGCGGTTCACCAGGTCCGGAATGGCCAGCAGGCGGTTGAGGTTGACCGGCCCGTTGACCCGGAAAAAATCCTCCCGCCCGAGGCCGAACTCCTCCAGGAGGTAGTCGGCCATGTCGTCAGGGCAGTTGTCCGCCACCTCCAGGCGCACGGCGGCCCCGTAGCGGCGCTGGGGCAGCTCCCCTTCCAGGGCCCGGCGCAGATCGTCGATCTCCTCTTCGTCCACGAACAGGTCGGAGTTGCGGGTGACCCGGAACTGGTAGCAGCCAGTGACGGTCATCCCGGGGAACAGCTCGTCCACGAAGGCGTGGATGATGGAGGAGAGGAAGACGAAGTCGTAGGGCCCGCTGTCCGTCTCCTCGGACGGCAGCTGGATGAGGCGCGGCAGCGCCCGCGGCGCCTGCACCACCGCCACCCCGCCGCTGCGGCCGAAGGCGTCCCGGCCCTGGAGGCTGACGATGAAGTTCAGGGATTTGTTGAGGATGCGCGGGAAGGGGTGGGCCGGATCCAGGCCCAGGGGCGACAGGATGGGCAGCAGCTCTTCCCGGAAGTAACGGTGCAGCCAGCCCCGCTGCGCCTCGCTCCAGGCGCCGCGGCGGATGAAGCGAACCCCCTCCGCCTCCAGCGCCGGCACCAGATCCTCGTTGAGGACCCGGTACTGCTCCTCCACCAGCGCGTGGGCTTCCTCGCTGATGACATCCATCACTTCGGTGGGCGTTCGATTGTCGGGGCCCACCTGGGTGACCCCCAGCTCGATGCGCTGCTTGAGACCCGCCACCCGGATCTCGAAGAACTCGTCCAGGTTGGTGGAGGAGATGCAGAGGAATTTGAGCCGCTCCAGCAGGGGGACGGCGGGGTCCTTGGCCTGCTCCAGGACCCGGGCGTTGAAGGCGAGCAGAGAGAGCAGGCGATTGATGTAGAGCCGCGGCTGCTTGAGGTCGGGGGGTTCCATGGCGCCGTACGGATTCCCTTTGGGCTGGCCGCCGTTCGGGGCGGGGGGTCAGCCGGGGCGGGCGCTCCCCCCTTGGGGGCATAGGAATTAGTGCGCCGCGCCCCGGTCTCTCCTATCATAGGGTCCAGCCGGAATCCTCGTCGCCCCATGACCAGGGTGGCAAGGCAGGCCCGGCCGCCTTTCTCAACTGGGCCCACCTACCCACGGCCTATGGCCTTCGGAGGACCGATCATGAATGAAGACCTGAAGCCTTGCCCGTTCTGCGGCGGCACGGACCTGGAGATCCTGGAGATCGATGAGGGGTTTTGCGCCATAGCCTGCGAAACCTGCGACGCCTTCGGCCCCATGGGAATGGGCCACGACGGGGCGCGCCAGGAGTGGAACCACCGCGTGGTGGAAGTCGACCCCTATTGATCCCGATCCGGCTGCCCAGGAGAATTCCGGGTGCCCGACCGGGGAGTATGACACTCCCCCGCCCGCTAGGACACTGGAGGACGAATCATGGACGCTCCCGCCGATGACGCCCTGCCCGTGCGGTACTGGATCGGGGTGGACCGGCAGGCGGAGGACGGACGCCGCGTGCTGGCGGAGGCCCTGAGCCCGGCCTACACCGATTTCGGCTCCGCCCTGGTGGCCTTGAAGGAGATCCAGGTCCGCCGCCCGGATGCCCGGGTGATCGCGGAGACGGACTTTAGCCGGACCCCGGGAAAGGAATAGCCGGGGTCCTCGCCCCGCCCCCTGAACAGGGGGCGTTCCCTTCCGAGACCTACCTTTCACGCCCGCGCCCCCGCATTCCCTTCGGGGGCCTGCCCATCCAGCCGCAATAGCCGCCCCCTGCCAGCTCCCCCCTGCCGGTCCGAGGGTCCGCGTTGGCCTTCCTGGAGCGCCGACGAGGATGCTGGGGGATGGAGTCCGGCCCCGGAAGCAAAGAAGCGTGGGACCCAAAAGGATCGTCCCCGCGTCTTCCGACCGGGCAGGGAGGGGGAAACCCGGTTCGGAAGGGCGGGGACGCCCAGGATGCGCGGGGAGGAGTGGCCCCTGCCGCCGGCAGGGGCCAGCCCCTCCGTGGATCAGCCGAAGAGCACTACGGAGAAGAAGCTCGCCAGCCCCAGGGCCGCCAGGCCGAAGACCACGAGAAGGGGCAGGTTTTCCAGGAAGTCTTCCTTCTTGGTGGTGGAATCCATAGGAACCTCCTTTGATGCGTTGGGTGCGGGGCGACCTGGCCAGGAGGAACTTCGTGGGCGTCCCGCACCGGTTTACCCTTATTCCACCTACGGTCTTTAAACCATATTCTGATTGCGGTTTCAACCCCCCTTCGGGAGGTTCGCCTGTACCCCTCCCGGCCTTCGGATTGTCCCGCAGGATTCCTAGGACGAGCGGCTTTACTTCTACAACATTTCTCTGAAATGATGCTTTGAATGCACTTGCATTTATGCAACGGAAACTATTTTGGAAAAAAGGACTCTATGTATGTATACTCCGATCCCTCCGAACCAACCAGGAAGGAGACACTCTTTGGGAACCCGTGAGCTTGCTGCCCAGATCGCTGCCAACTACGCGGCCAATGCCGAATCGGCGCAGGAGGTTCTTCAGCTCCTGCAGGACTCGTATAGCACCCTTACGAAGATGGAAGGGGAAGGGCCGGCGCCTGCAACGGAAGGAGAGGCCGAGGAGACCCAGGAAGGGGGGGGCGAGAAGCGCGAACCGATCATGTCGCCGCAGAAGGCGATCGGCAAAGATAAGCTGACCTGCCTGGTCTGTGGCAAGCAGTTCAAGACCCTCAAGCGCCACCTAAACAACGCCCATGGCATGACCCCACAGCAATACAGGGATGCCTTCGGTCTGGATCGGGACTACCCCCTGGTGGCCCCGAATCTCTCGGAACAGCGCGCGAAGGTGGCCAAGGAGCGCGGCCTCGGAGAGCGGCTCGCCGAGGCCCGGCGCAAGCAGCGTGAAGGCAAGTCCTGAACCAGGGTTCCGGCTTGGCCCAGGAAAGACCGGTGGCCGGGCCACCGGTCTTTTTCCATGGGGATCCCGTCAGTGGGAGGGATGCCGGCGCGGCGGGCTCCGAACGGCCCGACGGGGTCGAGGGCCTGAAAAAATTCGGCCAAACCGAAAACGAACCGCGAGCCCTATGGTCGAAGTTTATGTAGAGGAGAGAAAAGGTAGGAAACGGGTCTTCCTGCTGGCATAAAGCGGATGGGCGGAGAAGCCTTCCGTATGGAGAGCTTGTTGCGTCTACTGGGCAATACGATGCGCCGCCCATCTCCTTTTCTCCCTCCATACCCCCGCCTCCCGGGGTTTCCTTTCGGTCCCCAGCCCCGGGAAGGGGGCGGCCCGGGCTTTCAGGCCCGGGCCTTTTTTTTGCGCATCCGACCCCGGCGAACCCTTCGGTCGGGATCGACCCACTTTTCCCAAGGTCCCGAGGATGCTCCATAATTCCTAACAGAACTTGAAGAAACCGGCCACCCGGGAGAAGGCCCTGAGCCGCCTCAGCTTCCCCGGGACCACCGGTCGAACGGCAGGCAGGGCCCCCTCCGGTTCGGGGCCGGAACCGGCTTCCCTTCCCGGCACCCCCGGAGCCGAGCCATCGATCGGGATTTCAGCGAGAACAGGAGAGGGACTTGCCATGAACCAGCAACGGGTGCCGCTGACCATCAGCCCCGACTCCATGATCGGGGAGGAAAAATACCGGGTGTCGGGCGCCCCCCTACGGGGGCGGGATTGGTGGTTCTCCATCGACACGGAAGGGAACGCCTCCATCCTGCTGGCGGAGGCCCCCGGGGAGGAGGAGGAGCATCTGGTCATCGACCTCTCCCCCAACGAGGACGCCACCCGCTCCCAGCTCCTGGAGGCGGATCTGCTGACCCTCGCCTACTGGCTCCGGGCCGCCGCCGTGGAGTACCTTACCGGGTACAGCCTGGAGGAGATCCCACGATCCGAGTGGGAGTCCATCACGGAGGGAACGCCGGTTCAGTAGGACCGCGGAGCCCGGGCTGGGTCTTTCGGCTGGTGCAGGCGCCCGGCCCCCCGCGGGCGGAGGGATCCGGGCGAGCCTACCGCGGGCTGCCGCTCTATCCGCCCATGGCCATGCGCACCAGGCTGTCCACGTCGTTCTCTTCCAGATGGGAGGCCGCCAGCTGGGCCAGGTCTTCGGCCGCCCGGACGGCCTCGCTGTGCATCTGGTCAACGTTTCCTACCGGGCCGTAGGCCACGGGCACCCGCACCCGGACCATCGGCTCCAGCCCGGTCTCGTCGTCCCGAAAGTTCAGGTCCACATCCACCCAGGCGACATCCCCACCCTCGCCGGCGGGCACCATCTCCTCCTCCGGGGGAAGGTCCAGGGATTGGAACGTGTAGGCCATGGCGCGCCTCCTTCCTGGCGATCGGACCGGGTCACTCTTCGGCGAAGTCTTCCTCTCGCACCTCCGCCGACAGCTGGTAGTAGTTCTTCTGCGCTTCCGCCTTCAGCCGCAGCCCCCGCGGCACGACGATGACGAAATGGGCGTTGTCGTCTTTCCGGACGAAACGGTCGAAGGCCTGCCACTGCAGGCGTGTCTCCTCGCTGCCGAGGGTCTCCTCGGTCTCCACCTCGTAGATGTGCAGGCGATGGCCCTGGGCCAGGACATCGGGGACCCGCCCGCCGATGGGATCCGGGATCTCGAACCCGTCCACCCCGTCGGCCAGCACCTCGTTGAATCCGCCGTCGCGGAGTCCCTGCGCGATGCGACGAACCATGGCGTCATGCCGCTCCTGCCCGGGAATAAGCCGCCTCATACTCGGTACCTGCAGGCTAGTGGTTCCTCATCCGATTAAAGCAAGGGCCTGCACTCGGCGTCCACCGCCGCGCACCCCCGGGGCTAGCGGGGCATCTTTACCTCATCGTCGCAGAACATCCGGGGGGAATCCGGATCGTCCCCGGGCTCATGGCGGACCTTGGTCAGGCGCATGTCCAGGGAGCCGAAGGAAAGGTCCAGATTCATCCTCACCGGGATACGGCGATCCGCAGTCAGATGCAGCAGCCAGTCGTCTCCGCCCTTGCGCTTGCCGTCCGGTCCCACCGTGTAGGGCTGCACCCTCAGGAGCTCCTTGCCGTCCTTCTCCACCCGGTCCATGACAGGGACCACAAGGGTCTTCAGCTTGTCGCCGTCGATCAACGACAGCCGTCGCTCCTCCTGCTCGTCCAGGGGCATGCGGCGGATGGCGTAGATGGCGGAGAGCACATCCAGGGTCCCGTCCGGGATCTCGATGGTCTTTTCCTTATCCCCTTTCCGGTAAAGGACCTCCCCCCCGTACTGGAAGTCCAGCGTCTTTTCCTTGGTACGGCCCCGCTCGATCTGGGTGATCCGGTTGTGCTTGGGCACCAGCTCGTCGTTTTTGAGCCGGGTGGAGGTATAGACCTGGTCCCGGATCGGATAGAAGACATCCACCAGGCCGGAGGAGCAGATCTGCGCCCGGAGGATCAGCCCCGTGTGGGTGGGATAGGCGCGGAACATACCCTTGCCGGCCTTCATCCCCGACCAGCTCACGTCGTAGTACAGCTCCTCGAACCGGATCTCCCAACCGGCCGAAGAAGAGGCCGCGTCGTCCTGGGCCGGGGCGGGGAGGGCGAAGAGCAGGCCGGCAAACAGAAGCAGCGGCCGCAATGGTCGGCGGGCCATCACCCCTCCCCTCCGATGACGGCATTTTCTTGATCCTTGGTTTTCTTGAAAAAGGTCAAAAGGGCCTCCAGGTTGTATGCTGGACAAGAGCCTGTTGGGTTTCTATCGAACACCCCGGCCCTCCGGGGGCCGGGGCCACCCCAAGGGAGGATCGCACATGGCCACGCCAGCGCAGAACGCCCGCTGCGGGATTGTTGGTCCGATCATAGCCTATCTGGTAATCGCGGCCCTGGTTCTGTGGATCGGCACCAGCCTGCTCGGGCAGAACATAGGGGGAACCCTCGTCACGGCGCTCATCATGGGCGGGATCGGGGTCCACGTCGTGTGTACCCTCACCCTGGACCGGAAGCGCCGAGCCATGCAGCCCTGAGCGCCGAACTAGCGACGGCCCGGGTTTCCCGGGCCGTCGCTTCGCCGCATGGCTGACCATCCCTTGCCGCCGCTCCCCCCTTTCACGGCAGCAGCAGTGCGTCCGGATCCTCATCCCCCATCAGATGGCGGTACTCGTAGCGGGTGATGCTGTCCCGCCGGCGCAGGATATCCTCCACCTCCGCGCGCAGCTCGGGGCTGCGCACGGCGCGCTCCCACAGCTGCTCGTACTCGGGCTTGCGAATGGGGGCGAAGCTGGTGGGGATGGCGTCGAACTCCATGGCCACCTTGAGCAGGGGCACCAGACAGGCCAGCCCGGCCCACAGGGCGAAGACCGCCCCCAGGACGGCCCCGGAAGCCGCCACGAGCATGAACCCACCGATGCCGGAGGCGACGGCCCCGGCAAGGACCAGCAGCTGGAACAGGGCGAAACGCCGGAAACGCCGCCGGAGCGACTGGATATCGCTCCCGCTTCCCCATGTATCGGATGGTGCCGTCATGATTTCCCCCTCCAGAGGATAGACCCCTTTCCCCATGAGATATCACTAACACCCCAAAGGTCCACCCCGTGGAGAGCCGGCGCCGAATTTTTCGAGTCGGGGATCCGTAGCCACCGCCTTCCCGAGCAAGCTCGTACCGGAAAACCGAACTCCCGCTACGGGGGATCCTCCATGGCCCGGCTTTAAGTTATATATTTTTTGCTTCTTTTTCTTTCCTCTGGGATTTCCTCCATCTGGCCAAGCTTTCACCCCCTCCCCCGATTGGCCGCCTCCAGACACGTCAATTAGCGGCGCAGCCGCCTTGCCTCGGCACCCCGGCCGCGGGAGCCTGAAAAAACCCCCACATTTACCGGAGAAACGGCCGATGCGTGTCAGGTACCGGCCTGCTGCATTCCTGCTTCTGCTCCTCCTGGCCGCCCCCGTGGACGCCGCCACCCGGGAGGCCTTCTCCTCGGGTCCCTGGAAAGGGGAGGTCCTCCTCAGCGATTCCACCGGCGCCTTCCGGGGCTGCCTCATATCCACGGCCGAGGGCGGAGACACCTCCTACGGCTTCGCCCTGTTCCTCAACGGTCACCTGGGCCTGTTGGTGCAGAACACCGAGTGGACCCTCCCCAAGGGGCGGAAGTACCGGGTGACCCTGGCGGTGGACCGTGAACGGGTGGGTCGCTTCCAGGCCCGGGCGCTGCGCGGCAACGTGGTCCACCTGGACCTTGGGGCCTGGGAGGAGGCCCCCGTCCGCGTGCTGCGCCGCGGAAAGCGGTTGACCCTGGCCTCGGACGCGGCGGAGTCCGGTTTCCCCTTGCTCCTCCACGGCACCGACAGCGCCCTGCCCCGGCTGCAGGAATGCTACCGGGAGCACACCAACACCCACCCCTTCGACCAACCCGAGCCGTCGCGGGACGAAATACAGGTCCGGGCGTCCATTCACTACGCCTTCCGGTAACCCCCACGCCGGAGGCCGGGCTGGAAACCACGCAAAAAAAGGCCAGCGGCTGACCGCTGGCCCTTCTTTATGCGAAAGCCTGCCGGGGCTTAATGCGCGCCGGAGCCCGCCTGGATACCCGTGATGAGCACGGTCACGGCCATCCCCAGCCCGATCAGGCCCAGCAGCAGAGCCAGTCCTACAAGAATAAAGCCCACTGGTTTCTCCTCCTCTTGGTCCGGATTCTTTGATTGGGCCCTCTTCTATACGTTGCGTCGCCAAAGGGCAACCCCTGGTTCCCCGATTCGGGCTTGCCCCCCTTACCACTGGCGGAGCCTCCCTCGGCGGCCCAACCATCAAAAGGTTCTAATTTGTTGATATAAAACCGTTGTTGACACCGGTTATTCCCTGCGTTTTATATGAAAGGGACCAACCGTTTGTTAAAAAAGGGAGCACCTCATGGACCTCGACAACCCCCGCCGTCTGGCCAAGCAAGCCATCCAAGCCACCGTTCCCCCCGACCTCTGGGAGCGGAACCGAGGCTTCGTCCAGGAGCTGCAGGAGACCATCCACAACCATCGCCTGGTGGGACACTCCGCCGGCCGAGCCCTGGCGGACGGCCAGTTCACCAAGGAGGACCTGGCCCGGATCCATCTCGAATACCGGCACGCGGGGGTCAAGATCTTCACCGACGCCCTGCTCATCGCCCAGCTGCTCACCAAGCAGGTGGAGAGCCGTCTGGGGCCGGGGAGCAAGATGCCGTCCCGCTTCCTGCTGACCCTGAACGCCCTGGACGAGTTCGGGTTCCGGCCGGGGGTGGACCAGGCGGGCTACTACCGGGGCAACCCCGCCCTGGCCCACTACCCCCTCTTCGAGGACCTGCTGGACCAGCTCGGTGTCGGCCGCGAGGAACGGGAGACCTACACCCCGACGCCCGTGGCGGACGCCCTGCACCACAACCTGGAGTCGGCCTACCAGGATCTGGCCGTGCTCACCCTTTTCCTCACCATCGCGGAGAAGCAGGTGGTCCTGTTCAGCCCGCCCCTGCGCGAGGCGGTCATGGCGGTGGGGATCGACGTGAAGGACGGCTACTACGAGTTCCACGGCACCAGCGACGAGGAGGAGTGGACCGCCTACGACGATGACCACGAGGACGACCTCTGGTACATCCTCATGCAGGCCCTCACCCCGGAGCAGTACGAGCCCGTCCGGACCAAGGCCGAGCACTACCTGGGCCTGTGGTCCCAGTTCTGGGACGAGCAGATGAAGCTCTGGAAGGCCCCCATGGCCTCGTGAGCGCAACGGTGGCGTGGGCCGGGCCCCCGGCCCACGCATGGTTTGAGCGGTAAGGGAGCGACACCCATGCGACTCTTCGGAAGAAAGCGGAAGGACCCCGAAAAAACCATTTACGCCGCGGTCACGCCCCAGGACGACGGCACCACCGCCATCGACGTCCGCGGCCAGACCTGCCCCGGCTATCTCCTGGCCATCAACCAGGCCATGGATTCCCTTGAGCACGGGACCACCGCCAAGCTCCTGGTGGACTACCCGCCGTGCGGGGACGACGTACGCGCCTGGTGCGACGAGAAGGGCTACCGGTTCTTGGATTTCGCCCAGGAGACTGAAAACTGGGCCATTATCGTCCAAAAATGAGCCGCCAACCTCCAATGATTGCCCCACCCCCACCCACCCGGATTTGACAAAAGGCTCCACCCTCCGAAGAATTCCGCCAAACGTTGGTAAGGACCCCCTCATGCCACAAAGGAAAACCGACCGCGAGGCCGTGCTCGAGGAGGCGGAGACCCTCTTCCGCCAAAAGGGGTACGGCAATACCACCATGGCGGACATCGCCAAGGCCACGGGTCTGCTCAAGGGCAGCCTGTATTACTACTTCCCCAGCAAGGAGGAGCTGGCCCTGGCCATCCTGGCCCGGGTGGGCGAGAAGCTGCGTGGAATGGTGGCGGACCGCGCCTACGACGAGAGCCGGCCCGCTTCCGTGCGCTGGCACGCCATCATGGAGGCCACCCGGGCCTACTTCCTGGAGACCCGGGGCTGCCTGATGGGCCACATGGGGCTGGAGGTGGCCGAGGCCACGCTGCCCTTCGCCGACCGGATCCGCGCCTTCTTCGAGGAGTGGACCGCGGCTCTGGCCCACGTCCTCCAATCCGCCTACGGGCCGGAGGAAGCCCAGCGCCTGGCCAACGACGCCGTGGCCCGCATCGAGGGAGCGGTGCTGTGGCTGCGCATCTGCGGCGACACCGGCCCCCTGGACCGCGCCTGCGACGAGCTCGCCGAGCTCCTTTAGGCCCCGGCCTTCCGCGCCGGGCCTCGGCGCGGTAAAGTAAACAATCGTTTGTTTGTATAGGCACTAACCATGCGCAAGCGAGACGAACTGCTTCACCCCGGGGAACGGACCGCCCAGGAGCGCTTTGCCGGGCCAGACGCCTGGCCGGAGGCCGCCCTGAACCAGATGTTCAGGGAGCGGATCAACGCGCCGATCGCGGAGTTCCTGGAGGCCCGGCCCTTCTTCTTCATCGCCTCCGCGGACGCGGACGGCAACTGCGACGCCAGCTTCCGGTCCACGGAGCCGGACCCCGAGGGCCGGCCCCAGCCCGCCGTGCGGGTCCTCGACGAGCGGACCCTGGTGTTCCCCGACTTCAGCGGCAACAACCTCTTCAACTCCCTGGGAAACCTGTTGGTCAATCCCCGCATCGGCATGCTGTTCATCGACTTCGAGAACGCCCTGCGGGTGCGGGTGAACGGCGCCGCGGAGGTCGTCGAGGACCCCGGGGCCTACTCCGACACCTGGCCCACGGCCCAGCGCTTTGTTCGGGTCACGCCCGAGCAGGTCTTCGGCAACTGCTCCAAGCGCATCCCCCGCCTGGTCCCCGCCGAAGCCCGGCAAATCAAGGAAGAAACCCCATGACCTACCCCGCCCCGGCCCCGGAGGAGGAAGCCGTGCAGTCCCGGGCGATCCGCATCTTCGAGCGCGCCTCCGGGCGCTCCTGGAGCGAGGCTACGGAGACGGAGGAGCGCTTGGCCCGCTCCGCGGCCCGGGCCGAGCTGTGGGGGGAGAGCCTGGAGACCAACCTCTGGGCGCGTAGCGAAGCGGAGCAGTGCTTCCGGGGGGACTAGCGGCCCCTTCCCGGGAAGCGGGTCCCGGCCGGGCTCAGAGGGGGTGGGCGAAGCTGACCTCGTGGCCGTCGGGATCGATGACGTGGAAATACCGCTCCCCCCAGGGGGCATCCTCCGGGGCCCGCTCCGGCCGGATGCCGCGCTCCAGGACCCGCCGGTAATGGCGGTCCACGTCCTCCACGTAGAAGATCACCCGGCCCCACCAATGGGGCGAGCGCTCCGGGTAGAGGGCCAGGTTCAGGTAGCCGGAGCCGGCGTAGAAGCTGGTGAAGGACTCGGTTTCCCCGCCGTGGCGCACGACAAAGCCCAGCCCCCGGTAGAAGGCCACGGACCGGGCCATGTTGGAGACGCCGATGGTAACGGCGCTCAGGCTGGTAATCGGCGAATCGGCTTCATCCATCGCTCGTTCCGACGCATGAGGCCCCTTGCCCGTTCCCTTCCTGCGAACCGGGAAACCAAGGGGGCGATGGGCCCGCAATGGACCCCCGTCCCGCCCCGGACGGGGCGGAACGGGGCCGCGCGGTCCGAGTCTCCTCCTAGAAGTTGAAGCCCACCCCCACGGTGTGCACCCAGGCACCGTCATCGATCAGGGCCTCCGCCTCGTCGGCGCTTTCGAACAGCACCTGGTACTCCGTCTCGAAGAAGGCGAAGGTGTCCTCGTGGACGTAGTACTTAACGCCCGCGTCGGGCCCGGCGATCATGGTCTCCTGCACGCCATCCCCGTAGATGAAGCCGAATTGGGCGCCCACATAGGGCCACCACCGACCGAGATCGAAGTGGTAGTCGGCGGCGACGCGCGTGGAGCCGCTCCACGCGTTGTCCCCGGGCAGGTCCACCACATTCAGCTGTTGCCGGAGACTGAACTTCAGCCGGTCCCGGAAGTACATACCATAGGAGCCGGAGATTCCCATGCGGTTGTTCTCGAACTCCGTGTCGCTGGTGCCCGTTCCGGAGAGGGTGACCTCCTGGTCGCCCTTCACCGGACCGTATCTGTCCGCTTCCTGGGCCCAAACCACGGTTGGAGCCACACCCATGAGCGCCCCTGCCAGTATCAAACGATGAATAGACATTTTCACCTCCATTAAGCGAGCCGTGTCGCTTTTCCGGGCCTCCAAAGGCCCGGCTCACTCTGTTAGGGCCAGCTCATATGGCACTGCTTCCTACTCCACCCGGGCTGGTACTGTCCTTTCCTTTTACAAGGAAGAGAACAGGGATCCCTGCGCCATACCCTTGGGACCTGTAACCCTATAGTTCTTTGTGGCCCCTTTTGCGCCCACGTTCCCGGGAATAGGGATGACAGGTGGGGCATACGGGAGATGCCGAATTTTCTGTATGGGGCGTTTTACAGAGAGCAATACAGGGGGCGTTTTGCTTGCGGACCCGGGGCACTTTGAGGCGTTGGCGGAATGCTCCCGCGCGCTGCAGCCAGGGGCTGGCCAGCGCGGCCCAGGGGCCCGGACGCGTCTCCCCCGCTTGGTGGGCGTACCGGGGATGCGCCTACGCCTCGGCCGGAGATCGGGCTTGCGGTTACTCGGGAAAGGGATGGGCCGCGTCCGGAGCGACCCCGGGAGGGAATGCGGTTCAGCCGGCCATGCGGTATCCGGAGGGGGCCTCCTCCAGCTCGCAGGTGCGAAGGCCGGCTTCTTCCAGGCAGCGGTCGCAGAATCGCCCATGGGAGGGGGTCCAGAAGCGCTCCTCGTAGTCCTTCGCGGGCCAGTCGGGGCAGTCGGGATGGAAATGCCAGACCTCGACGGGATCGAAATAGGAAAAGACGGATTTCCGATAGGACATCGCGGGAGCCCTCCCCCCTTGGGGTTCGCCGTGGGTAATGTTCTGAAGAAATTCTTTACACCTGGGCAGAGACCGGCAATCCGGGCAAATCCTAGCCACCCCCCGGAAGATCCCTTGCGGATACCATTCATAAGGAGCCCCGGCCCGCGCCCTTCTTTCCCAAGGACGTGATCCGGCGTGGCTTTTGGCCTATCCTTGCACCCCGCCGGGGTGGGCGTTCCCATCCGGGCAAAGGCGAACCAAGCGTTTTCGAGCAATCGGGGGGAACCATGCGCGCAGGCATCGGAATCGCCGCGGCCCTGGCGGTGGCGGCCCTGGCCTGGACGGGGCCCGTGGCCGCCGAAGGCGGGGCGGAAAAGGCCGAAAAGGCCGAGGAAAACGGCATCCGCAAGGAGCTCGGGGATCTCGGCCGGGAGATCCGCGATTCCATGCAGGAGCAGGGCCGCTTCGTGGGGGAGAAGCTCGGCGAGTGGAGCGAGGGCAGCAGCTCCTGGCTGGCCGACCGGGGACTGCAGGCCCGGGTGAAGACCACCCTGTCCGGGGTGCTTGGGGCGGGCAGCCTGGCCGCCGTGAACGTGGACGTCTCCGAGGGCGTGGTCACCCTGCGCGGCGAGTTGGAAAGCTGGGACCGGATCGCCCGCGCCGTAAGCGCTGCGGAGCAGGTGGAAGGGGCCCGCCGGGTGGTCTCCGCCCTCACCGTGGACGGGGGAGCCTGACCGTGCCCGCCAACCGTTCGCTTTCCGCCCGGGCCCTGCTCGGGCTCCTCCTGGGGCTGCTCGGCCCCGCACCGGCGGCTGGCGCGGAGGGCGCCTACCTGGCGGAGCTAATCCAGACCGCCCGGGAGCAAGGGCTGGCGGAATCCCCCCAATGGCGCGCCCTGCTCCACTACGAGGGGGGCCTGACGGGCGGGGAGAGCCGGGCGGACGACCCCGATTTCTTCTTCGCCCCGGAGGGGAAGACGGATCCCCGGGCGGAGCTGGAGGCCACCCTCGGCGCCTTCTTCCGCCCACCGAGCCCCCACCAGCCGGTCCAGTCCGGGGAGGAGGGGCGCCAGCATCCCCAGTGTGCCTTTCCCGCGCGCTACCAGTGGCTGAAGCGCAAGCTGGACTTCGACCCCGACCGGCTGCCGGAGCGGCCCTGCCCCCGCTTCGAATGGTGGCGGGACCAGCTCAACGCCGCGGGGGTCACGCTGGTCTTCCCCGCCGCCTACCTGAACAACCCCTCCTCCATGTTCGGGCACACCCTGCTGCGCCTGGACCGGCCGAACCAGACCCGCCGCAACCGGATGCTCGCCTACGCGGTGAACTACGCGGCCGACACCGGCAACGACGGCGGCTTCCTGTTCGCCATGAAGGGCCTCACCGGCTTCTACCCGGGGCGCTTCTCCATCGCCCCCTATTACGAGAAGGTCAAGCTCTACAACGACCTGGAAAGCCGGGACATCTGGGAGTACCCCCTCAACTTCGCCCAGGAGGAGGTGGACCGCATGGTGCGCCACCTGTGGGAGCTGCGGGGGATCCGCTTCGACTACTACTTCTTCAGCGAGAACTGCTCCTCCCAGCTCCTGGGCCTCATGGAGGCGGCGCGCCCGACGTTGTCGTTAAGCGAGCAGTTCGACTACTGGGCCATCCCCGCCGACACGGTGCGGGCCGTCCGGCGGGTCCCCGGGCTCATGGGGCAGCCCGTCTACCGCCCCGCCCTGGAGACCCAGGTGCTGTACCGCGGGAACCACCTCCAGCCTCCGCGCCAACGGCTGGCCAAGGAGATCGCCCAGGGGCGCAGGGGGCCGGACGCCGAGGCCGTGGCCGCCCTGCCTCCCGGAGAGTCCGCCCGCACCCTGGAGCTGGCCTACCACTACCTGCGCTACCTGCGCGCCGGCGAGGAGCGCGACGACGAAAGCGCCAAGCGGGCCCGCTCCATCCTGGTCACCCGCAGCCGGGTGGACCATCCCGGGGTGACCGAGCCGGCCCCGTCCCCGGAGGTCCGGCCCGACGAGGGCCACCGCTCCGCGCGGCTCCGGCTCGGCGCCGGCCTGCGGGACGGCTACGGCTACCAGGAGATCGGCCTCCGTCCCGCCTACCACGACCTCCTGGACCCCCAGGGGGGCTACGTGGAGGGGGCCAAGATCGAGCTGCTGGACCTAGCGGTGCGGCGCTACGACCGGGACGCCTCCACCGAGGTCCACCGGGTGGAGCTGGCGAGCATCGTCTCCCTCTCCCCCCGCGACGAATTCCGCAGCCCCATCTCCTGGAAGATCAACACCGCCGCCGACCGCTACCCCTTCGACCCGGAGGGGGAGGAGGACGAACGGCCGTGGCGCTGGCGCACAAACGGCGGCGCGGGGATCGCCTGGGACCTGGGCGGCCGGGGCATCGTTTACGCCCTGCTGGAGGGCACCGCCGATGCCTCGGGCGCCCTGGAGCGGGGCTACGCCCTGGGACTCGGCCCCAGCCTCGGCGTGGTGGGCGACCCCCTGCCCGGCTGGCGGGTGCACCTGCACGGCCGCCTGCAGCGTTTCGGGGTGGGCAGCCCCTTCACCGAGGGCTCCGTGCGGCTCGACCAGCGCGTGCGCCTGACCCGCAACCATTCCCTACGGCTGGAGGCCGCGCGGCGCCACCTCCTCGATCACTGGTGGACGGAAGGGCAGCTGTCCTGGAACTGGCACTTCTAGGGGGGGGAGCGACCCTGTCCGGTAAGGGAACACTTACTATTCGACCTTTCCGGACAGACAATCCCCCCCGGAAATCCCGTTAATCCCCCTGTCCCGGGACAACCCCTTGTGATGGTTGACACTTCCCCGCAGGTCGGGCCCAATAAGGCGGACCCGAACTGACCACCCAACCAAAAGGGGACTTGGGTTATGTGGAAGAAAACCGCCGTTGTCGCCGTTCTCGCGGCCCTGCCCATGTCTTCGGCCATGGCCAAGGACAGCACCGGCTGCGGTGTCGGCACCATGATCTTTGACGGCCAGGAAGGCGTGATTCCGCAGGTGCTCGCCGTGACCACCAACGGCACCTCCGGCAACCAGACCTTCGGCATCACCTCCGGCACCCTGGGCTGCGACCAGGACGGCGTGGTGCAGTCCGACGCCAAGCTGACCGCCTTCGTGTCCTCCAACATGGAAAAGCTGGCCGCCGACATGGCCTCCGGCAACGGCGAGACCCTCGCCTCCGCGGCCGAGCTGATGAACGTGCCCGAGAGCGACCGGGCCGCCTTCTATCAGGCCGCCAAGGACGACTTCGCCTCCATCTACGGCGGTGAGCAGGTGACCGCCGGCCAAGTGGTGGAAGGCCTGCAGGACGCGGCCTCCCGCACCACCGCCTAAGACCCGGCTTTCCGGGAACGGCGCAGGGGCGGCCCGAGGGCCGCCCCTTTTTCTTTCCCACACCCCTCTTTTCTTGCTCCCTCCCCCCCGACCCCGGGGGGCCGCCGGGAGGAAGGCGCCCGGGCGGGCCTAGGCGGCCATTTCCGCCTCGTGGGTCCGGGCCACGGCTCCCGGGGCGTCCCACACAAGCACCAGGGCGGCGAAGGAGCACACCGCCATCATCAGCACCACCGTCCACAGGTCGCCGCCCACCAGCACCGAGGAGAAGGCGCTGATGATCCCCGCGGCGCTGAACTTCAGGGCGCCGAGCATGGCCGAGGCGGTGGCCGCGATCTCCCGGAAGAACTCCAGGAACAGGGTGAAGATGTTGGGCAGGCCGGCGCCGAAGGTGCCCACCGCCAGCAGCACGCCCGGCAGGAACAGCTCCAGGGACGGCCCGGCCAGGGTCACCGCCAGCAGGTAGAAGGTGGCCAGGGCCTGCAGAACCACCGTGGCGCGCAGGATGGCCGCGGGGCCGTAGTGGCGCAGGAGCCAGCTGTTGAACAGGTTGAAGCCGGCCATGGAGCCCACCGCCGCGGCCATGATGACGGAGAATTGGGCCGGGGAGAGCCGGAACCACTCCTGGAACACGAAGGAGGCGTGCGTCAGGAACAGCATGTTGACGCTGAACACCAGGGCCAGGATGTACAGCAGGCGCATGGCGGTGCCGTGCCGCAGCACCACCCGGTAGTCCGTTACCAGGGTGTGCAGCGGCTTGGTGCGGTCCGGCCGGACCGGATAGCTGCGGAACAGGGTCTGGCGCAGCATCACCTTGATGCCGACGGCGTAGGCCGCCATCAGGGCGAAGATGCCCGGCCAGCTGGTGAGCTCCAGGGTCAGCGTGCCCAGCAGCGGCGCCACCGCCGGCACCAGGAAGGTGACCAGGGCGATGAGGCTGAACAGCCGCGCGGCCTCCGGCCCGCTGGAGTGGTCCCGGGCGATGGCCGGGGCGCTCACCAGGCAGAAGCCCGCCCCCAGGGCCTGGAGGATCCGCCAGCTCAGGAGCGCGGCGAAGGACTCGGCCCCCACGATGGCCAGGCTGCCCCCCGCGAACAGGGCCAGCCCGCCGAACATGACGCTGGGCCTCCCGTAGCGGTCCGACAGCGGGCCGCCGATCAGGTGGCCCAGGGCCAGGCCCAGGAGGAAGATGCTCACCGTGAGGCCCACGTCCTGCACCGAGACACCCAGGGTATGGGCGATGGCGGGGAAAGCGGGCAGGCTGGCGTCGAGGGCCAGAGGGCTAATGGCGATCGTGGCGCCGAGAAGCAGCGCTAGGCGCGGATGCGTCATGGTCTTCCCTCTTTTCGGTTCGGTAGCGGGCCCGCGGGGCCCCAAGCGGTTGTACACGGAGAAACAGGCCGTTACCGGGCTGGCCGGCCCTACCGGAAAAACCCTCTGAAGGGCTGGGGGGATGCCCTAGGGAGAATTCCCGAAAACCCTTAAGAAGGATTTACGGGCCGAAAATTCCCGGGCCCCGCCCAAAAAAATGCGCGGCGGGCCCGGGAACCCAGACAGAACGCTGTTTTCGCTGGAGGTATGCGCCAAAAAAGAGGACGGCCCTGACCGCGGCCGTCCCCTGTGCCAACAATGGGGAAGCGACCGGCGGGACGGACCGCGCGCCCCGCCCCGGAACCCCACGGCACGGAAAGGGAGGCAACCGCATGCCCAGGCGCCCCACGGCCGCCACGACCACCCTCGCCTGCCTCGCCCTGGCCACCTGCGCCGCCCGGGCCGAGCCGCCCCCGGAGGCCGGGGAGCTGCCCGTCTTCGACGTGGTGGAGATCGGCGCCGACGGCTCCAACTACCGGGCGTCGGCCCTCAACGACCACGGCACTGTGGTGGGCCAGCGGGGCACGGTATGGACGGCCCCCTGGCGCTGGCAGCCGGGGGACGAGGAGGTGACCGTCCTGCCCTTCCTGCCGGAGTGGAAAGGCGGCGAGGGCCGGGAGGCCGGAAACCCCGTGGCCATGGTGCGGGACATCAATAACGAGGGCGTGGCGGTGGGCTCCGGGGGCGGGGACTACGAGCCCGAACGGGACCCCGTGCTATGGGACGCCGAGGGGGCGGTGCAGGACCTCGGCGACCTGCCGGACGCCGCCCGGGAGGCGGGCGCCGCCGAGCGCATCACCGACGACGGCACCGTCTACGGCTGGACGCTGGACGCCGAGGGGCGGGAGGTGGGCTTCCGCTGGACCGAGGATTCGGGCATGGAGCCCTATGACGGGGAGATCCCCGAGGAGGAGCCGGGGGAGATGGAGCGGCGGATCCGCCGGTTCCTGGCGGACCACGAGCTGGGCGCCCTGGTGGCGCCGGAGGCGGTGCCCGAATTCCCCGTGGAGGAGCAGTTCCAGCCCGGCCCCGACTACTTCGACGACCTGCGGATCCAGGACATCAACCGCGCCGGGCAGATCGTGGGCTGGAAGAAGGGCCTGCTCGGGACCCAGCGCTCCTACCTGCTCACGCCCCGGGACAACGGCGCCACCGCCCGCTGATCCCCGGCAACCCGCCGCCCCCGCCGTGGTCTCATTCCAAGAACCCTCCCGCCTGGGAGGAAGCGGCCTCCCGGGCTCCCGCCAGAGGGCCGGACCATGGGCAGGGCACTCGGGCTAATCCTCCTCCTGGCCCTGTTGGGCCTGGTCGCCACCGCCTCCGCCGAGACCGTCCGCCACCTGGACGTGGAGCAGGACGGGCGAGCCTACACGGTGCAGTTCGAGGCCGTGGTGGAAGCACCCCCCGACCGGGTCTTCGCCCTGCTCACCGACTACGACCGGCTGGAGCAACTAAACCCCAGCATCATCGAGGCGGAACGGCTCGGCATGGCGGGGGGCATGGAACGGGTGCGCACCGTCCTGGAATCGTGCGTGGCCTTCTTCTGCCGGCAGATGGAGCGCATCGAGGAGATCACCACCCGCCACCAGCGCACTATCGAGAGCCGCGTGGTCCCGGAGGCCTCCGAGGTCGAGTCGGGCAGCACCCGCTGGGAGCTGGCGGCGGTCACCGAAGGCACCCGCATCCGCTTCCGCACCCGCATGGTGCCGGAATTCTGGGTCCCACCGGTCATCGGCCCCTGGGCCATCCGCAGCAACCTGGAGAGCGATTTGCGGGTGCTTATCCGGCGGTTGGAGGAGCTAGGAAGCTCTACTGGGAATTAGCTTGGTTTCTAGGTGTGCTGTAGCAAGAGGTTGTCCCCGGTTACCCCAGAACGCTGACTGGTGGCCGATCGTTCAGACTTCCATGTGGCCGTAGCCAGTTGTACTCCTTGAGCCACTCGGGCAGCTGTTTGCGGCTGCTGTTCGGAAGAGCAGTACTCCGCAGCATAGGCCCACTCGTTCAACGCGGTCTGGATGAAGCGCTCCGCCTTGCCATTCGTCTGTGGCGAATAGGGCTTGGTGAAGCCCTGTTGGATGCCCATGCCGCGGCACACCCGCCGGAAGCGCCTGGAGCGGTAACAGCTGCCATTGTCCGTAAACACCCGGTGCACGTGGTAGATGCCGTGGCGGCGGAAATAGGCCAGTGCCTCCCGAAGGAATTGCTCGGCCGTCTCCTGGCGCTCATCGGGCTTTGCCCAGCCGCGTAGCTAAGCCGCGAGGCATCATCCACGGCCACGTGGACATACTCCCAGCCGGCGCCCGGCGAGCTCTGCTAGCGCTCCCCCGTCACCCGATGGCCGGGGCGCTCGAAGCGTCCGAGCTTCTTGATTTCCAGGTGCACCAGGTCGCCTGGTGCTTCGTGCTCATAGCGATTCGCCGGCCGCTTCGGCACCAGGTCCCGCGCCCGGCTCAGCTTCCGCAGCCGGAGAATCCGGGACACCGTGGCCCGAGAGACCCCGCAGGTTTGGGCAATGCGCTTGCCGGTCCAGCCAAGGCGGCGCAGCCGCACGAGTCGCTAGATCCGGCCCGGAGCCGTCGCCCCCGGACTCCGGCGCGGCCTACAGGAGCGATCCTTTAGGCCGGACTGGCCCTCTGCCTGATACCGCCGTACCCATTTCCGCACGGTCCTGGTGCAGACCCCGACTTCGGCAGCTACCGACCGAAAACTACGTCCCGTTTCCAGGACGCGTCGGACCCATACCTCTCGACCTGCTGGCGTATGCCGGGCATTTTGGTGGACGTCCACGGTGTTTCTCCCAGGTTGCTGCAGTTTCCCACCTACAGCGTTACTGGGTTGAAACCCGTGGATAATCTATTTAAACCCCACAGCTAGTTGAGTCTGTGGATAGGCTTCCTCGCCTTCCTGCGACTGCCTGGAAAGCCCTCAGAGCGGAGATTGAGGCTAAGGGCCTACAGGTGGTCGCCTTGGATTTTCCGACTAGTCATAGGGCCTTACAGGAAGCCGATACTAGCGACGAGTTTACTTCCCGAATGCAGGACGCCATTAACGGCATGATGCTGGACATGATGGCGGCTATTGCCCGGAAAGATTACGAGCAACGGAGGGAACGGCAGCGGCAAGGGATCGAGAAGGCGAAGCAGGAAGGGAAGTACCAGGGAAGGCCAAAGGAATCTAACCGGGGGGCACCATGCCGCCCCAAATGGGGAGGGGCATGGTTTTTGCTGCGCCCCCGCGCACCAAACGTGGGTTATTTTTTGCTATAATGTAGAAGCACTAGATTCAGAAATAACTTTATCACACTCTTCGAAATTGGAGAACTTATACATTATCTTTATCGCTCCCGCACTAGGGCCAGAAGCTAACACTTGCATATCTATATATTCTATATCCCCTTTTAAGTTTTCTTTTATAGAAGCATATTGCCTTTCCCCCTTATTAATTGACATCATCCATTCATCTCTTTCATCCCACAACCCATCTGGATCCATATATTGTAAATCCTCGAAATCCCCATACTTTCCTTCTAATTGACCCTTAAGCTTTTTAAATAGCCTTTTAATATCCTTTCCATATTTGTCATTACGAACTAGCCCTGTCAATGCATTTACAAGGCAAACACCAGTCTCTTTCGTATGCATTACTGTATAGTGTTTTAATTTGGGGTGTGGCTTTGGCGGGTTTTCTAAATCAATCATCCCTTGACTTTTCATATCAGCCGTATTTAGTTTATCTATCGACATCCCCATTTCAATTCCAAAAGGTCCTGATAGAGCTATTGCAGGGTAAAGGGAAAGAGATAATAAAGTTACTAAAAGGGCAAGTTGGCGCATTTACCCCTCCTTGGTTTTTGGGAAGTGATATACAGGAACCCCCTTACTATACCCTAAACTTTCCTTAGGTCACCACCTTGGGACTACCGCTAAGCTTCAGAATTATTGGTCAATATCGAGCATTCGGACTCGTATATTTTCGTACCCAATTCGGACCAACAAACAAAAAGGCCCTAGACCAAATGGCCTAGAGCCTTGATTTATTTGGTGGGCCGTGCAGGAGTCGAACCTGCGACCCGCTGATTAAAAGTCAGCTGCTCTGCCAACTGAGCTAACGGCCCGACAGTCGTCGAGAAGCGCAGAAGTCTGCCAAGGGATTGGCCAGAGGTCAATTCCCGCCCCTTTCGCCGGCCGGTTTCGCCCCGCTCCTTGCGCCCGTTTCCCCTACTTCGTACGGGGGCTTGGTTCGGCTTAGCCTGCCCCGAGTCCCTGATACTTTTCAAGGGCGCCGGCTTCCTCGGCGCGGGTGCGCAGGTAGAGGTAGACGTGGCGGGCGGTGCGGACGGCCTGCTTGTGGGCGTTCTCCGGCAGGGCGTCGCGCCGGTCCATGTCCACGCAGTTGTAGTAGTAGATGAGCTCGCGGCAGTTGTCGCGGATGGTGTTGAGGCTGGGGTTCTTCTTCACCGCCACCTTCCACAGGGCCAGGAGGTCGTCCTCGGTGCCTTCCCAGTCGCGGTCGAGCACCTCCAGGTAGGCCTTGATGAGGTCCTTGATGATCCCGATGCCGGCGTTGGTGGTGTCCCAGACGTCCACCTCTTCCCCGGCGTTGATGCGGCGCTCCCAGTCCCGCAGGGCCTCGTCGCTGCGCTCGAATCGTTCCGCTACGGTCGCTTGTTCGTCGCTCATGGCTGCTTTCCGTGGGTTCGGTCCCGGCGGCCGGGCCGTTGGGTGTTCGGGTTCGCCCCTTTGGACCGACCATTTTGGTCGGGATTCCGGGCGGAGCAGTCCGCGCCGTGGCGGATCGAGGGGGGAATTCTACGGGATGCGCGGGGCCCGACCAATTCCCCCCATCGGGTACCCGCCCCCAGGCGGGGGCGGGCGGGCCTTGCTAGAACCGCCCCCGGATCAGGTCCATGCGCACGCCCACTTCCACTTGCTCGCCGCCGCTGAAGCGGTTGATGTAGGGCTCGGGCATGGGCATGGCGTAATGGGTGGTGCCGCTGGCGTCCACGTTGGCGAGGGCGCCGTAGCTGGGCGCGGCGGCGTAGGAGTAGATGCCGTAGAGCATGCCGGAGATGATGCCGATGCCCACCCCGGTGACGATGTAGTCGGTGTTGCCCAGGGGGTCGTCGGTGAGGAGCATGACCCCGGTGCCGCTGACGCCGCCGATGGCGGCCCCGTAGAGGGTGCTGTACCAGACGTCCTGGGCGACGTAGCTGGCCGCCTTGCTCTCGGTGGGGTAGGCGAGCAGGAGGCTCGCACCGAGGACCAGGGTGGCAAGGATGCGCTGCATGCAAGGCCCCTTTTTGCGTGACTGGTTCGCGGGCGGTGTGGCCGGGTGCGCCGCACCGGCGGGCATTGTAATGGATTCCCCCAGCGCCCTCCATACTTGCCCCTATAAGTCCCCTTTTTCCCGGCTTGCCGGGATCGTGCGGGATCTGGCATCGTACAACGGTTTTCGCCGGGGGGTTCCGAACGGGGAGCCCCCGGCCGATCCGCCAAGACGAGAGGACCCTCCCCGGCCATGGACCTGAGCTCCGTCGAAAAGGCCTACCAGCGCCTCGCCGGCGTCTACGACACCGTTTTCGGGGCCATCTTCCACCCCGGCCGCAAGGCGGTTCTGGACCACCTCGACCTGAACCCGGGCGAGAAGGTGCTGGAGATGGGCGTGGGCACGGGCCTCTCCCTCCCGCTGTATCCGCGCGACGTGGAGGTCTACGGCATCGACATCTCCGAGCCCATGCTGGAGAAGGCTCGGGAGAAGAAGGTGAGCGAGCACCTCGACAACGTGAAGCTGCTGGAGGTGATGGACGCCGAGGAGACCACCTTCGAGGACGACAGCTTCGACGTGGTGGTGGCCGCTTACGTCGTGACCGTGGTGCCCAACCCGAAGCGCTGCGTGGACGAGATGCGCCGGGTCTGCAAGCCGGACGGCGAGCTGGTGATCGTTAACCACTTCCAGTCGGAGAACCCGGTGATGGGCCGCCTGGAGCGGGCCCTGGCGCCGCTGTCGAGCGCCCTGGGCTGGCGGCCCAACATGCGGCAGCGGGAACTGGTGGAGGAGACCGATCTCGACGTGGTCGAGCAGCGGCGGGTCAACCTGTTCGGCTACTGGACCATGCTCAAATGCAGGAACAACAAGGACGCCAGCGCGTCGAAGTAACCGACCCGTTGACGGCCCGCCACCCGGGAGGCGCACAGTGGCAGAAGAAAGCGCAGCAACCGAGCAGGTGGTTACCGGCACCTATCAGGGCCGCGAAGTGACCTTAACCGACAAGACCGGAGACGCGCCGCGGGAGGAGCTCCAGGAGATCCTCGACGCCCTGATCGCCGAGGGCAGGTTCGGCATCGCCGGCATGTCCAACAGCGGCAGCGCCACCATCCAGATCGGGGCCCCGGAAGGGGGCCACATCCAGATCGGCGAGGAGCTCTACCGCCTGATCGTTACCGGCTACGAAGCCTACGTCGACCGCTTCTGATCCCCCACACATCCCGGAGAAGGACGGGAAGTGCGCAAATCGCTGAAGAAATGGATGCCCTCCGAGCACGGGCTGCGTGAGCGGATGGGCGGGAGCCGGCTTTTCGGCTGGCTGACGGCCCGCAAGGGCGTCTGGAGCCTGCACCGGCGTGCCCTGGCCGGGGGCATCGCCCTCGGCCTATTCGTGGGCCTGACGCCCACTGTGGGCTTCCAGACGCCGCTGGTGCTGTTCGGCGCCATCGGCTTCCGGGTGAACTTCCCGCTGGCCTTCGTCGCCCTCTGGGTCAGCAACCCGCTGACCACGCCCCTGCTGTACTGGGGCTTCAACCGGCTGGGCGCCCTGCTGCTGCGGGACCATTTCCCCGCGGAGCTGCTGGCCAACCTGGCGCCCTACCTGCAGGTGTTCATCCAGCAGTCCACCTACCTGTGGCTCGGCAGCCTGATCCTGGCCATCCCGGCGGCGGTCCTCAGCTACATGGGCTTCATGTGGTTGTGGCGCGTCCACACCCTGCGCCGCTGGCGCCGCCGCAGCATGGTCCGCCAGGCCGGAATGGCCTGAGCCACACGACCGGGTCCCTCCAAGCCCGCCCCTTCCGGGGCGGGCTTTTACGTTTTGGGACCTCCCCGTTCGGGCCTCCCGGTAGGAGCCCACTTCAGTGGGCGCACCCCGACGGACCATGGCCCCCAACCGGCTCGCCCGATGAAGCGGGCTCCTACGGCTACCGAGGGGGTGGATGGGTATCGGGGGGTCGCGGCCGGGAGGCCGCTCCTACCGACCTCGATTGGCAGGGGACCCCCGTAGGAGCGGCGTCCACGCCGCGACCACTCGAAGCAGCCCCCGTTCTCGTCGGCCTGCCTCGCCTCCAAGCCCTCGTGTAGGAGCGGCCTCCCGGCCGCGATTGCGCAACGGCTGACCGGTCTTTCCCGGCCCTTCGGGGTTCAGGGCCCGCGAGACCCATTGGGTAGGTCGCGACGGGGGCCGTCGCTCCTACAACGGCGTATGGGGCCCTTGTAGGAGCGGCCTCCCGGCCGCGACCGTTTTCGCGCGTTTGCTCGAACAGGTCGCGAGCTGGAGCCTGCTCCTACACCTCCGCCGTGGGCCCGGGCAGGGACAGCGGCTCGGTGCCGAGCAGGCGGGCCATGCGCTCGCCGAACTCCCGGTGGCAGGTGAACAGCACCAGCTGGCGGTCGCCGGCCATGCGCTGCAGGCCCCGCAGGCCCGCCTCCTGGCGCTCGGCGTCCCAGTGCACGAACACCTCGTCGAGCAACAGCGGCAGGCGCTCGTGGCCGGCGTCCAGGTGGTCGGCCACCGCCAGGCGCAGGGCCAGGAACACCTGGTCGCGGGTGCCGCGCGACAGCTCGGCGGACTCGCCGTCCACGCCGCGCAGGGTGCCGCCGGCGTCCCGCACCAGCAGGGCGCCGTCGCCGCCGCCCTCCTCCATAAGGAGCTGGGTGTAGCGGCCGCCCGTGACGTCGGCGAGGTAAGCGCTCGCCCGCCGCAGGACGTCCGGCTGGTGGGCCTCGCGGAAGCGGCGGTCCGCTTCGCGCACCAGCCGCTCCAGCACGCGCAGGCGGTCGTGGGCCCGCCCGGCCTCCTCCATCTCCGCCTCCAGCTCGGCGATGCGGCCCTGGATGAGGCCCACGTCCTGGACCTCCCGGCCCTTCTCCAGGTCCCGGTCCAGCCGCGCCAGCTCCTCGCGCACCTCCCCCACCTCGCCTTCGAGGAGATCGCGGCGCTCCTTGGCCTGCTCCAGCTCGGCGCCTTCCAGCAGGTCCGCGCCGGCCTCGGCCACCCGCGCGCGGGGGTCGGTCACCTCCGGATAGCGCTCGCGCAGGCTGCGCCAGTCCGCCTCCCACTGCCGCAGGTCGGCGGCCCGCTGGGCCGCCTGCTCCAGCCGCTCGGCGGCCGGCCCCGGGCCGGGGACGGCAGCGTCTACACGGGCGGCGAGGTCGCGGCGGGCGGCGGCCAGGGCGCCGAGGTCGCCGGCCAGGTCGCGGCAGCGCTGGGTCAGGGTGGCCAGCTCCGCCTCGGCCTGCTCGGCGTCCCGAACCCGCTCCCGGGCCGTCTGCAGGCGCTGGTCCAGGGCCTGGGGGGCGGCGGAGAGGTCGCCCTCCTCCCCGGGATCCAGGCCATGGCGGGCCAGCACGGCGCGGACGCCTTGCCGCTGCTCGCGCAGGGCCCGCTGGCGCTCCGCCAGGTCGTTCCGGGCCTGGCGGTACCGCTGCCAGGCGCCGCGCAGGGCCTCGATGCGCCCGGCCAGGTCCGGGCCCGGCTCGGCGCGGGCGCCCTCCGGCAGGGGCAGGCCGTCCAGCAGGCGGGCCACCTGCCCTACCGCCTCCCGCCTGCGCCGCTCGGCGTCGTCGCGCTCCCGCTCCCGCGCCGCCCGCCGCTCGTCGTGGTCGGCCCGGGCCTGGCGGCCCACCTGCCCGGCGTAGAGGTTCCAGGCGCCCGCCCCAAGGGCCACCAGCCCCAGGAAGCCCGCCAGGGCCCAGAGCGGCCACCAGAGGACCCCCGCCAGCACCAGGACCACGGCCAGCGCCAGGGGAGCCACCAGGTAGATCCCGGGGAGCCGGGCGCCCACCGCCGGCGGGCGTTCCTCCTCCAGGCGGCGCTGTTTCTCGCGGGCCTCCTCGGCGGCGCTCGCCGCGGCGGCGGCGCGATCGCGCAGCTCGGCGGGGGTGATCCGATCCAGGACCTCGCCGTGGGCGTCCTCCCAGGGGCCGGCCAGGGCCGCCTCCGCCTTCTCCCGCAGCTCGGCGCGGGCCTGCTCCTCGGCCCGGCCGGCGCGGTCGCGGGCGTCGGCGACTTCCTTCGCCTGGGCCGCGGCCGCGGTGACGCCGGCGGCCTCGGTGTCGGCCACCAGGGTCCGGTCGGCGGCGGTCACTTGGTCCCGGCGGGCGCGCTGCTTGCCCACCGCCTCGGCCTGCTCGCGGGCCCGCGCCTCCAGATCCTCGGCGCGCTGCTCCAGCTCGCGCCAGTCGCGCCGGGGGTCCTCGCCCAGCCGGCGCACCGCCTCCGGGTCGCCCAGGCGCTCCGCCAGCCGGTCCAGGCGGGCCAGGTCGCGGCGGAGCTGGCCCACCTCCTCGCTGCGGCGGATGCGGTCCTCCAGCGTGGCGCGCTCGGCGTTCAGCGTCTCCAGGCGGCCCGCCAGCTCCGTGCGCCGCGCCTCCTGGCCGCGCAGCTCCTCCTGCCGCGCCCGGGCCTCCTTGAGGGCCTTGCGCTCCTCCGTCTGCTCCTTCTGCAGCTCGCGGTAGCGGTTCTTGCCGCGCTTGTCGCGGCGCCACTGGCGCTTGGCCTCTTCGTCCAGCTCCTCGGCCACCTCCCGCGCCGGGCGCTGCCAGGAGTTGCCCAGCTCGCCGAGCAGGCGCTGCTCCACGCGGGCGAAGGCCTCCCCTTCCAGGGCCTGCATGTCCTCGATGGTGAGGGCGTAAACGGCCTTGTAGAGGCGGCGATCCACGTGGTCGGCCACCGGCAGGGGCCGGTTGCGCAGCTCCTCCCGGTCGCCGTCGGCCTCCCACTGGGCGTCCGGACTGGCCAGGAGCCGCCGGCGCACGTGGGCGGTGGCGCCGCCGTCGAGGAGGAGGTCCGCCTCCAGCTCGGGCCGGCGCCCGGCCCGGGGGGTGTAGGGAAATTGGGCCTCGTTGGCGGGCTCGAAGCCGTAGAGGGTGGTGGTGAGGGCGTTGAACAGGGTGGTCTTGCCCGCCTCGTTGGGCCCCACCACCACGGCGGCGTCGGGGAGCTCCAGGCGCCGGTCGAGGAAGGCGCCGAAGGCGGCCAAGTCGAGGGAGCAGACCTTCATTCGCGGCCCTCCGGCCGCACCAGGCGGTCCACCAGCTCCGGCTCCAGGTCGGCGAGCAGCTCCCGCAGGTAGGCGCGGCGCGCCTCGGCGTCGGCGGGCGCGGCGGGGCTCAGCTCCTCCGGGGCGAGGGCGTCGAGCAGGTCGTCGTCCGCCCCGGCCCGCTCCAGCAGCTCCAGGGCGGTGGCCAAGGGCGAGGGGCTGTCGCGCAGCCCCTCCAGGTCCACGGGGCGGTGCAGGCCGCGGTCGCGCACCTCCACCGCCAGGGCGTCGAGGCGGTCGGCGAGCTGCTCCTCCAGCTCGCGGCGGTTTTCCTCCAGGGTCAGCTCGCCGGCCAGGGGATGGGGCCCGGACAGCTCCAGGCGCACCACCCGCTGCTCCGCCTCCGGCTCGGGCACCCGCGCGGCCAGGTCCGCCACCAGGGCGTCGAAGCTCTCGCCGCCGGGGTCCTCCACCGCCACGGTCTGCCAAGTGAGCGGCGCCAGCGGCACGAACGCCACCTGGGCCAGGCCGAAGGCGGGGATCTCCACCCAGTTGCCGCCCTTGGGGCCGGCCTCGCGGGGATGGCGGCCCTGGAGGTTGCCGGGGTACCACACCGGGGGATCCTCGCGGACCGCCTGGCGCTTGTGGATGTGGCCGAGGGCCCAGTAGTGGTAGCCCGGCTTGTCGAAGTCGCCGGGCTCGCTGGGGGCGTAGGTGTCGTGGTTCTCGGCGGAGTCGGCGCCCACCACCTGGGTGTGCAGCAGGCCCACGGTGGGCAGGTCGCCGTTCTGGGCGGGGAAGGAGGCCGCCAGATTGCGGTCCTCGCGGGCCTTGGCGTGGCCGGCGGCTACCACCCGCCCCACCGGGGCGCCGTCGGCGCCCGGGATGTCCACGGTGACGGGCTGGGCGCCGTAGGCGAGCCGGACGTTGTCCGGCCAGTCCAGGGCGCGGGTGCGGTGGCTGGCGCCGCCGGGGTCGTGGTTGCCGGTGCAGAGCACCACGGTGACCCCGGCCTCGCCCAGGCGGCGGCAGCCGTCCAGCAAGTAGCGCTCGGTGGCGAAGGTGAGCAGCTCGCCGTCGAAGACGTCCCCGGCTAGCAGCACCGCGTGCGCGCCGCGCTCGATGGCCGTGTCCACCGCCGCCTCAAAGGCGTCCCGCGTGGCCTTCCGCAGGGCCTCGCGCACGGCTTCATCCCGCCCCCGGAAGGCGGTGTCCAGGTGCAGGTCGGCGAGGTGGAGGAAGCGGAAGGGTTCGGTCATGGCTGCTTAACGGCGGGCCAACCGCAGAGACGCAGGGGGCGCGGAGAACGGCGTCGGTTTCTCATTCCTTCCCCATGTCCTCATGGTCGGGGTGACGAGGCAGTTTGCTGACCGAACAATCATCGAGGGATCCAGCCCGTAGGAGCGACCGTCCCGGTCGCGACCACCGCGGCGGCCTCCCAACCCGGTCGCGACGGGGGCCGTCGCTCCTACCAAATCCTGGCTGTTTTTTTGGCGTTCCTTGGTGTCCTTGGCGGTTCAAGCCGTTAGAACGCCTTGCCGGGGTTGAGGATGCCCTTGGGGTCGAAGGCGGCCTTGATCTGGTTGTGCAGCGCGCGGCTGGTGGCGTCCAGCTCGCGAGCGACGAACGGGGCCTTCTCGGAGCCCACGCCGTGCTCGCCGGACAGGGTGCCGCCCAGCTCCAGCACGGTGTCGAACACGCGGCTCAGGCAGGCGCGGGCGCGGGCCCTCTCGTCGGGATCGTCGGGGTGCACCATGAGATTGACATGGATGTTGCCGTTACCGGCGTGGCCGAAGTTGACGATGGGCAGGCCGAACTCCGACGCCAGGCCTTCCAGCCGGCCGATGAACGCGGCCAGGGCGGTGACCGGCACCACCACGTCCTCGTTGATCTTCAACGGCGCCAGGCGCTTCACCGCCCGGGACAGGGACTTGCGGGCCTTCCACAGCTCCTTGATCTCCTCGGCGGAGGCGCCGGTCCGCACCTCCAGCAGGCCCGGGCCCTCCAGGCGCCCGGTGAGGTCGGCGAAATCCTCCGCAACCGCCGCCTCGGGGCCGTCGGCCTCCACCATGAGCACCGCGCCGGTGCCGTCGGGCAGGTCGGCCCCGAAGCCGCCGCGGCGCAGGGCGTCGATGGCGAGGCTGTCCATGAACTCCAGCGCGGAGGGCACGGCGCCGCCGGCCATGATGCGCTGCACGGCCTCGCCCGCGTCGGCGACGCTGGCGAAGGCGGCGCGGGCGGTGCGCTTGGTGGTCGGGCGCGGCCACAGGCGCAGGGTGGCCTCGGTGACCAGGCCCAGGGTGCCCTCCGAGCCGATGAGCAACCGGGTGAGGTCGTAGCCCACCACGCCCTTGGTGGTGCGCGCGCCGGCGCGCAGCACCTCGCCGGTGCCCGTCACCGCCTCCAGGCCCAGCACCCAGTCGCGGGTGACGCCGCGCTTCACGGCGCCCGGCCCCGCGCTGTTCATGGCGATGTTGCCGCCCACCTGGCAGTAGGGGGAGCTGCCGGGGTCCGGGGGCCAGAACAGGCCGTGCGCGGCGGCGGCCTCCTGCACCTGCTGGTTGGTGACGCCGGGCTGGGCGCGCAGGAGCCGGTTGGCCGGGTCCACCTCCAGGATGGCGTCCATGCACTCGAAGGACACCACCAGCGCCCCGGGCACGGGCAGCGCCCCGCCCACGTTTCCGGAGCCGGCGCCGCGCGCCACCACCGGCACCCCGTGGCGGTGGGCGGTGCGCACCACCGCCGCCACCTCCTCGGTGGTGGCCGGGAACACCACGCCGGCCGGCGGCACACTGCGCGGCGTGTCGTCGGTGGCGTAGATGGCGAGGGTGTCCGGGTCCGTGTGGCACCGCTCGGGGCCGAACAGCAGCTCCAGCTCGTGGGCGGCGCCCGGCGGCAGACCGGGGGATGCGGCCATGTTCCTGCTCCTGGCGTGCGGGCCGGGGGACGTCCCGGCGGTCCCGGGGAACGCGCTCATTGTAGTAGGCCCGGAAGGACGGTGCGAAGCGGGCGGGAGGGGAATCGGGGCCGTAGGGACCGGCCGGCCGGCGCTAGCGGGCCAGACGCGGCTCGAAGAGGAAGTCGGTTTCCTCGGTGCGGGCGTGGCAGTGGATGCAGCCGCGGTTCTCCTCCCGCGCCTGGCGCCGCGCCTCCGCGTCGGACACCTTCACCCCGCCGCCGGGGCTGAAGCGCAGGAAACCCCAGTCGTTGGTGGCGGGGTTGTGGCCCTCCACCTTGATCATGACGTCGATGGCGTGGACGTGGGGCTCGTTGGTGTGGCTCTCCAGGACGATCACCGACCCCGTTGGCAGGGGCTCCTTGCCCAGGGGGCGGCCGCTGTCCACGGCCCGGTTCACGAAGGTGTCCACCAGCGGCCCGTGCGGGTCCCGCCCGGCGTGGATGCCGGGGTTCACCACCGATTCGGGGAGCCAGAAGCGCCGGTACTCCGAGCCCTGCAGGTAGCTCCACACCGCTTCCGGCTCCACGCTCCCCGGGAAATCGGGGCCCAGGGGGTTGGGCTCGGGGCCTTCCTGGCCGGCGCAGGCGGCGAGGAGCAGGGCGGCGGCGAGGCCCGCCAGGGCCCCCGCCCGCCACCCGCGCTGCCGGTCCGGCGCCCGCCTCATCCCGTATTCCGCTGCCCGGCGGCGACGCCGTTGATGGTGCGCAGCAGGAGCCCCAGCCAGCGCTGGTTCTCCTCCTCGGAGAGGTCCTCGTTCTGGTAGCGCCGCAGGAGCATCAGCTGGATGTGGTTCAGCGGGTCGATGTAGGGGTCCCGCCGCTGGATGGAGCGCGCCAGCATGGGCGTCTCCTCCAGCAGGCCGTTCAGTTGCGCCACCTTCAGCACCAGATCCCGGGTGCGGTCGTACTCCGCCCGGATCTTGGCGAAGATCTCCTGGGCGCCCTCCCGGTCGTGGGCCAGGGAGGCGTACTGCGCGGCGATGTCCATGTTGGCCTTGGACAGAGACATCTGGATGTTGGACAGAAAGGTGTTGAAGAACGGCCACTCCCGGTACATGCGCTGGAGCATGGCCAGGCGGTCGTCGCTGTCGCCGATGAACTCCTCCAGGGCCGTACCCAGGCCGTACCACGCCGGCAGGGTGTGGCGGCTCTGGCTCCAGCTGAACACCCAGGCGATGGCCCGGATGGACTCCAGGGAGCGGTCCTCCTTGGCCCGGTGGCTGGGCCGGGAGCCGATGTTCAGGCGGCTGATGCCGTCCAGGGGCGTGGCCTCGTAGAAGTAGTCCAGGAAGCCGGGGGTGTTGCGGGTCAGGTTCCGGTAGGCGCGCTCGCCGCCCTCGGCCAGCTCGGCGAAGGCGTCCAGGTAGTCCTGGCGGTCGCCGGGCATCTCCTGCACCGTGCCGCGGCTGGCCTCGAGGGCCCCGGAGGCCATGACGGTCAGCTCGTAGACCGCCGTCTCCAGGTTGGCGTACTTGCTGGAGAGCACCTCGCCCTGTTCGGTGATCTTGATGCCGCCCTGCACGGTCCCGGGGGGCTGGGCGCGGATGGCCTTGTGCGTGGGGGCGCCGCCCCGCGCCACGGTGCCGCCGCGGCCGTGGAAGATGCGCACGGTGACGCCGTACTCCTGGCCCAGGTCCGTGACCTGGCGCTGGGCCTGGTAGAGGGCCCAGGAGGAGGAGACGATGCCGCCGTCCTTGCAGGAGTCGGAGTAGCCGATCATGACCTCCTGCTCGTCGCCCATGGCGGCGAGCAGGCTGCGGTAGACCGGGCTCTCCAGCAGGCCGGTCATGACCTTCTGGATGTGCTCCAAGTCCTCGATGGTTTCGAACAGCGGCGCCACCGAGATGCCGTTGAACCACGTGCCGTCGCTGTTGCGCCCCAGCAGGCCGGCGGTCTTGGCCAGCCACAGCACCTCCAGCACGTGGCTGGCGCTGCGGGTCATGGAGATGATGTAGCTGCCGAAGGCCTGCGGGCTGATCTCGCCCTGCATCTCGGCCATGACCCGGAAGACGTCGAGCACGCCCCGGGTCTCGGGGGAGAGCTCCACCCCGCGCGGCACCAGGTCGGTGCGCTCGGCGATCTCCCCGGTGAGCAGCGCCACCCGCTCCTCCTCGGAGAGCTCTTCGTAGGGCCGCTCCAGGTCGCCGCGGGCGGTCAGCACCTCCGACACGGCCATGGTGTGGCGGCTGGACTCCTCGCGCACGTCGAGGCGCGCCAGGAAGAAGCCGAAGGTCTCCACGATCCGCCGCAGGTCCTTCAGCTCCCGCTCGCCCACGGCGTAGTCGCCGTGGCTGGCCAGGGAGTCGGCGATGCTGCGCAGGTCGGCGAGCATCTCCTCCTCGCCGGTGTAGGCGTAGTCGCACTCCGCCCCCGGGATGCCGCCGGAGAGCCGCGCCTCGTTGGCGGCGTGGGCCCGCATGAGCCGCTCCCGCATGAAGCGCAGCTTCTGCCGGTAGGGCTCATGGAAGTAGCGCTGCTGCAGGTGGCGGGCCAGCTCGGGGAAGCAGCGCCGGTCGTGCTCGAGGCGCTCGTAGAACTCCTCCGAGGGCCGGCCGAAGCGGTCGGAGTGGGACAGGATGTGGTGCAGCTGCTCGACCCGGTTGATGTAGCAGGACAGGGTCTCGCGCTTGTGGGTGCGCAGGGCCCAGGCGGTGGTGTCGGCGGCCACGTAGGGGTTGCCGTCGCGGTCGCCGCCGATCCACGAGCCGAAGCGCATGATGGGCGGCACCGGGGGGGCCTCGTCGCCGTAGACCGCCTCCAGGGCCTGCTCCAGCTTGCGGTAGACCCGCGGGATGGCGAGGAACAGGCTCTCCCGGAAGTAGTAGAGGCCGTTCTCGATCTCGTCCTCCACCTGCGGCCGGCGCACCCGCACCTCGTCGGTCTTCCACAGGATCTGGATGTCCACGCCCAGATCCCGCTCCAGCCGCTGGCGCTCGGCGGGCGGCAGGCGGTTATCGTCGAGGGTCTTCACCTTGAGGAACATGCGCCGCTGGCCCTCCAGCAGGGTGCGGCGGGTGGCCTCGGTGGGGTGGGCGGTGATCACCGGCGAGATGTCGAGGTGGTGCAGCAGCTCCCCGCACTGCTCCGGGGTGAGGCCCTTCGCCTTGAGCCGGCCCAACACGTCCTCGAAGCTGTTCTCCCACGACTCCCCTTCCTGCTCCGTCTGGTAGCGCAGGCGGTGGGTGTGGGCCTCCTCGGCCACGTTGGTGAGCCGGAAATAGGCGGAGAAGGCCCGGATCACGTAGGTGAGGGTGTCGGGGTCCAGGTCCTTGATGAAGGCGGCCAGCTGATCGCGGAGGGCGGTGTTGTCCTCCTGGCGCAGCTGGATATAGCCTTTCCGCAGGTATTCGACGGCCTCGAACACCTCGCCGCCGGCCTGGGTCTTGAGAACGTTCCCGAGCATGCGGCCCAGGGTCTTCACCCGGCCGCGGAGCTCGGAATCTAGCTGGGAAAAACTGGCCTCGGTACGAATCGGTCCACTCCGTGGGAATGTGGGGGGCATTCCATGAACAGCCCCCTATTATCCATCATCAAGATCCTCAAGGCGAGGAGCGAAATTCGGCGCGGAAATAAAGCATATCCGCGCGCCCATTACAAAAGCTTATTCGCGCGCGCAATGCTGACCGGTATAATTTCACCGTCCAGAATTCAGGCGGTCCGCGCCCCGCGGGCCGGTCCGGCCGCACAACGGGCGGTTCGAGCGTTCCTTTTCCTTTCATTGCCGTTGGATGCATAGCCACGGAGGGCGGCATGAGCCAGAATCTGATCAAGCAGGTCAACATCAACGGCCTGGAGTACAACAAGTTCCGCGATCCGGACAACTACCGGAAGGCCCCCGGCGAGGACTACCGGTTCAAGGTCCGCCTCAACGGCTCCGGCACCGCCACCGCCCGGCTGGAGGTCGAGAACCAGGTCGTGTGCGAGGAAACGGTAAGCCTCCCGGGCGTGTTCACCTGCACCACCAAGTTCGACACCCCGGGCGCCCGGGCCGCCTTCCTGACCGTTGAGGGCAACGGCGAGAAGGAGACCCGCGAG
The DNA here is from genome assembly GCF_001399755.1 of Thiohalorhabdus denitrificans. Lineage (NCBI taxonomy): Bacteria > Pseudomonadati > Pseudomonadota > Gammaproteobacteria > Thiohalorhabdales > Thiohalorhabdaceae > Thiohalorhabdus > Thiohalorhabdus denitrificans. The sequence continues at coordinate 236,729 of NZ_LJCP01000007.1, read as the reverse complement.
TACACCGTGCACATCTGGGAGCGGGAGAAGCGGGACACCAAGGAAGAGGTGCCCCCGCACCACTAGGGCACGCTTTCTTTCGCGAAAAGGCCCCGGAGCGATCCGGGGCCTTTTTTGTTTACGGGAAGTGTTTCCGCCCCCTGTAGGAGCGGCCTCCCGGCCGCGACCTGGTTATCGGAACCAGCCGGGTCGCTACGGGGGCCGTCGCTCCTACAATGACCTTGGCAGGGGAACCCCGTAGGAGCGGCGGCCCCCGCCGCGACCACTCGGGGCACGCCACGACGGTCGCGGCCAGGAGGCCGCTCCTACACCTTCCTTCGGCGGCAGAGGCTCCGCGCCTACCTCACCAGCCCAGCGCCTCCATGAACTCCGGCAGCTTGCTGGTGATCTCGCCCCGCTCGAACAGGCGGTCGGCGCCCTCCGGGCGCACCCGGTCCCAGGTGGCCTTGTCGCCGCCGAAGGCCAGGACGGGCGTGTTGATCATGTACTCCCGGCGGATCCGCTGCAGCTGCTCCACGGGGTCGCCGGCGCCCTGCTCCAGGTCGAGGAGGATGAAGCGGTACAGCAGGATCTCGTTCCACTCCCCGGCGTCCTCGATGGCCGGGACCACTTCCACCTGCCAGTCCTCCCCGGCCGCCTCCTTGAGCTCCCGGGCGATGGCGTCGTCGGTGGTGACGATGATGAAACCGGGCTGCAGGCGCCGGCTGATGGTCGGTTCGCTCATGGTTGTGCTTCCTTGGTATTGGGTCCGCCTGTCCCTGGGAATCCTGCCCATTGAGCCCCCTGGCAATCCCCTGTGGGAGCGGTCACGGACCGCTCCCACAGGGTTCATCTCCAGGAGGGCTGATTCCCCAACTGGATGTCCTCGGCGTGCTGGAGCTCTAGGCGCTATCCCTGGCGGGCCGGGCGGCCTCGTGCTCGTCCCGCACGGCGGTAGCGGCCACCGCCTCGGCCCATTCCATGGCCCGCTCGCCCCCCAGCCGGGCGGCCAGCAGCGCCGGGTTCGGGGGCAGCCCGGCGCAGGCGGCGCTGCGCGCCGGATCCACCCCTTCGAGGTCGAGGCGGCGAATCCGGCCGTCCTCCGTCTGCACCGTCACCCGGCCCAGGCCCGGAACGCGCCGCTCGGTGAGGAAGGCATCGCCCTTGAGCTTGATGCCCTCCCGCACCGCCCGGCGGCCCAAGGGCTCCCAGCGCCAGTCCGGATCCCGCAGCTCCTCGTCGGCCTCGCTGATGGCCCGGGCCTCCCCGGCGGTGCAGGCGTCCGGGGCCACCACCCACCCCAGCGTCCCGGCCACGGCGTGGCGGAAGGCGTTTTTCAGGACATTGGCGGCGGGCGGGGTGGCGAGATCCGCCCACGCCCCCATGCCCTCCCCCAGGCCGGCGGCCAGGAAGCGCCTGTAGGACGGCGACGGGCAGTTCACGGCGGCGGCGAAGCGGGCGGCGGGGAAGCGGAGCATGAAGCTGCCCACCAGCACCAGGGCGTTGCCCAGGGTGGCCATGCCGGTGCCGCCGATCTTCCGGTCCCCGCACCACAGGTCGTTGCGGGTCCGGTTCTCCACGTTCAGCCCGAATCGGGCGAAGGTGGCCTCCACGGCGGGCAGCACCCGCCCGTAGAGGTCCGTGGGGCGCCCGCGCATCCAGTCGCGGGGCACGATGAAGGCGTAGACCCACTGGTCCGGGTCCACGTAGACGGTGCCCCCGCCCGTCTCCCGCCGCACCACCTCCAGCCCGGCGGCCCGCCCGGTCATGTCGAGGGAGAGCTCCTCGGCGGCGTCCTGGTGGGGCCCCAGGGAGATGTGGGGCCGGTCGGGACGGGCCCAGGCCACGATGGGGGCATCCCCGGGCCCCATGGCGTGGGCCAGGCCGTGGTAGAAGGCGTGCAGGTCGAAGGGCGCCAGCCGGCCGCCCTCCAGCCAGCGCGCCTTTCGCACCGGCGCCTTGGAGTGGCCCGTCTCAGGAGGAGCCGTCGCCGTTCTCCCCGGAGCTCCCGGACTGTTCCTGCTCGTAGAAGTACTCGAAGTAGAACTCCCGCCGGTTGACGGCCTGGAGCTGGTCCACCCGGTCGCGGACGCCCTGCCGGATCACGTCGGCGATGGCGTTGCCCTGCTCGCCGTCCAGGATGGTGATTGAGTCGGGCATGTCCTCGTAGATGTCCAGCTGGGTGGCCGGCAGGCCCTCCGGCGGCTGGATGTACATAAGGTAGGAGTCCACCTCGTCGTTCTCCGGGTCCAGCGGGGTCAGCACCACGAAGCCGAAGTAGGCCAGGCGCGCCACCCGGTTGAACTCCTGGATGGTGAGCTTCTGCCCCTTCTGGTACTTGCGCAGCTCGTTCTTCAGCGAGCCGGTATCCTGCAGCGGGATCGTCTTGGCCATGGGGATCGCCTGCCTTTTAGTTGATTAGCGAGGTCGGATATACGATTTTCCGGGGGCCGCTCCCCCATGTCAAAACGGCGAACAAAAAGGCCCCGCCACATGGCGGGGCCCAGATTCTACCAGGAACGGCGGGCCTAGTCGGAGGCCACCTCCCGCAGGGTCCGCTCCGTATCGCCGGGAGCGTCCATGATGTTGGAGAAGGTGGCCATGGTCAGCTCCGGCCAGGACAGGGCGATGCGGAAGCGGCCGTGGAGCATGAAGGCCTTGCCGCCCACCACGTAGAGCTCGTAGGGCAGCGCCGCCACGTGGCGCTGGATCAGCTTCGGGTACCAGCTCGGGACGCCGTTGTGCTCGTCGTTCATGGCCACGCCGAACACCGCCATCTTCCGCTCGGGCATCACCACCTCGTAGACCGGCGCGGTCTCCCCCACGCCCTGGTTCAGGTTGGCCCGGATGGTCCGCACGGCGGCGTCGAAGTCGTCGTGCTCCGCCAGCTGGATATGGTCCTCGAAGTACGGCATGAAGACCATGTAATGGTAGTGCTCCAGGTCCTCCACCTCGCCCCCGAAGGCTTCGCCGGCTTCCTGGCCGATGCCGCCCAGGGCGTCCTGCAGGCGCTGTTCAGCGTCGCGGGCCTCGTCCTTCACCTCGGGGTAGGCGTCCTGGAAGTAGGCGTTGTAGAGGTAGGTGGGATTCACATAGCTGATCTCCACCGAGCCTTTCTCGGACTGGAAAACGCCGATGCGCAGGCCTGCCGCGGGAATGGTGTGGCCCTCCCGGGTGGTCGTGGGCCGCTTCTCGATGGCCTCCAGCAGGGCGTCGTCGGTGGCCACCACCACCGCGCGACCCTCCATGTCCATGGGGTGGTAGCTTCCCACCACCTCGAAGCCCGCCTCGCCGAGGGCGGACTCCACGTCGGATACCACCTGGTTCACCTCGCCGTCGGCCAGGCGGCTCGCCGCCGTGTAGGGGCTCTTGGCCGCCACGGCCGGGAGGGCAACCAGCGCGCCGGCCACGAGGGCGGCGCTCAGGGTCATGATCCTCTTCATTTTACTAACCTTCTGCATTCGGTGAGAACGTTGTGGGGGACGTCTCAAGCGTATTCTCAAGCGCAAAAGGGGCGGCCGAAGCCGCCCCCCCGCCCGTTGCCGCCAAGGCCTAGAAGCGGTAGCCGATGTTGATGCCGGCGGAGGTCTCCTCCAGGGCGATCTCGGCGCCCGGCGCCTGCGGGTCGTTGCTGGGGGCCGTATGAGTCACCTCGGGGGCGTACATGAAGTGGCCGCCCAGCTCCCAGTGGCCGTTGAACTTGTAGTTGGCGCCCACGGTGTAGTGGCTCTCCACCACGCCCGGCAGGATCAGGTTGGCCGAGGCATCCTCGTTGTCGATGGGGGACTCGGCGTAGTTGAAGCCGGCCCGCAGGCTCAGATCCGGGGTGGCGTCCCAGCTCACGCCCAGGGCGTAGACCACCTGGTCGTCCCAGCCCGGATCCATGTCCACGTCCTGCCCGCCGGAGGGGGCCTCCACCTTCAGGTCGTCCATGGTCGCGGACCAGTTGATCCACTTGATGTCCGCGGAGATGTCCAGGGTAGTGAGCGGGCTGAACTTGATGCCCAGGGCCGCCTGCTGGGGATAGTCCAGGCCCAGCTTGTAGGTGCCGGCCGGCTGGCCTTGGAAGCCGGACCCAGGGACCAATTCCCCGATATCCCCGTAATCGAGGTTGTACTCCAGGTCGGAGAAGGCCTGCTCGCTCTTGTAGGAGAGCCCGACGGTCACCTGGTCGGTGACGTCGTAGAGGGCACCCAGGCTTAAACCGAAGCCGAAGGCGCTGGCGCCGCGGCTAAGGTCGAAGTTCTGCACGGTCTGTTCTGCATTACCGTCACCGTTGGGATCCGAGGCGACATGCTGCTTGAAGGCCACGGACTGGTAGTCGATGTTCAGAGCCGCACCCACCTTCAGGCGATCGTCCACCCGATAGGCCAGGGTCGGCGACATCTGCCAGAACTGGATGTTGCTGTAGCCGCTCCAGTACATGTCGCTACCGGTCGGACTAGCCGCCCCAGGCATCATCAAGGATTGCGGGTAATCCACCCCCAGCCCGGAGGTACCGTACATGCCGCCGCCGAAGTACCAATCCGACCCGTCGGCCACCGGAGCGGTCCAGCCGATGGAGGGAACGCCGTAGAGCTCGGCGTCGCTGTCCACCTTGTCCCCACCCGTGGCGGAGAAGTCGGTGGAGCGCTCGGGCATGAAGGCTTCCATGGAGAAGTCGGCGCGGTTACCGATGGCGGCCATGCCGGCGGGGTTGGTGATGGCCGTCATGGCGCTCTTGGGGGCCGCGGTCACCGCGCCGCCCACGGACTTCTGGTAGGACCCCACGCCGATGAGCTGGTAGCCGTTGGTGGCGTGGGCGGTAGTGGAGAGGCCAATGGCTCCGCACGCCACGAGGGCGGCGGAGAGAATCCGGTTGGTCCGCATTAGGTGCTTCCTCCCTTTACGGGTTGCCCGTAGTTGCTCGTGCCGGTTGCTCGTGCCAACAACCATGGACTTTGATACTACACTGTCCGCGGACCAAAAAATCACAAATTTTTATTGTCTGAAAGGCAAGTTAATCCTTTATATCAATATATTCTTCTACAAGATGATTTTACGGGGAAATTTCCGTATAGAATCCCTCCAATTTAAGTCTATTACCGTGTGGTTATACAGCAATATTAGGCTATACAAATTACGACTTTCCTTCCCGCTTCCGAATTTGCCTGTCCAAGGGCCCAAAACAAAAAAACGGCGGCCCGAGGGCCGCCGTTTCGCGCTTCCGGCAAAAAAACCGAACGCTCTACTCGTCGTCTTCCTCTTCCAGCTCGAAGCGGTTGCGGATCGGCTCGCCGTCCATCTGCCGGCGAACGAGCTCCACATCCGTATCGTCGAGGGCGAAGGGGAAGGAGCGGATGTCGGTCGGGGGGGAGTCCCCATAGGGCCGGTTGCAGGCGGACACCTCCTCGTCGTCCTTACCGGGGCAGCCGCTGGTCTGGAAGGGCTTGCCGGAGTTGATGACCCGCTCCAGGTCCTCCTCGGGGTAACCGAAGTCCACCACGCGGCCGGCCTCGTCGAAGGTCATGTCGGCGTAGTGGCCTCCGCCGTAGTCGATGAGGAAGCGGCCGAGCTGGACGCGCCGCCACTGGTCCTGGGGCACCGGGTCCCAGTCCTCCATGAGGCTGCCCTGCTCGGGGAAGAAGGCGAACATGTGGTTGTGGCCGCCCAGGTCCTTGATCCGCTGGGCCATCTCCAGGATCTCCTGCTCGGTCTCGCCCATGCCGCAGATGAGGTGGGCGCCGAACTTCTCGGGGCCGAAGATCTCGGCGGCCCACTCGATGGCGCGCCAGTACTTCTCCCAGCGGTGCGGGGACTTCACGGTCTTGCCGCGGGTCTGCTCGAAGATCTCGGGGGTCACCGCGTCCAGGGCCACGGTGAAGATGTCGGCGCCGTGGTCCTTGAACCGCTGGATGTCCTCCTTCCGCAGGGTGGTGGGGTTGGAGAGGATGGAGACCGGCACGTGCGGCACCTCGGCCACCCACTTGTCGAGGATGGTGAAGGAGTCCTCGTCGGAGTTGGGGTGGGTGATCATGGAGATGCACATGCGCTGGAAGGCGCCGCCGTCCTTGCCCTCCTTCACCCGCTGGATGACGTCATCCATCTTGGCCGTGGGCCAGTCCACGCGGATGAAGTTGCGGTCGGCGTAGTCCCGGTCCTCCTCCCGGTGGCGCGCCAGGCCGCAGTAGGAGCAGTTGGCGCGGCACCCCTCGGGATAGGTGACCAGCAGGTTCAGGCAGTGGGTGCAGCTCGTCCGGTACATCTGCCCGTCCATGAGCCCCAGCGAGATGGCCGCGGCGGTGGACATCTGGACGTATTCCGGCGAGCGCATCTCCGGGGTCTTGGTGAACAGGTCCGGCTTGTAGAACTGAATCGGCGTCGCCGTCGGTTCGCTCATCGGTGCCTCCTCGTGGATCTATCCGGCAGGCCCCGCGGGGCCCTTTCGGGGCATGCGGTCTGCATACGGCCAACTACGAAATCGGCAATTCAAAGCTGAGACTAAATACCACGGGGCTCGCGGAGAAGTCCCGTCCGTCGCGGCCACTGGCCGCTCCCACAAAGGCCCGCTTTACCGGGCGGAAGGATTCTGTGGGAGCGGTCCTTGACCGCGACCCTTTGGGCTCGCTGCAAGTCGCGGTCGCGGACCGCTCCCACAACCGCCCGCCTCCCTTGCTCGGTGTGTCCCGGGCTCCGGGTTCTGCGGCCTCCTCCCTAGCGGGAAACGGCCTCTTCCGCTTCGGCCGACGCGCCGAAGTACTCGGAGAAGGCGATCCAGCCGCGCCGGTGGGGGGCGTCGCTGGACGCCTCCGGGCGTCCCCAGATGCGCTCCAGTTCCTCGCGCCGCTCCACGCCACGCGACACGGAGGTCTCGAACTGATCGCGCACGTCCTCCTCGAAATCCTCCAGGGCCTCGGCGTCGCCCTCCTCCAGGTACTCGGCAGCGGCTTCGCCGGCCCGGTCCCCGGAGATCAGCGCCGCAGGGATGCCGGCCCCGGTGATGGGGTGCGTTAGTCCGGCGGCGTCGCCCACCAGCAGGACCGGGCCCGGGTGGACCATGGGCCGCAGCCCGCCAACCGGGATGGAGCCGCCGGTGCGGCCGAGCAAACGGTCCTCCACCAGGCCCCGCTCCACCAGCTGGGCGATCAGGCCCGCCAGGGGGCCGCCGAGGTCCTCGCCGTAGCGGCGGTCGATGCCCAGGCCCACGTTCGCCACGTCCCCCTTGGGGAAGAACCAGCCGTAGCCGCCGGGGAAGTCCGGCGACAGGAAGATGTCCGTGTCGGCGTAGGCATCGAGCAGGGGCAGGGTGTGCTGCCGGGTGTGCACGGTCTTCTGCGGGGGCAGGCCGGCCGCCTGGGCCACCGGGGAGTGGGGGCCGTCGGCGCCGATCACCGCTCGTGCGGCCACCTCGTATTCCCCTTCCGGCCCCTTGAGCCGCGCCACCAGCCCCTCGGCGTCCAGCTCCAGCAGGCGGGTCTCCAGGCGCAGCTCGGCGCCGGCCGCCTCCGCCTCGTCGGCCACCGCCCGGTCCAGGTTGCCCCGGTCGATCATCAGGCCGGGGAAGTCGGAGTCTTCGCGGTGCCCGGAGGGCAGGAAGGTCTTCATGCCCGTGATCTTCTGCACCAGCACGCCCGGCAGGTTGCCGTGGCGCAGCATGGGGTTGGGCAGGAACTCGGCGCACTGCACCGGCTGCCCCACCTCCTTGCGGCGGTCCACGGCCAGCACCCGGCAGCCCGCGGCGGCCGCGGCCCGGGCCGCGGAGCCCCCGCCGGGGCCGAGCCCCACGACGAGGACGTCAAAGGCGGCGGGCGCGCTCACCCCGAGGCCTCCTCGTCGGCGGAATCCCGCGAATCACCCTCGCCGAGCTGGACCAGGGCGTCGTTGACCGCCGTCAAGAAGTCCTCGGGCCGCAGCAGCAGCATCTCCACCTCCGAGCGGCGGAAGAAGTCCTGGACGGCCTCCTCCAGGCGGGCCATGGGCAGGTTGCGCAGGGCGGCCTCCAGGTCGAAGACCATGCGCTTCGGATTGACGAAAAAGTCGCCGCTGAAGGTGACGTGCTTGATCATGCCGCGGTCCGGTTCCACCGCCACCGCCGCCCGCACCAGCCCGCCCTCGCAGCGGTGGGTGGCCTCTACCACCGTGGCGTCCTCGGCGCTCGCGGGGGCGTGGAGGTGGACCCACTCCTCGTCCTCGATCTCCGCCAGCGTCTCGGGGAGCTTCCCCTCCTCCACGGTGTTCAGCTCGCCGGGCTCCAGGTGGATCCCCAGCTCCTCGGCGAAGCCGTCGGCGAGGTTGCGCTTCACCTCGTCCCAGGCGATCTCGCGGCCGCCGAGCACCTCCTTGACGGTGGTGAGGCGTTCCCCGATGTCCTTGATCTGGCGCTTGGAAAGCTTCTCCGGGGCCACCCGCAGGGCGCCGAGCATCTTCTCCAGCTCGGCGTCGATGAGGACGGTGCCCTGGAAGACCACGGAGCTGCCGTCGAAGGCCCCGCCGGTGCCGGAGATCTTGCGGCCGTTCACCTCGATGTCGTTGCGGGGCCGGAAGTGGGCGTCCACTCCGAGCCGCTGCAGGCCGGCCGCGGCCGCCCGGCAGATCCGGGCGGAGAGCTCGGCCATGTCCCCGGTGCCGAAAGAGGCGCGGTCGAAGTAGAGCTCCCAGCCGAGATGCAGGGGATCGAAGTAGATGGTGCCGCCGCCGGTGATACGGCGCTGCACGGCGATGCCATGCTCGGCGCAGAAATCCTCCCACACCTCGTGGGCCACCTTCTGGTGGTAGCCCACCAGCACGCAGGGCTCGAAGCGCAGGAAGCGGAGGGTATTGGGGGAGTGGCCCTCCTGGTGGCTCTCCAGGAGTACCTGATCGAGGGCCATGTTTTCCGCCGCGCCCCGCAGGCCGGTGTCGAGAAGCCGCCAGGTGGGACGGTCAGCCACCAGAGGCCCCTACGCCGTCTCGGCCACGGGGAGGATCTCCTCCCCGACGATCACGGAGCAGCAGGAGGGCGTGGTCTTGTGCTGGATGCCCAGGGTGTCGGCGAGCTCCAGCATGCCGTCGGAGGGGAAGGCGATGCCGTCGAGGCCGGCCATCACCGCGTAGGTGTCGGTGACCACCCGCTGCTCCCCGCCGGGCCGGGCGCAGCCCAGCAGCACGGGGGTCTGGCCGCCCATGCGCTGGCGCGCGTCCATGAAGAACCGCCCCACCTCGTTGGCGTCGGGGGTCTTGAAGGGCCGATTGCTGGGGGCGAAGTAGGGTTCGGTGACCACCAGGATCAGGGCGTCCGGGGTGTGCCGGGCGATCATCTCCAGGGCGTTGTACTCGCCGAGGAACTCGCCGTAGTGCAGGCCCAGGACGATGTGCGGCACCACCTTCATGTCGGTCTTCACCAACGCCGCCACGGACTTCTCGAAGTCCTCCACCGGCCGCTTGAGGTGGTAGACCTTCTGCACCGTCTCCTGGGCGCCGATCACGTCCAGCATGGCCACGTCCACGCCGGCCGCGTCCATCTCGGCGGCGTAGTCGTCGTCCACCAGCGCGGTGTGCATGGCGATCTGGAAGTGGGGGTACTTGTCCTTGAGCTTGCGGATGGTGGGGAAGAACCGCGGATAGTCGATGACGTTCTGGTGGTTGGAGCCGCCCGACAGCAGCATGCCGCGCGCCCCGTCCGGGATGAACTCCTCCTCCACCAGCCGCTCCAGCTCCTCGGGCGTCTCGGCCGGCTGCATCCCCTCCAGGACCTTGGCCTTGCAGTGGTCGCACTGCAGTTTGCACTTGGGCCCGGTCACGGAGACGGCAGGAAAGCGGTTCTTGCCGCAGCCGGCGATCTCGTCGGTCTCGAAATGCTTGAAGGAGGGGACGTAGAAATTGATATTGGGCTCGTCGCCCGCGGGCATGCGGGTCAGGGTCTCCTGCATCTCGCGGATGAGCCCGTGATCGAGGTCCAGGTCTTCCAGGGCCTCCACCTGTCCAATGGCGGTCTGCCAGTCGAGCATCGTCGGGTCGCCTCTCGGTCCCTAACCATCGGTGTACGGTCGGCCGGCGCGTTCTCGGCCCCCGCCAATGGGCTCGCCCGGAGCCCATTGGCGGGACCCGTTCGGGTCCCTGCCGCCCGTCCTTGCGGAGGGCGCGGGGGAAGCGGGCTTCCCCCGGCGCGGCCTAGCAGCCGTCGAAGCCGTCCGCGTCCATCTTCTTCTCGAACGCGTCCAGGGCATCCTGGCCGGTCACCAGATCGCCGGATTCGCCATCCCAGTCGGCGGGATCGAGCTTGGCGAGCCAGCCGTCCCCGTAGGGATCGCGGTTCACCAGGCTGGGGTCGTTGGCCACCTGGTCGTTGGTAGCGGTGACGTCCCCGGCCACCGGGCTCTTCACGGGGCCCACCCACTTGCCGGACTCCACCGTGGCGGCGGACTTGTCCTTCTTAATGGACTTGCCTTCCTTCTTCGGGGTGTAGGCCACCAGATCACCGGCCAGGGCCGCGGCGAAGGCGGTCATCCCGATGGTGACGGTCCCGTCATCCTCTTTGCGCGCCCAGACGTTGTTCTCGACGTTGTAGTAGAGGTCTTCCGGAATGTTACATCCGCGAACGGTCCCCATCGACAATCCTCCTATACAGGTACGGGGTGAGACCGGCCTTGGCCGGTGTGCTCGAAAGCTACTGCACGCTCTATCTGCTTCCGGCGAGGGATGGCGGACCGCCCTCCCCGGAAATTCCGTCCGTCCGGCCGATTCAGAAGGTGATCAGCTTGTCGCAGGACAGGATGAGATCCGCCAGCCGCCCGGCGTTGGCGACCTCGTCCACCTCGTCGATAAGCTCTCCGGGCTCCAGCTCGTAGCCGGGCAGCGCCGGCTTGCAGCCGATGAGCTCCACGCCCGCCCGCTTGGCCTCCTGCATAAAGGTGTGAATGTATTTCCCACCTTCCATGGCGGTCAAGTTCTCGGGCACCCCCTTCTGAAGGAGCCGCACGCCTTCCATGGTAAAGAAGATTTTGACGTCACAGTCCATGGCCGCGAGCAGGGACCCCAGGTAGAACGGGGTGGCGCAGCGCTGCGGGGTGCTCGGGCCACTGGTCATCAGGAATATGACCAGCTGATCCTCGGCCTCATCGAAATCCATTGACCAACAACCTCTCCTAGGGACCGACACCCGCTCAGCGGATGTCGCGGTCGCACTCCCAGCCTTCTTCCTTGGCGCGCCGGCAGAACTCCTCGCCGGCCGCCTCTCCGGTTAGCATGCCCTCCAGGGCGGATTCGGCCCCGTTCACCGGCTCCACCACCGCGATGTAGGCCTCGTAGGGCTCCAGGTTGAGGAGGGTCGGATCCTTCATGATCTCCTCGTTGGGCTCTACGATCACGCAGTCGAAGAAATTGGGGACGGGACCGGCCCATTTCCCGGACTCGAGGGTGGCGATCGGCTTGCTGGCCGGACGCCGGGTCCCCGGTTTGCGCACCCGGGCATGGAGGATCTTGCCGGCGATGGACTGGGAGTAGTCGGTCATGCCCACCGTGAGGTTGCCGTCCTCCTCACGCCGGGCCCAGATCTGGAAGTCCGGATCGTAGTAGAGCTCCGGACGGATCTCGCAACCGTTGCACTCCATGGCCGCCCTCTAAAGACGCAAAAGGCGGGGACCTGAACAGGTTCCCCGCCTTCCGGATTTCCAGGACTTACGCGACGCCCTTTTCCTTCAGGAGATCCATGGAGTCGCTGATGTTCTCATGGATGCCGAGCTTGCGCGGCGAAAGCCCCATGGCGAGACCGAGCAGCTGGGTGAAGTAGATGATCTTCACGTTGGTCTCGATGCCGAACTCCTTCTCCGCCCGGATCTGGTGCATCTCGAGCCCGGAGTGGCAGGTGGGGCACTCGGTGGCGATCACCTCGGCGCCGGAATCCTCGGCGGCCTGCAGCAGGTTCAGGACCAGCTGCGTGGAGGTGTCGGCGTCGGAGAGGGTGTGGGCCCCGCCGCAGCAGGCGGTCTTCAGGGGGTATTCCACGTTCACCGCGCCGGCGGCCTCCAGGAGGTCGTCCATGAAGTGCGGCCGGTAGGAGGACTCGCTCCCCGAGCCCTGGTCCTTCTCGGGGAAGATCTGCCGCGGCCGGGTGTACATGCAGCCGTAGTAGTTGGCGATCTTGATCCCGTTGAGGGACTTCTTGATCTTCTCCTTCATGCCCTCGGGGCCGAGCTCCTCCATGAACCACTCGAGGGCGTGCACGGTGCGCACGTCGCCGTTGTAGACCGGGTCGTCGGACTTCTTGGCGAGGTCCTGGACGGTCTCCATGGTCTCGTCGTCGGTGGCGGTCTCGTACTCGGCCTTCTTGAGGTTGTGATAGCAGCCGTTGCACGGCGCCATCACCGTGTCGTAGCCCTGCTGCTCGGCGGCGATGGCCATGACCCGGGAAGACATGTAGGTCTGCAGCATGGGATGGACGTTCTTGGCCTCCATGGCGCCGCAGCAGCTCCAGTCGGAGACCTCCTCCATCTCCAGGCCGAGCGCCTTCACCAGGGCCTTGGTGGACTTATCGTAAGGGCCGCCGGAGCCCTCCAGGGCGCAGCCCGGATAGTAAGCGACTTTATTAGGCATGCTGCCTGGCCTCCTTCTGCTCCCGGATGTACTCGCGCAGAACCTCACCGGTCTTGCCCCAGGACTTGGTCTTCGGCTTGAACACCGAGGCCATGCCCATGTGCATGAGGTGGGTGAAGGGCAGGTGCTTCACCATGCGCTTGCCCATCTCCACGATCCATTCCTGGAACAGGGACTGGTTGGTCTTCTTGTAGAAATTCTGCAGCACTTCACCGTCCTCGATGCGGCCGCGCTCGAGGATCTGCTCGGTGAACTCCTCGTCGAACAGGGTGGAGTAGGTGGTATCGGTGTACCCGTTCTCCTCCAGCCAGTGCGCGGTGGCCTTCATCACGCCTTCGGGACGCACGTCCTTGGGGCAGATGTTGGTGCACTTGTTGCAGGACACGCACTGCCAGATGATGTCCTTGTCCTTGAGAAGCTCGTCCTTCAGGCCCAGGTTGATCAGGTAGATCCAGTACCGGGGATTGAAGTCGGTGTTGAGCGCGTACACGGTGCAGGAGTTGGTGCAGGAGCCGCACTGCCAGCACCGGTGCACGTTCTCCGCCTGCGGCTGGGCCGCGATCTCTTTGCGGAAGCTCTCATCGTAGTCCGTGAGGTACCGCGGGCGGATCATGGTGTTCCAATGGCCGGAGACGTCCACACCGTCAACGGTGAGGTCCTCCTCCTCCATTATGTTTTCGGCATCGATCAGAGACTTTTCATGAATCGCCATTGCTGACTCCTAGCCAGGCCATCATCCGGTGCGTAGGCCAAAGAAGCGCCCGTGGGTGGAAACCCCTTCAGCCCTCGGTCTCGCCCTTCAAACGCGACCGTCCCTTGAGGCGCTGCTCATCGATTCCCAACAGCTTGCGCACGTGCTCGCTGGGGTCCTCGCTGTTCCCGCCGAAATCGGTCCGCAGCATGCCCTCCGCCATGGCCTTGATGTACTGGGCGTACACCTGAGCCAGCAGCAGATCGGCCGTCAGATCGAGGTCCCGGTAGAAGGACTGGGCCTCCAGCTGCTCCTTCACCCAATCACGCAGGGTAAGGAACACCCCGGGCTCCCCGCCCGTGGGCAGCCGATCGATCTGATCGCTGTGCGGAACCAGCTCCCGCAGGGCTCCCGAATCGGTGGTCACGTCCCAGACCCAGCGGGTCATGAGCGGATACCGCTCGGGGTCGTAGAAATGGAGGAGGTCGGCGGCGAGGTCGCGCCGGGCGCGACACGCCTTCCCCTCGCAGGGGAGGGCCTCGGTGAAGGCCTCCATCCGTTCCTCCAGGTCCCCTTTGCCGTGCAGCAGCTCCCCCACCAGGGAGCGGAAGTCGGCGACGTCCATCTCCCGAAGGTGGGGCGCGAGGCGCCGTCGGGCGGAGAACACCCGCTCCAGGACGGTGTCGCGCGCCTCCTCGTCCAGCTGGGCAAGGGCCTCGGGGGCGAGCAGCTTGCCGAACAGTTCGCTCTTCATCTTGAGGGCGGCGACATAACGCTCCACGCCGCCGTCCGCCTCAAGGTTGTCGAAGAGCTGCTGCAGGGCCTGCTCGCAGCGCTGGGGGCTGAGCTCAACCCCCAGTTCCGTAGGCTCCAGGTTCTCCCCGGACCCCTTAGCTTGCTTTCTTCTCAGCCACGCCATTGATGGTCGCTACCGCGCGCAGGGCCGCGGACTGGCCCTCAGCGACGCTGCTGTCGATGTCATTGGGGCCGGTGGCCGCGCCAGCAACGAACACCCCCTCGCGGGTCGTACCCTGGGTGTTGGTGTACATCTCCGCGCGGGCGATGTAGCCGTGGTTCTCCAGGCCGATGCCGAAGGTCTTGGAGATCTCCGGGTTGTCGTCCTGCGGGTCCATGCCGATGGCGTGCACCACCATGTCGAACGGGATGATGATGGGCCGCTTGACCAGGGTGTCTTCGCCCTTCACCAGCAGGCGGCCGTCCTCGGAGGTGGTCACCTCGGCAATACGGGCCTTGACGAACTTGGTCTTAAATTCTTCCTGGGACTTCCAGTAGAACTTGTCCTCGTACAGGCCGAAGGTACGGATGTCCATGTAATAGATGTAGACGTCCGTCTCCGGGGACAGCTCCTTGATCTCCATGGCCAGGTTGCAGGAGACCGTGCAGCAGATCTTGGAGCACCACTCGCGGCCGATCTGGCGGTCCCGGGAGCCCACGCACAGGAGGATGGCCACCCGCTCGGGCACGCGGCCGTCGGAGGGGCACTTCACCTCGTGCCGGCCCACCATCTGCTCCACCTGGGTGGTGGTCACCACGTCCTCGTACATCCCGAAGCCCCACTCCGGCTTGTTGATGGAGTCGAAGTGGGTGAAGCCGGTGCCGAGGACCACGGCGCCCGCGTCCACGGAGTCGCCGTTGGACAGCTTGGCGGTGAAGCTGCCGGGCTCGCCGTCGAACTGCTCCACCTTGGTGGAGGTGTACACGGTCACGTTGGAGTCGTCCTCCACCCGCTTGACCATGCGCCCGATGGCGTCCTTGGCCCATTCCCCGCTGGGGACCAGCTTCGCGTAGCCGGAAAGGATGGGAGCCCCGCCGAGGATGTCTTCCTTCTCCACCAGGGCGACCTTCTTACCGGCGGTGGAGGCGGCGTGCGCCGCCGCCAGGCCAGCCGGACCGCCACCTACGACAAGAACGGTGTCGGACATTTAGTTCGTTCCTCCGTACGCCAGTTCGGGGTTATAGAGATATTCGATGTTGCCCTTCTCCACTTCCTTGAGGTAGGCCTCGAAGTTGGCCTTGGCGTCCGCCCAGGAGATGCCCATCTTCTCGACGAGCTCCTCCACGGGGGAGGCGTGCCACTGCAGCTGCACGATCTTGAACGGATCGGCGCCGCAGGCCAGGGCGGCCAGCTGGACCTCGGCCATAATCGGCACCTGATAGGGCTGGTTGTGCGCCTTACCGATCCACTGGTTCTTGTCCATGGTGGTAATGCAGCCCGTATCGTTGCCGAGCATCACGTCGGCCTGGGCCTCCTCCTGCGCGACCTTGATCTTCCGGTCGATGGTGAAGGACCGGGTGAACTCGCGCTCGGAGATGATGTGGCGGAAGCCGAAGCCGCAGCAGTCGTACCAGGTGGAGTAGTCGATCACCTGGGCCCCGAGGGCCTGGGCCATGGCGGTACCGATGGCAGTGCGGTTGCCGCCCAGGACGTTGGGGTCGTAGACCGCGTCCTCGTGGATCATCTTGTAGTAGTGGCAGGCGACGTGCATGGTCACCCGGATGTTGCTCATATCGATGGTCTGCAGCTCCGAGGCGATGCGGTTGCGCATCACGTGCACCCACTCGGAGTAGTGCACCACCTCCTCCGGGATCACCAGCTTGCCGTCCACGGTCCGGCCCAGCTTGTCGAGGATCTTGGTGACCTTCTCGCGCAGCTCGGCGGACTCGATCAGGTACTTGCGGATCTCCTTGTAGTTGCCGAAGGAGGTGCCGCAATGCACCAGGGGAAAGAAGTGGCCGTCGTCGTAGCCGTGCTGCTTGCCGGAGACGTAGGCCTGGTGGAAGTTGCGCAGGAACACCGCGGCCAGGGACTCCACGTTGCCGATGCCGGAGCCGTGGTAGTTCCAGGCGGTGCAGCTGGTCTGATCGGTCTCGTCCAGGTAGTCCTTACCCGGCTGCATCCCGAGGTTGTTCATGAGCCACAGCAGGCTGGCCGGATATCCCGGGATGTTGCCGCACTGGCCGCAGGACTTGTGGTGCCAGAGCTGCTTGGTGGGGATCCGCTTGTTCCAGCCGTACAGGGTCTCCACATCGATGGGCTCGTGCTCGTCCTTGATGCGGTGGACGATGATCTCACCGTCCTTCTCGAGCTCCCACATGTGCTCGCGGATGTCGTCCACCCGCTCCTCGTTCTGGTACCGGCGCTTGTCCACCTCCTTGCGGACCCACTCCGTGGCCGCCTGCGCCTCTTGCGGGGACAGGTCGGTGGGCTGGAAGAAGGATCCGTGCCCGGCGATGCCACCCTGATCGGGAGTATTTTGATCGGCCATGATTGCTCTCCTGTATATTCGGAAGCAGCTGCTCGGAGCGAAGGCTGACCGGAATCAGTCCTCTTCCTGCTCCTCCAGCCAGTCCTCGTAGTCCTCGCGCTTCTCGTCGATGAAGTCCTCGATCACGTCGTAGAGGTTTTCATCCATCGTCTCCAGGGAGGAAAGCACGCCCGTCATCTCCCAGATGGTGTACATCTCGACGGAGGTCTTGAGGCTCACCTCCCAGGCCGTCTCCACGGTCTGCAGGGTCTTGACCGGGATGGCGTTGCGGAGGGTCTGCAGGTCCCCCTCGACCTTCTGGATGTTCGGGCCCCAGTCGGGGAACGCATCCGGCTGAATCATGTCGGGGGAGAGCTGGTTGCCGGTGGTGATGAGCTTGAGCATCACCCGCCCGAAGGGCCGCAGCACCTGCTTGGCGGACTCGAAGCCGTGCTTGATGGCCACTTCGCGCATGATCATGACCAGACCGCCCGGGCTGTTGCGGAAGGGGCACCGCGCCGCGCAGGTCATGCACTGGGCGCACGCCCAGATCTTTTCCTGCATGGCGTTGTAGACCTGCTCCACGTTCTCCGTCCACAGCAGCTGGACGATCTCCCGCGGGGAGTAGTCATAGAAGTGCGCGGAGGGGCAAGTGGCGGTGCAAATGCCGCAGTTCAGGCAACCGTTTAGCTCGTGGTCATAACGGAAGTCCTGCGTGATCTCGTTAAATATATCCTGCATCTCGGCGTAGGTTGCCATCGCCTCCACTCCTGTTCGTGGTGATCCTCCAGCCGGTTCCGCCCGCGCGGGGGACGGAAGCCCGACCATTCCGGTCGGGCTTACCTCCGCCTTCTGGCTTCGATTCCCGGACGAATCGGCGAGTTCCCAGACGGATTGTAGTCCTCAGGCCCTGTTAGATAAACAGGGAAATATCGGACTCGCCCGCAAACTCGAAGAAGGTCGCCGCCCCGCCGTAATCAATGCCGTCGATAAAGTCTCCGGGGTTGTAATCGAAGAGATCGACGGTCATCTGGCAGGCGATCATGGTGACCTCGGCCTCCTGGCAGAGATCGCGAAGATCCTCCAGGCTGGCCACCCCCTTTGACTTCATCTTCTTCTTCATCATGGAAGTCGCCATGGACTCCATGCCCGGCAGAACCTGCACCAGGTTCGGGATGGGCATGGGCATCGGCATGGCCGGGTTGCCCAGCGGGCTGACCTTGATGTCCTTGATGTCCTTCTTCAGGAGATTGAGCCCGTAGAAGGTGAAAAAGATCTGCGTCTCGTAGCCAAGCGCGGCCGCGGTGGACGCCAGGATGAAAGGCGGATAGGCCCAGTCCAGCGTCCCTTTGGTCGCAATGATGGCGAGTTTCTTTTCTTCGGCCATAGCAGGGTTCCCCTCCCCTAGATACAAAAAAGAGAGCGCAAACTGCGCCCCCTTCGCTCGCGTTACGCCTTCTTCAGGAAGAAGGTGTACTCGCCGTTGTTCTCGCTGTGCTCCAGCAGCTCGTCGCCGGACTGGGAAGCATAGGCTTCGAAGTCCTTCACGGCGCCGGGGTCGGTGGCCACGATCTTGAGGACTTCGCCCGAGGACATGTCCTTCAGGGCCTTCTTGGTCCGCAGGATCGGCAGCGGGCAGTTCAGACCGCGGGCGTCCAGTTCCTGATTCGCTTCCGGCATTCGCCATCCCTCCTGGTGAAAGCGTTGTGCCCTAAATGCCCGTGAGAATGGGCTAGGTGTATCCATCAGGCAACGCAAATCTTTTGATAAAAGAATAAGGGGGGTTTATTTGTCCCCTTATAACGCTGCTTATGCCTCTTGGGGCGTAGTGAGCGGGTACTGGCGGGCCCATCCCTGAATCCCGCCCACCAGGTTGTACACCTCCTGGAAGCCGTTTTGTAGGAGGTAGTAGCCCACCTGGGCCGATCGCGCGCCGCTCGCGCAGTACACCACCACCGGCCGCCCAGGGTCCAGCTCCCCGGACCGCACCGGGATCAGGTGCATGGGTATATGGACCATTCCGGGGATCACGCCCCGCTGCACCTCGCCATCATTCCGCACATCCACCAGCTGCGGTGATTCCCCGGACCACTGCTGAAGCTCCTCCGGGGAGATCTCGCCCAAAGATCCCATAGGTGCATCCACCCTTCATTCGAGATTCGGAAGGTTACCAACTGCTGATGCTAAGACCGCACAAGGGCCCCGGGAATTCCCGGGGCCCTTGTTCAGGTAGCCTGGGCGCCGTGGTAGAGGTTCACCACGTGGCGGGCCTCGGCGAAGAAGAGCCACCGTTCCATGGCCGCCCCCGCCAGGGATGAGATCGCGGCCACCCACACCACCCCGCTACCGGGGGCCTCCGCCGCCGGCCAAAGCAGGACCAGGGGGAGGATGTAGGCGAAGACGTACACCCCCACCTTCAGGGCTTTGGCCAACGCCGGCGGCGCTTGGTAGCCGAACTCGTGGGTGAGGAAGGTCCCGTAGCTGTGGCCGGGATCCAGGATCTGCACCTTGGCGCGGGTGAAGCCGGTAGCGGTGTTGATGGTGGGCCCCGCGGGCTGGGCCACCCAGAAGTAGTAGACCGACTTGACCACCGCCGCCAGCAGGATCAGGGCCGCCGCTAGGGCGATCATGCCGCCCACCGGGCTCAGGTCACCGAGCCCCAGGGCGTACAGCAGGAGGATCCCGGTCATGAAGGCCTTGGTCAGGTAGTTCACCGGAACCAGTGGGCTGGACCACTGGCGGATGGTCTTGAGGCTGGCGTAGATCATGCCCGTGGAGAACAGCGTGACCAGCCCCAGCAGGAAAGCCACCAGGCCGAAGAACAGTGCCCACCCCGGCGTGGTGCCGCCACCCACGTAGACCCCCAGCAGGTACAGCAGGAAGAAGGGGTAGAAAAGGACGGCGAACACGCCCTCCCGGGACAGCCAGGAGGTCCGAAAACGGCTGAAGGACCGCCAGGCGTTCTTGGGGTTGGCCAGGTGCGCGGTGGAGGCCATCAGCCCCACCGAGATCAGGACGAAGGCCAGCCCGCCGGCGGCCAGCAGGCTGTCCCGGTCGAGCCCCCCGCCGAGGCCGAACAGGTCGAAGAGGATGGCCAGCATGATGAGGCCGAACCCCGCCCCGGAGGCGACCGTGAACAGAATCACCGAGAATGCCGGTTTCATGGCTCCCTATGGCTCCTTGGCTGCAGTCCGTCGGTTCGCGCTGGTTCCGCGCGGGCCTTCCGCTAGCGGTTGACCACCTTGTTGGTCCATTCCTTGACCTTGTCCGTAGCCGAGGGCTTGGGCAGGTCGTCGGTGGGAATGGGCCGGGTGGAGCGCGGCGGCAGGTACTGGTTGGTGGGCTCGTAGCCCAGTTCCGGCATCAGGGAGTAACCGCCGCGGCGCCGCACGGTCTCGCCCACCTCCGATTCCGGATCCTCGAGGTCGCCGAACATGCGGGCATGGGCCGGGCAGGCCAGGACGCAAGCCGGCTGCTGCTCGCGCTCCTCGAGCTCCTCGTCGTAGATGCGGTCCACGCAGAGGGTGCACTTTTTCATGGTCCCGCTGGACTCGTCCAGTTCGCGGGCGCCGTAGGGGCAGGCCCAGGAGCACAGGTTGCAGCCCATGCATTTGTCCTGGTCCACCAGCACGATGCCGTCCTCTTCCCGCTTGATGGAGGCCCCGGTGGGGCACACCGTCACGCACTCGGCGTTCTCGCAGTGCAGGCAGGACATGGGGAAGTTGACGGTCTTGTTCTCCGGATACTCCCCCACTTCGAAGTGGCGGATGCGGTTGAACCACACGCCGGAAGGCTCCGCCCCGTACGGATCGTAGTCCGACAGGGGGCCGGTCACCCCCGAGGCGTTCCACTCCTTGCAGGCGGTGGCGCAGGCGTGGCAGCCCACGCAGGTATCCAGATCTATGACCAATCCGAGTTTCATCACGCGCTCCTTGCTCGGCCCTGGCGGCGGCTTGGTTACTTCCGGCCCCGGGAGTCGTACCGGAGCACCTCGGGACGCTCCGGCTCACCCGGGAAGGGCTTGATCTCGGGGAATTCGGGCCAAACGCCCTCTTCCCCGGAGGCGGCCGGGGAGATCTTCACCCGGAGGTCGAACCACGCCGCCTGGCCCGTAATGGGGTCGGAGTTGGTGATGCGCCGCTCGCCCATCTTCTCCGGCAGCAGCTCGGAGATCAGATGGTTCATGAGGAAGCCCTCGTTGGACTCGGCGGCGTTCGTCTTCAGCCCCCAGGAGCCCTTCTGCTTGCCGATGGCGTTGTAGGTCCACACCGTTGTGGGCTCCGTGCCCTCCATGTGCTTCACCTGGCAGCGGATCTTGCCGTGGTGGCTCTCCACCCAGGCCCACCCCTTGTCCGGGATGCCGAGCTGCTCGGCCCGTTCCCGGTTCATGTAGAGGTAGTTCTTGGCCAGGATCTGGCGCTGCCAGGCGTTCTGGGAGTCCCAGGAGTGGTACATGATCATGGGCCGCTGGGTCAGGGCGAAGAACGGGTACTCGTCGTCCTCCACGCGCTGCTGCTCGAGCGGCTTGTACCAGAAGGGCAGCGGGTCGAAGTAGCTCTTGAGCCGCTCACGGTCCACCGGGTCCTCGGGCTTCGGCCCCTCGTAGACGCCCTCGCCCGCCAGCCGGAACCGCTGCAGCGGCTCGGAGTAGAAGTTCATCACCACCGGCTCGGTGGAGCCCATGTACCCGGACTCCTTGGCGAACTCCAGGTAGTCCTTGTTCCACCCCTTGTAGAAGCGCATGTGCTCGGGCAGGTGGTAGGCGAAGAAGGACTGGTTCTCCAGGTACTTCTCCCACTGGTTGGGGTTGGGCTCGCCCACCAGGGACTTCTCGCCGCTCTTGCCGCGCCAGCCCGACAGGAAGCCGATGCCCGGCGCCTTCTCGAAATTGACGATGAAGTCCTTGTAGTCCTGGAACTTCGGCTCGCCGTTGTCGTCGGTGAAGGCCGGCAGCTTGAGCCGCGAGGCCAGGTCCACCAGCACGTCCTGGAAGGCCCGCACGTCCCGGTCGGGCTGGATCACCGGGTGGCGGATGGCGTCCGCGGGCCCGTCCGGCTCGGAGATGGGCCGGTCGAGCATGGAGATGCAGTCGTAGCGCTCGAAGTAGGTGGTGTCCGGCAGCACCAAGTCCGAGTAGTTGACCATCTCCGAATGGAAGGCGTCCGAGACCACCACGAAGGGGATGCGGTACTCGCCGTCGTCCTTCTTGGCGGTGAGCATCTCCATGACGCCCTGGGTGTTCATGGTGGAGTTCCACGACATGTTCGCCATGAACGTCATGAAGGTGTCGATGGGGTACGGGTCCTCGTTATAGGCGTTGGTGAGGACCATGTGCATCATGCCGTGGGCGGCCAGCGGCGCCTCCCAGGTGTACGCCTTGTCGATCCGCAGGGGCTTGCCGTCGTCGGTGAACAGCAGGTCCTCCGGCGCGGTGGGCTGGCCCAGCGGCGGGCCGGCCAGCGGCGTGTCCGGCGCGACGGCCTTCTCCACGTCGCCGCCCATGGGCTTCATGGCCGGCGGCACCTGCTTCGGGAACGGCGGCTTGCTGCGGAAGCCGCCCGGCACGTCCACCGTGCCCAGCAGCATCTGCAGGAAGTGGATGGACCGGCAGGTCTGGAAGCCGTTGGAGTGGGCGGAGATGCCGCGCATGGCGTGCATGGACACCGGCCGGCCGATGAACTTGTCCTGCTTCCGGCCGGCCCAGTCGGTCCACTCGCAATCGATCTCGATGGTCTCCCGGAAGGCCACATGGGCCATCTCCAGGGCGATCTGCTCGATGCGCTCGGCGTCGATGCCGGTGATCTCGGCGGCCCGCTCCGGGCTGTACTCGTCGGAGAGGTAGCGCTCCGCCATGAGGGTCATGGAGGTCTTCACGCGCTCGCCCTTGGGCCCGGTGTACTCGCCGAACAGCGCCGGGGCGATGCCGGTTCCCGTGGCGTCGGCGAAGCCGCCGCTGTTCTGGTCCCAGATCTGCGGATTGCCGTTGTCGTCCCGCAGGAACAGGCCGTGGTCCGAGGCGCCCTCGTTGTCGATCACCAGGTACGGGGCATTGGTGTAGCGGACCAGGTACTCCCAGTCGAACAGCTCGCGTTCCAGCAGGACGTGGACCATGGAAAGGGCCAGCATGGCGTCGGTGCCGGGCCGGATGCCCACCCACTCGTCGGCGATGGCGGCGTAGCCGGTGCGCACCGGGTTGATGGCCACGAACTTGGCCCCGCGGCGCTTGATCTTCTCCAGGCCGATCTTGATGGGGTTGGAGTCGTGGTCCTCGGCCACTCCCCACATCAGGAAGTACTTGGTGCGGTCCCAGTCGGGGCTGCCGAACTCCCAGAAGGGCGAGCCGGTGGTGTAGATGCCGCCGGCGGCCATGTTCACCGAGCAGAAACCGCCGTGGGCGGCGAAGTTCGGCGTGCCGAACTGGGTGGCCCACAGGCCGGTGAGGGCCTGCATCTGGTCACGCCCGGTGAAGAAGGCGAGCTTGCGGGGGTCGCTGGAGCGGATCTTCTCCAGGCGCTCGGAGAGCATGCCCAGGGCCTCCTCCCAGGAGATCTCCTGGAACTCCCCGGAGCCGCGCTCGGCGCCCGGCTTGCGCAGCAGGGGCTTCTGCAGCTTGGCGGGGGAGTACTGCTTCATGATCCCCGAGGAGCCCTTGCCGCAGAGCACGCCCTGGTTGGTGGGATGGTCGGGGTTGCCCTTCAGGTAGCGGAGCTTGTTGTCCTCCACATACACCTTCACCCCGCACCGGCAGGCGCACATATAGCAGGTGGTGTACTTCACCTCCTGCTTGGAGTGATCCTCGTAGTGATCGGGATCCGAGTAATACGTAAGTCCGCTCGCAGTCATTCTTCGCCCCTCGATTGCGGCTCGCCGAAACTGCACCATTCGCTGCCGGGCTCCACCACCACCGCCTCTCCGGTCCGGAAGCCGTGACTGCCCGCATCCACAACGATGTATGCGTGCGCGCGACTCATCCCCCAGATCATTCCCGAGCCCTGCCGGGACAGGGGGATGGCCATCAGTTGCCCGCCGCTCCATTCCAGGCGGGCGCGAAGGAATTCGGTCCGGCCGGCTTTCTCCCGTTGGTACGCCGCCCCGGCCACGGCGTTGATCCGCACCGGCACCGGGCTGCCGCCCATCCAATGGATCAGGGCCGGCCGCACGAACTGCTGGAAGGTGATAAGGGCGGAGACGGGGTTGCCCGGCAGCCCGAAGAAGTAGGCCCGGCCCAGGCGGCCGAAGGCGAAGGGCTTGCCGGGCTTGATGGCCACCTTCCAGAAGCCGATCTCCCCCTTCTCCTCCAGGATCCGCTTCACGTGGTCGAAATCACCCACGGACACCCCGCCGCTGGTGATGACCATGTCGTGCTCCGCGGCCCGGTCCAGGGCGCCGCGCAGCACCTCCACCTCGTCCGGCACCCGTCCGCCGTCCACCGCCTCCACGCCCACCTGTCGGAGCATAGCCAGCAGCGCGTAGCGGTTGGAGTCGTAGATCTCGCCCGGCCCGACCGGCTCGCCGGGATCGCGCAGCTCAGAGCCCGTGGACAGCACCAGAACCCGCGGCCGGCGGGCCACCCGCACCTCGCCGACGCCGGCGGTGGCCAGGGCGGAGACCAGCGCCGGCGAGACCCGCTCGCCCGGCCCGGCCAGGCCCGCCCCGGGGGCGATGTCCTCCCCCGCGCGGCGGATGTTGGCCCCCGGTTCCGGTCGCTCGGCGAACCGGGCCCGGCCCTCGCCGGCCTCCACCTTCTCCTGCATGACCACCGCGTCCGCCCCGGCAGGAATGGCCGCGCCGGTCATGATGCGGGCGCAGGTCCCCTCGGTTAGCGCTCGGGGGTCGTTCCCGGCCGCCACGGTAAAGGCGACCGGAAGCTCGCCGCCGGTCTCGCCGAGGTCCGCCGCGCGCAGGGCGTAGCCGTCCATGGCCGAATTATCGAAGGCCGGACTCCCCACCCGCGCCAGGGGAGTCTCGGCGAGATACCGCCCCGCCGCCTCGGCGGTGGCTACCGTCTCCACCTCCTCGGTGGGACGCACGGCCTCCAGTACCCGGTTGCGGGCTTCTTCCACGGCCAGCATGTTCGGTCTCCGCGTGCGGCATCGAACCGCAGGTTCCCGACCATGACAAGAGAAAAGGCCGTCAGGCCGGGATTTTTGAGAGGGGGCAATGTTGGCGATTGCCCTGCCCACTGGCAAGGCAGTAATTTTAATTCAGCGATCAAGGCCCTTTATTTGCCGGCCTCCGGCCCCCGTGCTAGCTTGGCGACCCTCTTAGAATCCGCCCGTGGATTGTAAGCCGGTCCGGGCGAGGCCCCAAACAAGTTTAGGCAGGCGCTACCCCAGCCCACTACCACGAGGGCACGTTACCCCAGGAGGAACGACGGTGGACCGCAGCGAATTCCAGGAAAACACCCGGATCACGGTTACCTACAAGGACAGTAACGGTAAGCTCCGCCCCGGGAACTTCTACGTCTACAAGCTGTTCGATGAATTCATGATCGTCCGGTCCACGGACAACGACGGCCTGTTCCGTAAGATGCCCTATGAGGATGTGGTCAAGCTCGTGAAGACCAAGAAGGCCGACCGTTCCCACCTCTTCACCCTGCCCGACGAGATGCTCGAAGAGCGGATGTGGAAGGACCGGGACACCATGTTCCATTACGCCAGCGCACCGGGCCGGGGCAAGTAGCCCCGGAAACCGGTCCCGGGCCGTCCCCGGGGAGACGGGTACGGAACGGCTGCCCGATGGTGGGCCGGGACGCGCGTCCCGGCCCTTTTGCTTTTCGGCCCCTTTTTGCCTACTCCGGAGGCCGCGCCATGGCCGACAACGAGGATCCCCTCTCCCATTTCGACGACCAGGGCAACGCCCGCATGGTGGACGTGGGCGACAAGGCCGTCACCGAGCGCGCCGCCGTGGCCGAGGGCTGGATCACCATGGAGCCCTCCACCCTCGACCGGATCCGCGCCGGGCAGGTGGCCAAGGGCGACGTGCTCGGAGTGGCCCGTATCGCGGGCATCCAGGCGGCCAAGCAGACCGGCCAGCTGATCCCCCTCTGCCACCCCCTCCCCCTGTCCGCCGTGGAGGTGGACCTGCAAGAGGACGAGGGCTCCGGCGTCCCTGCGGTGCGCGCTGAGGCCACGGTGAAGACGGCCAACCGCACGGGCGTGGAGATGGAGGCCCTGACCGCCGTCAACCTGGCCCTGCTCACGGTGTACGATATGTGCAAGGCCATGGACCGGGCCATGGAGATCACGAGGGTGCGCTTGGTGGAGAAGTCCGGCGGCCGCTCCGGACACTGGCGGCGGGAATCGGACTGAGCCCGGAACTCCGGGCCCTTGCGCGGGCCTAATAGCACGCATTGCGGACCGTTTTCCATCGACCTCTGGCGACCATGCCCCGATCCTCCACTTCCTTCAGCGCGGCTACCGCGCGGCGCGGCCTGGCCCTGCTGCTCGCGGGGCTCCTCGCCCTGGCCCCCCCCGCCGCCGCGGATCAGCTTCCCTCCCTGGGCAGCCAGAGCGGGGGGGCGCTTACCGCCACCC
This sequence comes from Thiohalorhabdus denitrificans, assembly GCF_001399755.1. Taxonomy (NCBI): domain Bacteria; kingdom Pseudomonadati; phylum Pseudomonadota; class Gammaproteobacteria; order Thiohalorhabdales; family Thiohalorhabdaceae; genus Thiohalorhabdus; species Thiohalorhabdus denitrificans. The sequence goes on along the minus strand of NZ_LJCP01000007.1, from coordinate 210,708 downwards.
AGGAGCAGCAGATCGGCCAGGAGTTCCTGGCCCAGGCGCGCCGCGAGCTGACCTTCGTGGAGGACCCTGAGGTCCTGGGGTACGTTCGCGCCATTGGCCACCGGATCGCCGCGCAGACCGATTTCGACGCCTATCCCTTCCACTTCTACGTGGTCGAGGACCCCAGCCTGAACGCCTTCGCGGTCCCCGGCGGCCACATCTTCCTCCATTCCGGACTGATCGAGGCCACCGACTCGGCGGCCGAGCTGGCCGGCGTACTGGCCCACGAGATCGCCCACATCACCCAACGCCATCTGGCCCGCCAGGTGGCCGCCAGCCAGGAGACCCAGCTCCAATCGCTGCTCCTGGTGCTTGCGGGGGTCATGGCGGGGATGCAAGGCCAAGGGGAGGCGGCCCAGGCCCTGGTGGCCGGGGCGAGCGCTTACTCCCAACAGGAGATGCTGTCCTACAGCCGCAGCCACGAGCACGAGGCGGACCGACTGGGGGTCGGCTATCTGGCGCGCTCCGGCTTCGAGCCCGAAGGCCTGCCCGCCTTCCTGGAGGAGCTGCAGAACTGGTCCAGCCTCCAGGGCCAGGCGCCTCCCGCCTATATGTCCACCCACCCCCTGACCCGGGACCGCATCTCCGACGCCCGCAACCGCGCCAGCCGCATGCGCGCCGCCGCCGAATCCACCCCGCTGGGGGAAGGTACCTACCAGCGCGTTCGCGCCCGGGTCCAGGCGGTCACGGCGGAATCCCCGGAGCAGGCCTATCGGCGCTTCGCGGAACAGGTCGAGGACGACCCCCAGGACCAGGCCGCCCGGTACGGCCTGTCCCTCGCCGCCCGTTTCACCGGCCGCACCGAGGAGGCCCTCGATCTGCTCCGGGACCTCATCGAGCAGGCCCCCGAGGAGGTGGCCTACCGCGGCAGCCTCGCCGAGGCCCTGCTGGAGGCCGGCCGGCCGGAAGAGGCGATCCGCTCCCTGCGGGCCGCCCTGGAGCGCCGGCCCGGGGCCCCGGAGCTGCGGGAGCAGCTGGGCCGGGCGCAGCTCGCCGCGGGCGACGCCGAGGCGGCCCGGGACATCCTGAAGGAGGTGACCCGCGACCATCCCCGCCGCGCTTCCAGCCACCGGGCCCTGGGGGAGGCCTACTCCCGGCTCGGCGATTCGATCCGGGCCCACCGGGCCGAAGCGGAGGCCCGCTGGATCGCCGGGCAGCGGGCCGAGGCCCTCCAGCAGCTCCGCCTGGCCGAGCGCCTCGCCCAGGAGCAGGGCTCCGACCAGCTGGGGCAAATCCAGGCCCGCATCCAGGAACTGCGACTCTAGCCCAAGGACGCGCATGCCCGCATCCATGAGCCTAGCCAAACGCCTTGCCGCACACGGTTTCCCCGCCCTGACCGGCCTGCTGCTGTTCCTCGGTGCGCCGGCCCTCTCGGCGGAGGAACCGGAGCGGCTGCGCCTCCTGCTGCCGCCCCTGTCCACCCCGGACAAGGTGTACGCGCGCTTCCAGCCCTTGGCCGGGCACCTGGAGAAGGCCCTCGGCGTTCCGGTCAAAGCGCGTGTTGCCGGCGACCTGGAATCGCTGCTGCGCTTGGCCCGGCAGGACCGGCCGCAGATCGTCTACCTCTGCCCTCTGGTCTACGCCCGCCTGGGGGACGAGGGCGCCCTCAGGCCCCTCGTCCGCATCGAACGCCAGGGCAAGGACACCTTCCGATCGGTGGTGGTGGTGCGCAAGGGGAGCCCCTACCAGGAGCTTGAGGAGCTCAAGGGGGCCCGCTTCGCCTACGGCGACCCGGTGTGCGCCGCGTCCCGGCTTGTACCCAAGACCATGTTCGCCGAGGCGGGCATCCGTCCCCACCGGGACTTCTTCGAGGAGCGCACCCTCGGCTCCAACGAGAACGCCCTCTACGCCGTTGCCGCCGACCTGTTCGACGCCACGGCCGTGGACGAATCCGCCGCCCACCCCTTCCTGGAAAAGGGGGTGCTCCGGGCCCTGGGATACTCGCGGCCCATCCCCCAGTACCTGCTGGCGGCGAGCGCGGGGCTCAGTGACTCCTTCCGGAAACGGCTGGTCCAGGCCCTGACCGGGCTCCGCCGCCCGCAAGCCACGGCGATCCTCCGGGCCATCGGGCCCAACGTGAACGGCTTCTCGCCCACCAGCGACGACGACTACGACGAGCTCCGCTCCATGGAGCGCCGCCACGGTTCCCCGGACATCCCGCTGAACCTGCTGAACCCGTCCGAGCGGCCGAGCGGGACCCGAGGGAGGTAGGGACCATGGCGCCTTTCCAGCGGCTCCCCCTGCAGACCAAGGGCGCCCTGTACGTCCTACTTCTGATCGTCACCATCTTCCTGACCGTGTCCCTGGTGGTGTACACCTCCGTCCACCGGGACCTGGAGCAGCAGCTGGTGGACGAAAACCTGCGCATGGTCCGGGACCTCTCCAGCAACGCCCGCAGCCCCATCCTCACCACCGACCTGACCGCTCTGCAGAAGCTCGTGGAGCAGGCCGGCAGCAGCCGGGCCGTGGAGGCGGCGGTGGTCACCGACGCCACGGGGCGGATTCTGGCCAGCACGGACATGTCCGGTTTGGGACAGAAGAGTCCCGAATGGGCCACCGGCCGAGTCCAGGAGCCGCCCTCCGCCTCGGGCTGGAACCTGCTCCCCCTCGCCTCCGACGAGCTCCTAAAGACGGCGAGCCATCCCATCGAGGTCCGGGACGAGGAGCTGGGGAAGGTGCACGTGCGCTTCGACCCCTCGGAGCTGCGCCAGATCGTGGCCGAGAACCTCAACGCCACCCTCCGCAAGCTCCTCTGGCTCGGCCTATTCACGGGGGTGGTGGGCACCGCCGGCGCGTTCCTGATCTCCGGGTTCGTAACGCGGCCGATCCGAAGGCTCACGGGGCAGGTGGAGGCCATGGAGCGCGAGCTCACCACCAGCGCCCCGGACCAGAAGGGCGGACCGGCCGAGGGCGACGAGCTGGTCCGCCTGCAGTACGGCTTCGAGCGCCTGCGCTCCACCCTCGATCGGTATCTGGTGGAGCTCGACCGCCTGCACCGCAAACAGCAGGCCTTGAACTGCCTGGCCACCATCGGCGAGATGTCCGCCCATGTGGCCCACGAGCTGCGCAACTCCCTTTCCAGCCTGCGGGGCGCCGCTCGCTACCTGCGCCGGCATCCCGAGGCCACGCAAAAGACCGAATTCTCTGAAATAATCGAGGAGGAGGTGCACCGCCTGTACGAGATGACCGAGGGCTTCCTGGACTTCAGCCGTCCCTTCGAGCCCCAGCTGGAGGAACGGGACCTGTGCGCCCTGATCCAGGACACCTGCGCGCGGCTGGCCACCGATTACGAAAACGCCGGCGTGACGCTGGAGTTCACCTGCTCGGAGGGCCGCACCTGCCTGCTGGACGCCCAGCTCATCCACCAGGCCCTGGTGAACCTGCTCACCAACGCCCTGGACGTGCTCGAACCGGGCGACCGGGTCCACGTCTCCATGGAGCCCGGACCGGACGGCACGCGGCGGGTCATCGTTCGCGACACCGGGCCGGGCATCCCCGCGGAGGATCGCGAGCGGATCTTCAAACCCTTCGTCACCACCAAGACCCACGGCAGCGGGCTGGGCCTGGCGGTGGTCTCCAAGGTGGTCCTGCAGCACGGCGGCAACGTGGAGGTGGACGACGCGCCCGGCGGGGGCGCCCGCTTCACCCTGACCATTCCCAAGGCCGGATAACCCTATGCCCGAGCACACCATCCTGATCGTCGAGGACGAGCGTAACCTGCGCCGGGTCATGGCGGCCTGGCTGGAGGAAGAGGGGTTCGCCACCCGGGCGGCGGAGAACGCCGAGGACGCCCTGGAGCAGTTCGCCCGGAACGGCGCGGACCTGGTGGTCACCGACCACCGCCTGGGCAGCGGCCGAAACGGCCTGGACCTCATGCACGCCCTCAAGGCGGAGCACCCGGACCTACCGGTGATCATCGTCACCGCCTACGGCAATGTGGAGCACGCCGTGGAGGCCATGAAGGCGGGCGCCGACCACTACCTCACCAAGCCCGTGGAGGAGGCGGATCTGGTGGCCCTGGTCCGCAACCTGCTCAACCGCTCCGGCCATGCCCTGCCCACCCAGCAGCCCGAGCAGAACTTCGGCATCGTGGGCGAGAGCCAGGCCATCAGCGAGCTGCTGCACACGGTGGAGCTCGTGGCCCCCGCCCCCTCCACGGTGCAGATTACCGGGGAATCGGGCACCGGCAAGGAGCTGGTGGCGCATGCCCTGCACACGGCCTCGCCCCGCGCCAACGAGCCCTTCGTAGCGGTGAACTGCGCGGCCCTCCCCGCGGAGCTGATCGAGAGCGAGCTGTTCGGGTACGAGAAGGGGGCCTTCACGGGGGCCCACCAGAGCCGGCCGGGGAAGTTCGAGGAGGCGGGCAAGGGCACGCTGTTCCTGGACGAGGTGGGCGAGATGCCCCTGGCCATGCAGGTGAAGCTCCTGCGCGCCCTGCAGGAGCGGGAGATCACGCGGCTCGGCAGCCACCGTCCCCAACCCCTGAACGCCCGCCTGGTGACCGCCACCAACCGGGATCTCGCCCGGGACGCGGAGGAGGGCCGGTTCCGGGAGGACCTCTACTACCGCCTCAACGTCATTCCCCTGCACCTTCCGCCCCTGCGGGACCGGGTGGAGGACATCCCCCTGCTGGCCCGCCACTTCCTGGAGCAGTTCGCCCACCAGCTCGGCCGCAACCCGCCGGCCCTGACCGGAGAGGCCCTTTCCATCCTCCAGTCCTACCCGTGGCCGGGTAACATCCGCGAGCTGCAGAACGTCCTCGAGCGCACGGTGGTCATGACCCGGGGCGACACCATCGGGCCCGACGACCTGCCTTCGACCCTGTCCAGCCCGCCCGCTTCGGGGAAGGCCGATTTCACCACCCACCACCTGCCCACCATCGAGCGCCAGGTGGTGATCGACGCCATGGAGAAGACCAACTGGAACCAGAGCCGGGCCGCGGTCCTCCTCGGCATCAGCCGCAAGCAGCTACGCACCAAGATGAAGAACCTGGGGCTGCTGGGGAGCGAGGGCGACGAGGAGCCCGAAGGCGGCTCCGGCTCCCTGCCCTCTGATTGAAGGCCCCCGCCTCCCCCGACGCTGTTCCCCCTGCTTCCCCTCTCCGCCGAAACCGGGCGCCCGTCCCCGGGCGCCCGCCCTCTTATGTCCCCCCCAGTCCCCATCGGTACGACTCTTGCACCATAGGACGTGCGTATCCGGCGGAATAATCGGAATGTAACTATATTACCGGATAGTAATATGCCAATATAAATCTATTCGAACCGTAAGGGCTATTTATTAAACTTTTCCCGGTGGAATTCCGCCGTTTTGAGCCTCTCAGGCTGTGGATCCTTCCCCGGCCCGGTGTTATTCTGAGGCCGTTGCGCGCCTAGTGCCAGGCTTTTTCGGACGCCCGCAGGAAAGCCACAAATCCAAAAATTCCCCGCAACCGGGAACACAGGGCGATTTTCGAAAACAATTGGTTGCAGCCGCGCAACGGGATATGGCATATAGGACGCACTCTTGGGCCCGGGCGCCTTTCCGCCTGTCGCCCATACCGTCAAGCCGCAAAGGAGGAGTACAAATGGGGACCAACGGAGTATCCCGGCTCTCCCGGCTCGGCGCCCCGCTCCTGGGGGCCGCCATGCTCGTCGCCGGCAGCGCCGCCAACGTTGCTATTGCCCAGGGCGGCGAGGAGAACCTGAGCAGCGTGGAGAAGGAAGGCAAGGACCTCGCCTTCGACCGTAAGAAGGGCAACTGCCTGGCCTGCCACGAGATCCCTGGCGGGGAGCTGCCCGGGAACCTCGGTCCGAGCCTCGTGGGTGTCGCCGACCGCCTCGACGAGGAGCGGATCCGCAAGCAGATCTGGGATGCCGAGGAGTTCAACCCGGTGACCAGCATGCCCCCCTTCGGCAAGCATGAGATCTTGTCCGAAGAGGAGATCGACAAGATCACCGCCTACCTCATGACGCTCAAGTACTGAACCGGTACTTGGCGAAGCCAATTGGAATTACGGAGGAACCACTCGATGCGCGTTGCAACCAACCAGAATACCGGCCGGCGCTCCTTCCTGAAGGCCCTGGGCACGACCGGCGCCGTGGTGGCCGCCGCGGGCGCGGGCCTGCTCAAGCCGGTGAAGAGCCTGGCTCAGAACTTCGATTTCCCCAAGGGCGCCTTCGAGGCCGAGAGCCTGGACGCCGCCATGGAAGCGGCCCTGGGCACCACCGACGTGAAGGACGGGAACGTCAGCCTGAAGGCCCCCACCATCGCCGAGAACGGCGCCGTCGTGCCTATCACCATCAGCACTGACCTGGATGCGGGCAAGGTGGCCAAGTTCCACCTCTTCGTGAGCAAGAACCCCGCGCCGTACACCGCCCGCTTCCACATGCTGGAGACCGGCACCCCGGAAGTCTCCACCCGCATCAAGATGGGCGAGACCTCCGACATCGTCGCCGTGGCGGAGACCACCGACGGCGAGTTCTTCAAGACCTCCAAGGAGGTCCGGGTCACCATCGGCGGCTGCGGCGGCTGATCGCCGAGACCCGAACCAAGACGTCCTACACTGAATACGGCAGAGGAAAATAACGATGGCTAAGACTGGCAGCGCCCGCATTCGTGTCGGCAGCGCCCAGAAGGGTCAATCCACCCAGGTGCGCGCCCTGATCCTCCACCCCATGGAGACCGGCCAGCGCAAGGACTCCAAGACCGGGGAGACCATTCCCGCCCACTGGATCCAGAAGGTGAAGGCGGATCTCGGCGGCACCCGCGTCTTCGAGGCCGACTGGAGCGTGGCGATCAGCAAGAACCCCTACCTGTCTTTCTACATCGTCCCGGAGTCCAGCGGCACCCTTAAGGTGACCTGGGAAGACAACAAGGGCGAAACCTTCTCCGCCGAAGCCGAGGTGGAGGTCGGCTAGCGCCGCTAGCCTCCGACTACGCCAGCAGGAGGACCCAACATGAATGTACGTCTTTCCTTAGCCGTGGCTTCCATCGCCCTGCTGTTCGGGACGAACCACGCCAGTGCCCAGCTGGGTGGGGGTGACGACCAGCCGCAGCGGGCGGTCTCCGAGGAAGGTGCCGAGGCGATCGGCGAGGACTTCAACCCCGGCGAGCTCGACATCGATTCCGGCATGGCCCTCTTCCAGGAGGAAGGCCCCAACGGCAAGTCTTGCGCGTCCTGCCACGGGGACGAGGGCGAGGATCTGAAGGGCGCCGCCACGCAGTTCCCCAAGGTGGTGGATGATGTTTATCCGATCGGGAACAGCTCCGGCCCGGACCTGGTGCACAAGGGTGAGAAGCAGGGCGAGGAGCTCAATCCCAATAAGGCCATCGAGGGCGAGGGCGTGCGCACCCTGGCGATGCAGATCAACCTTTGCCGGGTGAACAACATGGATGCCGAGCCCTGGAGCTTCTCCCAGAAGCACGGCGAGGACATGCGGCACATGACCATCTTCGTGAAGTCGCTGTCCAACGGCATGCCGCTCGACATCGCCACCGACGGCAAGGCCAAGGAGTACTGGGAGGAGGGCAAGGAGTTCTACTGGATGAAGCGCGGCCAGCTGAACTTCTCTTGCGGTACCTGCCACGTGCAGAACTCCGGCATGCGCATCCGCGGGCAGATCCTGTCCGACGTGCGGGGACAGTACGCCAAGTTCCCCACCTTCCGGATGAAGCAGCAGCAGACTCGCCTGACGCATACGCGCTATCGGGGCTGCAACCGCCGCGTCCGGGCGCATGACCTGCCCTTCCAGGCCGACATCTACCGCAGCCTGGAGGTGTACCACGGCTCCCTCTCCAACGGCGAGGAGCTGCGGGTCCCGGGTCACAGCCTCTAAGCTGAACCCGTAGGATCCACCGCAATAGGCCCGGGGCTCGCCTCGGGCCTATCCTTTTTCATGGTTCGCCTCCCGCCCTGGGGGGCGCACCCGGAAGCGATCCGGATCAACCATGGAAAAGGAGCTGTCTCATGTGGGATACCAACGGTTTTCCCGGAAAAGCCCGCGTCTTGGTGCTCGTGGGCTTGATTCTTGCATTCCTGACGGCGACCCCGCAGGCGGAGGTCGCCGCCCAGGAAGACGCCGAGTCTCCGCTCTACCGCGTGGACCTGCCCCCGGACCGGACCCTGGAGGAGGTGGAGCTGAGCATCCAGTCCAAGGCCGAGGGGCTCAACCTCGCGGACGTGGGCACCCTGGATATCGGGGAGGGGATGCGGAACCGCGGGATCGATTTCGATCAGGTCTACAAGGTGTACCAGGTGTGCAATTTGGGCCTGGGCGCGGAGGTGCTCAAAAAGGTTCCGGCCTTCGGCGCCTTCATTCCCTGCAAGATCGTCGTCTTCGAGGCGGACGATCACCTGGCCTTGATTACCTACCTGCCGTCGTACGCCTTGCGCTACTTCCCCGATGCGCCCCCGGAGGCGGAGCGCATCGCCGAGAAGATCGAGCAGGACATCATCGAGGTAATGGACGCCGCCGAGGCAGGCGGGTTCTAGCAGGACGGCCGTGCCGGGTCCGGCATGGCCCTCCCTGCCCTACTCGTGCAACCCGAAGGGAGAGATCCAAGCCATGCAGTTGTCCCGACGTGAGTTCCTTTACGCGCTTGGTCTGGCCGGCGCCGCGGGCATGCTGCGCCCCAGCGGCGCCCGCGCCATGGGATGGTTCAAGGACGACGCCTACGCCGTCCCGGACTTCGGCAACGTGTCGCTGATGCATTTCACCGACTGCCACGCCCAGCTGAATCCCGTCCATTTCCGCGAGCCCAACATCAACCTCGGCGTGGGCTCCCTGAAGGGCGAGCCCCCGCACTTGGTGACCGATGCCTTCCTGGAGTACTACGGCATCGAGAAGGGCTCCAAGCGCGCCCACGCCTTCACGCCCATCGACTACGTGGAGGGCGCGCAGCAGTACGGCAAGATGGGCGGCTTCGCCCACATGAAGACCCTGGTGGACCGCTTCCGGAGCGAGCGCGAGGGGAAGACCCTGCTGCTCGACGGCGGGGACACCTGGCAGGGCTCGGCCACCAGCCTGTGGACCGACGGCATGGACATGGTGAAGGCCACCAACAAGCTCGGCGTCGACGTGATGACCGGCCACTGGGAATTCACCTACGGCGCCGACCGCGTCCGGGAGCTGATCGAGGGCGGCCACCTCGACATGGACTTCGTGGCCCACAACATCAGCGACGTCACGTGGGGCGACCGCGTGGACCTGTTCGAGCCCTACACCATCAAGGAGCGCAACGGCGTCCGCATCGCGGTGATCGGCCAGGCCTTCCCGTTCACCCCGATCGCCAACCCGTCCTACAAGATCCCGGACTGGTCCTTCGGCGTTGACGAGGACCACGCCCAGAAGGTGGTGGACGAGATCCGGGACAACGACAAGGCCGACGTGGTGGTGATCCTCTCCCACAACGGCATGGACGTGGACAAGAAGATGGCCTCCCGCCTGCGCGGCGTGGACGTCATTCTCGGCGGGCACACCCACGACGCCATGCCCACGCCCATGGAGATCAAGAACAAGGGCGGCGGCATCGGTGGCATGACCCTGGTGGTGAACTCCGGCTCCAACGGCAAGTTCCTCTCCCGCCTCGACTTCGACGTGAAGAACGGCAAGGTGCGGGACTACCGCTTCCACATGCTCCCCATCTTCTCCAACGAGATCGACGCCGATCCGGAGATGCAGCAGCTCATCGATGAGGAGCGGAGCAAGGCGCAGGAGCAAGCCGGCAAGGACCTCAGCGAGGAGCTCGCCGTTTCCGAGGACCTGCTCTACCGCCGGGGCAACTTCAACGGCACCTTCGACCAGCTCATCGTCGAGGCGCTCATGGAGAGCCAGGACGCCGAGGTGGCGCTGTCCCCGGGCTTCCGCTGGGGTACCTCGGTCCTGCCGGGCCAGCCCATCACCCTCGAGGACGTCTACACCCAGACCGCCATCACCTACCCCGAGGTCACCCTCAACGACATGACCGGGGAGCAGCTGAAGTTCGCCCTCGAGGACGTGGCCGAGAACCTGTTCAACCCCGACCCCTACTACCAGCAGGGCGGGGACATGGTCCGGGTGGGCGGCCTGCAGTTCGCCTTCAACCCCAGGGAGAAGCAGGGCAACCGCCTGCAGGACATCGAGATCAACGGCGAGCCCCTCGATCCCAAGAAGAAGTACAAGGTGGCCGGCTGGGCGAGCGTCAGCCCCGTGGAGGAGGATCGGCCGCCCGTCTACGACGTGGTCTCCGACTGGCTCCGCGACAAGAAGTCCGTCTCCGTCGGCGAGCCCAACCTGCCCCGCCTCAAGGGGGTCAAGGACAACCCCGGGCTCGACACGGACGTGCGCCTGGCCTGAGCGCCCCCGGCGCCACGGGCGAGCAGAAAAAAGGCCGGCCCTTCGGGGCCGGCCTTTTTCGTAGAGGCACGCGCGGGGCTGGAGCCGCTTGCCGGAGGCCTTATTCGGGCTCCGCGGCCCCCGGATGCTCCCCGGGCCGATCCGGGTCGGGATCCTCCACATGGTGGAGGCGGGGCACGGCGTCCAGGATGGACTTCACCACGGTGGCCAGGGGAATGGCGAAGAAGATCCCCCAGAACCCCCAGATGGAGCCGAAAATGAGGATGGCGAGGATGATGGCCACCGGATGGAGCTTCACCGCCTCGTAGAAGATCAAGGGCACCAGCACGTTGCCGTCCAGCCCCTGGATGACGCCGTAGGCGAATAGCAGGTAGGCCAGCTCCCAGCTCGGGCCCCACTGCACCAGCCCGAGGAGGGCCACCGGGATGGTCACCACCGCCGCGCCCACGTAGGGAACGAGGACGGAGAACCCCGTGAGCACGCCGAGCAGGGCGGAGTAATTGAACCCCATGAGGCGGAAGGTGAAATAGGTCACCAGGCCGACGATGATGATCTCCCACACCTTGCCGCGGATGAAGTTGCCGATCTGGCGATCCACATCCCGCCAGACGCTCTGGGCGAGCTGCTGGTGCGGCGGCAGGAAGCTGCGCACGTACCCCAGGATCAGCTCCTTGTCCTTGAGCATGAACAGGATGAGGAAAGGTACGAGCACCATGTAGACCAGCAGGGTGGCGAGCCCGGGGATGTAGGAGATGGACAGGGAAACCAGGTGGCCGCCCCACTCCTGGAGACGCTGCCCGATGGCGGAGATGAGGCTGTCGGCGTACTGGGGCTCGATGAACCCGGGGTAGCGCTCCGGCAGGGTGCGGATCAGGTTCTGGACCTGGCGCACGATGTCGGGCAGGTCCCGCACCACTCGCTGGAGCTGCTCCGTCAGCAGGGGCAGTAGGGAGAAGATGAGGAACACCGCCACCAGGAGGAAGGCGGTGAAGACGATGGTCACGGCGAGCCAACGGGGCACGCGCCGTCGCTCCATGGGGCGGATGAACCCCTCGAGCAGGTAGGCGATGACCACGCTGGCCACGAAGGGCTTGAGCGCCTCCCCGAACACGTAGAGGGCCGCAAGCACCCCCAGGATGACGAAGGTCAGCAGCAGGATCTGGGGGTCGGAGAACCGCTTGCGGAACCATTCGAGGGGGGTGTACACCATGCCTCCGGACGGCGTTCGGGTGGAATCGGGGACGGCGTCTCCCTCTGTCCGGGAGGGTAGCGGAATCGCCGGGCGGGGGAAAGAAGCCCAGCTGGGGCTCCCTGGGTGCCTACCGGTGCCCCGCTATTTCCCCCTCACGGGGGCGTCCGTCGAGGCCCAAGGCGCGCCCCGCATCCGCCGCCCGCTTCGGCTCATTCCTCCTCGAACTGACGCAGGTAGCCCCGGTAGTGGCGCTCGAAGACCTCCTCGAGCTCCTCGATCACCTCGCTCTCCGGCTTGTCCTGCAGGTACCGCTTGGCCATGATCGAGGTGGTCTCGTCGAGCAGCTTGCTGCGTTCGAGCATGGGGTAGGTGTGGCGCAGCCGCTTGATGGCCTGCACCGGGCCCTCCTCGGGATCCTTCTCCACGGACCGGGGGGACTCGGGCTCCCCCGGGGCGGCGGCATCCGCCTCCCCGGCGCCGGGCTCGCCCCCGGCGCGACCCACCAGGAACTCCGCGTAGTCCACCAGCTGCTTCTGCTGCTCGGCGGGGAGGCGCTCCAACGCCTCCAAGATGCGCTTTTCGTTTTCCGTCATGGGCCTTCAGTCGTCCTGGACATTGAAATCGTAGGCGGGGCCTTCCTGGGCGTGGGGCTGCATGAGGTCCAGCTCCTTGACCAGGGCCACCACCACCTTGTCGGTGACCGCTTGCATCCGGCCGGCGCCCCAGGACTCCCGAGAGTACTCCAAGAGACTGCCCACCCCGTCGGGGCAGGGGCGGTCCTCCATCACCATGTCCTCGACCATCCCCGGCTTGGCCTCGGGCCGGAACAGCAGCGCGTAGGCCCGGCGGTGAGGCCGAAAGGCCAGCCAGTTGCCCTCGTCGTCCACCAGGGTGGGCTCCATGCCCTCCGGCAGGGAGACCGAGCCGGCGTGCCACAGGAAGACCTCCATGCCGTCCAGCTCCTCGGCCAGGGCGTCCCCTTCCCCTGCGGCGGTCTTGCGGGCCGTGACGAAGCGGGCGGTGATCTCCGGGTCCTCGGAGGCCTCGCCGCCGAAGTGCTCCGCGATCAGCTGGGCCCCCAGCCCCAGGCCCACGACCGGCTGGTCGTTGCGCAGGAATTGCCCCACCAGGAACTCCTCCTCCGCCAGGTAGGGAAAGTCGTCCTTCTCGGTGGGGTCCATGGGCCCGGGCAGCAGGAACAGGGCGTCCTTGTCCTGGGGGCTGCCGGGGACGGACTGCCCCAGGAAGGGCCGGATGTAGACGAAACCGATCTCCCGGTGCTCCAGCTGCTTCTCGATGGTGCCCAGGAACTCGTGATGGCTATGCTGAACGACGAAGAACTGCCGCATGGCTCCGCGACTCCCGGTAGATGCCGGGGATCCCGGGCCGGCCGATACGCCCCGGCCGGGGGCGTTCCGGTCTCGGCCTAGAGGGCGACCCGGTCATGGGCCGGGCTGCTGCGCTGCCCCCAGGGATCCCCTTTTTCGCATTGCTCTTGGATGAACTGGTAGAACCGCTCCACCGCCTGGGAACGGAACTTCTGCTTCTGGTGGACGAAGGAGAAGGATCGCTTGAGCGCGGGCTCCAGGGGCCGCACCTCCAGGGTCCCCAGCTGCGCCTCCTTGCGCACCGTGGCCTCGGAGACCACGGACACCCCCAGCCCGCTCTCCACGGCGCCCTTCACCGATTCCCCGGAGCCGAGCTCCATGACGATGTCCAGCTTGTTGGGGTCCTCGCCGCCCTCGCGGATGTAGTCCGCCAGCACCTCGCGGGTGCCCGAGCCCTCCTCGCGGAGGACGAACTGGCAATCGAGCAGGTCGCCGGGGGTCACTCGCTCCCTGGCCGCCAGGGCGTGGCCCTGCGGAAAGATGGCCACCAGCTGGTCCGGCTGGCACTCACGGATAGCCAGGTTGCTGTTGTGGACCGCGCCTTCGACGATGCCGATGTCGATGGTATTATTCTCCACCTGCTGAACGATGTCGCGGGTATTGGCAACGTTCATGCGTACCTTCATGGCCGGATAGGCCATGCGAAAGGCCCCGAGCACCCGCGGCAGCAGGTATTCGCCGATGGTGGTGCTTGCGCCCACCAGCAGAACCCCCCGCATCTCCCCGGTCAGCTCCCCGACCGAGCTCTCCATCTCGTCGTACAGGCTCAGGATCTTGTCCGCGTAGTCGAAGACGATGGAGCCCGCGTTGGTCAGGGTGATGCGGTTGTGGTTGCGGTCGAACAGCCGGGTGTTGAACTGCTCCTCGAGCTGCTTGACCTGGAAGGTGACCGCCGGCTGGGTCATGTGCAGCCGGTTGGCCGCCTTGGTGAAGCTGGAAAGCCGCGCAACGGTGTGGAAGACGTGCAGTCTGCGATCGGCCATGGTTCCCTACCATCCGCCCGGGCTGGCCGGGCCTGCTTCCGGATTCCCGGATCCGCTTAACGATGCGGGTTGTTCCGGGTATCCTGAAAAGTTGATAAATTTTCTCAACCTTAAAACCCCATAATAAACCAATTTATTTTATGAGGGGATAAATAAATGGGCAAGCAGTGGGAAGCCATGGACCTCAAGGGGGGTGGCCTGCAGCAGGTCCAGATGGCCTACAAATCCGTGGCCCGGACCAAGCTTGGGGCCTACCTGCGCTGGATCCTGTTCCCCCTCGGCGTCCATCGCTTCTACCTGCTCGACCGGCGGGGCGGCCTCGCCTACCTGGGCGCCTCCCTGGCGGCCCTGGTGGTTCATCTGGCCGCCGACTTCCCCTGGATCTGGCTGGTCCCCGCCGTGGCCGCCCTCGTCGACCTGTTCCTGATCCCGGGCCGGCTGGTGAAGATCAACAAGGAGCTGCGCCTGCAGACCATGATGAGCGGCGCCCGCCCCGGGGCCCCGCGCGGCTTCAAGGGCCACTACACCGAGGAGAACACCACGGGCGACGGGGAGGACGGGAACCGATGACCGGCTCGGCGGTCTTCTTCGGTGCCGCACGATACCGACGCCCCAGCTACAACGACAACCATCCCCTGGGCATCCCCCGGGTCTCCCTCACCGTGGACCTGCTGCGCGCCTACGGCGCCCTCCCCGAGGCGGAGTACCAGGAGTCCCGGCAGGCGGCCGACTACGAGCTGGCCTGGTTCCACACCCAGGAATACCTGCGCGCCGCGCGCCGCATCGAGGCCTCCGGGCGCGCCTCCGCCGCGGACCGGAAGCGTTACAACCTGGGCAACCTGGAGAACCCGGCGTTCGCCGGATTCTACACCACCGCGGCCATTGCCACCGGGGCGAGCATCCAGGCGGCCGAGGCCGTGATCGGCGGGCGCATCGGCTTCAACCCCGCCGGCGGCATGCACCACGCCGCCCCGCACCAGGCCCGGGGCTTCTGCTATTTCAACGACCCCGTGCTCGGGATCCTGCGCCTGCGCCGGGAGGGCTGGCGGGTGCTGTACGTGGACCTGGACGCCCACCACGGGGACGGCGTGGAGGACGCCTTCGCCACGGATCCGGAGGTGTTCACGCTCTCCCTGCACATGGGCACCGAGCGGGCCTATCCGTTCCAGGGCGGCGGCCTGGACGACCGCGGCCAGGGCCCGGGCGAGGGGTACGCCCTCAACCTCCCCATGCCCGCCGGCGCCCACGACGACGATTACCGCACGGCTTTCGAGGCCGTGTGGGGCCCCGTGGTGGACCGCTTCCAGCCCGACGCGGTGGTCTTCCAGGCGGGCACCGACATCCTGCTCGCCGACCCGCTGAGCCGGTTCCGCGTCTCCACCCAGACCTTTCTGGCCATGGCGGCGCGCATCCAAGCGGACAGCGCCCCCCGCCTGCTGGTCACCGGGGGCGGGGGCTACCATCCGCTGGCCCTGGCGCGCTGCTGGGCGGGGCTCTGGGCCCAGCTCTCCGGCCGGGAGCTGCCCGTCGAGCTTCCCCCGGCGGGCCGGGAGCACCTGGAGGCCGTGGACTGGGACCTCGACGAGGACGAGGACTGGTTCGACGAGCTGTTCCGCTCGCGCCTGGACCCGCCCCAGCGGGGCCGGGTCAAGCCGGAGGTGGAGGAGGCCCTGGACCACCTCCACCGGCATCATCCCTTTTTCCGGCGCGCCCCGGTGGGCGTCACCGGGGCCGCCGCAAACACCCCCACTTCCTGACGAGCTAGGCAGCCATGCTAGGACGATCGCGCCCCACGGAACTTCCCGAGCTCATCCCGGGCCACGCCACCCACGAGGCCACCCAGGCCTACGCGGACGGCAGCGGGCTGGCCGAGAGCCACTACAGCGACTACGGCGAGGAGGCCCTCAAGCTCTCCTCCATCGGCCTGGGCACCGACCACGGTGAGCCCACCGACGAGGTGGACGCGGGCTACCGCGAGGCCCTGGCCCACGGTCTGAAGGGCGGGCTGAACGTCATCGAGGCGGGGCTCAGCTACCGCTACGGGCGCTCGGCGCACGCCGCGGGGGCGGCCATCCGGGAGGCGGTGGCATCGGGCGTGCCCCGCGAGGCCCTGTTCGTGGTGGGCAAGGGCGGCTTCCTGGCCTTTCCCGACGGCCCGCCCGACGACCTGGCCGCCTGGTTCAAGGAAGAGATCCTCAAGAAGGGGATGGGCACCCCCGACGAGCTGGCCCAGGGCGTACACCTGCTCACCCCCGCCTACATCGCCTGGCAGGTGGAGCATACCCGCCAGGCTATGGGCGTGGAAACCCTGGACGCCTTCCTCATCGACCAGTCCGAGGTGCACATCCCGGAGCTGCAGACCAAGGAGGACCTCAACACCCGCCTCCAGAAGGTCTACGCGGTGCTGGAGATGATGGTGCAGGCGGGCAAGCTGCGCAGCTACGGCCTGGCTACCTGGAAGTCCTGCCGGGTGCCCACCAACGACACCCTGTTCCAGTCCCTCACCAGCCAGGTGGGGGTGGCGGAGAAGGCCGCCGGCGATCCCCGGGGCCACCACATGCGCCTGGTGACCATGCCCTACAACGTGAACATGCTGGAGGGCTTCACCCGCTTCAACCAGGCCACCGGCCAGGGCAACGTGGCCTCCACCGTTCAGGCCGCCTACCAACTCGGGCTCTACTTCCTCGCTACCCATGCCCTCATGGGCGGCCGCCTCCTGGAGGAGCAGCCACCCATCCTGCGCCAGGCCATGGGCGACCTGCGGACCAACGCCCAGCGCGCCCTGCAATTCGCCCGCTCCACGCCGGGCGTGGGCACCGCCATGGTCTCCATAGCGCGCAAGGACCACATGGACGAGGCGCTGGAGCTGGGCCGCATCCCGCCCATGTCGCGCAAGGCCTTCCTCAAGATGTTCGAGCAGGCGGAGGATGAGGCCGAGGAGGCGGAGGGCTAAAGGGAAAAACGGCAAAGACGGCGGAACCGCCAAGTACGCCAAGACCGCCAAGAACGGCAAAACAAAAAGAAAACTGGCTATCCGCCTAAATCAGAAAAAGTGCTTGTGGGGGGCTAGCAGCCCCGCCCCGGAGCGGGAGTCCTTTCTGTCGCGGCCAATGGCCGCTCCTACAGGAATCGAGCCCGCATCTCCGCTTTTTATCTTGCTTTTTCTTGGCGTGCTTGGCGGCCTTGGCGGTTAGCCGCCGTTCGTCTCCTGCCGTGCCGACTCGGTGGTCGCCCCCGGACGTAGCTCCTCCAGGTGCCCCCGGGCCCGCTCCAGGAGCGGGCCCTCCAGGCCGTTGCGCTCGGCCACCACCAGGCCGAGGGAGGCCCCCGGCGCCCCAACCTCCAGCTGGTAGGTGGGCTGCAGCTGGTCGAAGTCGAAGCGCATGTTGGCGTTGGCGATGGCCGGATGCTCGGCGGCGAAGCCCTTGAGGGGCGACAGGTGGGTGGTGAAGACCCCCTGCACACCGCGTTCGGCCAGCTCCTCCAGCACCGACATCGCGAGCGCCGCCCCCTCCTCCGGGTCGGTTCCGGTGCCCATCTCGTCCATGAGCACCAAGGTGTGCTCGTCCGCCTCGGCGAGGATCTGCTTGAGCACCTCCACGTGGCCGGCGAAGGTGGAGACGTGGTGCAGGATATTCTGGTGGTCGCCGATGTCCACCAGGATGCGGCGGTAGGCCCCTACCACGGTGCCCTCCGCGGCCGGGATATGCAGTCCGCAGAAGGCCATAGTGGCGAGCAGGCCGATGGTCTTGATGGCCACCGTCTTGCCGCCGGTGTTGGGACCGGTGATGAGGACCATGGGCTGGTCGGGACCCAGGCGCACGGTCAGCGGCACCGGTGCGGGGCCGCCGTTCTTGTGCCCGGCCACCAGGGCCGGATGGCTGGCGGAGCGCAGGTCCAGGCGGGGCTCCTCGGTGAGCACCGGGGGATGGCCGTCGATCTTGAGGGACAGGCGACCGGCGCCCAGGGCCAGGTCGATCCACGTGACGGCGTCGAGCAACCGCTGCAGCGGGGCGATGTGCTCCTGCACCATGCCGGTGGCCTCGCGGAGCACCCGCCGCTCCTCGGCGTCGATCTCGCGCGAGAGCTGTTCCAGGCGGTTGTTCAGGGGGATCCACTCCATGGGCTCCACCATGACCCCCCGGCCCCGGGACAGGGCCTCCCGGCGGACCCCCTTGATGGCGCCGGCGGCCTCCGTCTTGACCGCGAGCACCCGGCGCGGCCCGCTGAAGTGCTCGGTCTTGGGCTCCACCAGGCTGGGGGCGAGCTTCTTGTCCTTGAGCTTCTTGTCCACCTGCTTGTTGAGGTCGCCGCGGACCTGCCGCACCTCCTCGTGGAGCGCGCTCAGGGCTTCGGAGGCCGACTCCCGCACCTTGCCCATGGTGTCCACCAGGGCGTCCAGCCGGTCGATGAGGGGGCTGGCGGCGGTCAGGTCGGAGGGATCGCCCACGTACAGCCCGGGTCGCTTCTCCAGGGCGCGCCCCAGATAGTCCCCCGCCTGCAGGAGGGTGATGAGGTTGCGCAGGGCCAGACCGTTAAGGGGTGAGGCCCCCTCCTGCCGGGACTGGCGGAGAGCCGCCCGCACGTCGGGCAGCTCGTCCAGCTTGGGGCCGTCGCCCTCCTCCAGGCCCTCGCGGGCGGTGGTGACGGCCCGCTGGAAGGCCCGCGCTACCTCCAGGCTCGGGGCCGGCTCCATGTTGCGGGCCGCCTCCTTCCCGTAGGGCGTGGCGCACTCGGCGTCCAGGGTGCGGCGGATGGATTCAAACTCCAATGTATTGAGATCGCTCTGCATGCGGAGGCTCCCTTACGCGCTGCCCGACGGGGCATACAGCTGCTATAGTGCTTGGTTTGCCCGCCCAGGAGCGGACCCGGGCCATACATAACGGGATCGCTATTCACTGGCGCCCACAAGAAACGCATATTTGAGGTTACTTCAATGCAGAACCAGGAAGCGATTTGGCTGGACGCGAACGATCGGCTCGGTCTTTTCATAGATGGGCCCAATTTCCACGGCAGCTCCCGGGATATGGGCTTCGACGTGGACTACCAGGCGCTCCTCGATTTCTTCCGCCAGCGGGCCAAGCTGACCCGGGCCTTCTACTACACCGCCCTCGATGTCTCCGGGGAGCACACGCCCCTGAAGCCCCTGGTGGACTGGCTCTCCTACAACGGCTACATCGTCGTCACCAAGCCCACCAAGGAGTTCAAGAACGGCAACGGCAACCGCCGGATCAAGGGCAACATGGACATCGAGCTGGCCATCGACATGTTAAACCTTGCCCAATACCTGGACCATGCCATCCTGTTCTCGGGCGACGGGGATTTCCGGCGGCTGGTGGATGCCGTGCAACAGCGGGGCGTCAAGGTGACCGTCCTGGCCTCCTCGGACGTGACCGCCGATGAGCTGCGCCGCCAGGCGGATCAATTCGTGGAGCTGGCGGACTTCCGCCCCCACATCGAGCGTTTCGGCGAGGGCGCCCGGAGCCGGCCCGGCGCGACCGACCCCCAGGCCACCTAGGCAGCGGCCCGGCGCAGGCCCGGCCTGCGCCGTAGCTCAGATGCGGGAAGGCGCCTCCGCGTAGGAGGCTCGCAGGTAGGTGGGCACGGCCTCGGCGGGCGTGAGCACCCGTCCCGCGTGCCACGGCTCGATGGCCAGGGCGGCCACGGAATCGGCCCGTAGCGGAATATCCGCATCGGTTCCCGCCAGTGCCTGGCCGCAGCGGCGGGACAGTACGTCGTGGTGGGCCCGCCAGCCGCTTCCCACCCCCCACCAAGGTCCCTCCATCGCGGGCAGTTCGGCCGCCTCGGGGGCGAGGACCCGTTCCTCCCCCACGGGGTCCACCCCCCGGGTACCGCGCTGGTACAGCCCCCAGTACACTTCCCCCCGGCCGGCCTCCAGGGCCACGGCGGCGCGTTCCCGGCCACTGGCCCAGGCGGCCGCGGCCAGGCTGGACACCGACACCAGGGGCAGGTTCAGGCCCAGGCCCTGGGCCGTGGCCACCACGATGCGCCCGGCGGTGAACGGTCCCGGGCCCCGGGCGAAGGCCACCGCCCGCAGGTCGCGGCGGCCCAGGCCCAGGTCGCGCAGGAGGTCGTCGAGCAGGGGCAGCAGGTGAAGGGAATGCTGGGCGACACCCTCCCGATAGCGGTGGTGGAGGGTGCCGTCCAGGAGGACGGCCACGGAGGTGGCGTCGGCGGCCCCGGCGAGGGCCACCAGGGGGCCGGGAGCGGGCAGCTCCGGGAGGGCAGCGGACATGGGAGGGACCTCGGTGTCAGCCCCCGGTCACGGGAGGGAACAAGGCCACTTCATCCCCGTCGGCCAGGGGACGATTCGCATCGGCATATTCTTGATTGACCGCCACCAGCACCCGACGTTCCGGGGCCAGGGCCTCCGCGTGAGCAGCCCCCTGCTCCCGCAAGCGGTCCAGGAGGTCGCCCACCGTTTGTAGCCCTTCGGCCGGGATTTGCTCCTCCTGCCTGCCCAGCTGCTCCCGAACCGCGGCGAAGTACAGGACCTTGATCATGGCGCGCTCCCTCGCGGGGGTGCCGGGATGCCCCGGGACGGACCCGGGTCGGTCGGCATCGCCCCTTCCGAGCCCGGCGGGCGGGCCGTGGGGGAAGTGAACGCCGCCCGGGCCGACTCGCCCGGGCGGCACGGTGGGGCCACTTCTAGGAAGCGTCCTCCTCCATGCGATTGAGCCGCTGACGAGCCAGGCGCGCCTCGGAGGAATCGGGGAAGCGCTCCCGGACCCGGGTCAGGGCCTCCCTTGCGCCCTCCATGTCGTCCAGCTCGTAGAAGGAATACCCGATCTTGAGCAGCGCCGCGGGGGCCTTCTGGCTGTCGGGGTACTCCTTCAGGACCCGGTTGAACTCCTTCAGGGCCCGCTCGAACTCCCGGAGCACGTAGTGGGCCTCGCCCAGCCAGTACTGGGCATTGGGAGCCAGGTCGCTGTCGGGATACTCCTCCAGGAACCGCTGGAAGCCCTTCACCGCCTCCTGATAGGCGTTTTCCTGGATCTTGGTGAAGGCGTTCTGGTAGGCCTCCTCCGCGGAGGCGGCCTCGCCGGATTCCTCCCCGTCCGCGGGCCCGTCTTCCTCGGCGTCCGCCTTGCCGGCCCCATCCTCCGAGGCACGCTCCAGGCGGCGCAGGCGGGCGTCGATGTCCTCGTAGAGGCGGCGCTGCCGCTTGTCCAGGCGCTCCACCCGGTGCTCGAGGACCTCCATGTCCCCCTGGTGGGTGCGTATGTTGCTGCGCAGCTCCTCCACATCCAGGGCCAGGGCCTCCACGCCCTCCTGCATGCCCGAGGCGCCGGACCGCTTCTGGGCCTCGCGGAGCTCCGCCAGCTCCTCCTCCATGGCCGCCACCCGCTGCTCCAGCTTGGCCTGGGGATTCTGCCCGCCGCCACCGGCCGCTCCCGGCGGTGGCGGCAGACAGCCCGCCAGGGTGGCGGCCACCGTGCTTACGGTGGCCAGGCGCACCAGTTTCACGTGGCTCTCCCCTTACTGCTGGTAGCGAAGGCGCACACGGCGGTTCTTGGCGTAGGCCTCTTCATTGCTGCCCTCCACCATGGGCTTCTCCTCGCCGAAGCTGGTCACTTCCAGCCGCTCCGACTCCACCCCCTGCACCACCAGGAGGCGCTTCACGGATTCGGCCCGGCGCTCGCCCAGGGCCAGGTTGTACTCCCGGCTGCCCCGCTCGTCGGTGTGGCCTTCCAGGGCCACCTGGATATCGCCGTTGGCCTTCAGGTAGTCGGCGTGGGAACGCAGGACCTCACGGGCCTCCTCGTTGAGCTCGGAGCTGTCGAAGGCGAAGAAGACCCGCTCCTGGTCCGGCCGGGTGGCCGCTTCCTCGCCGGCCTGCCGCTCCTCGGCGCCCAGGGCGTCGGCGTCACCCACGGCGTCGCCCTCCAGGCCCCGGGCCTCGGCCCCCGCGGTGCCTTCCTCCGCCTGCGCGGCCTCGGCACCCTCGGCCGGTCCGCCCTCCACATCCTGCTCGCCGGTGCTGGCGCAGCCGGCCAGGGCCAACATCAGGGCCGTCAGGCCCGTCCACACGGTAATCCCACCTTTTTTGTGCATCCAGTTCTCCTGTCGTGCCGGTTACGGTTTCCGCGGGGACCAGGCCGGCTCCCGGATGTCCCCGGCGCTCTCGGGTTTGAGACGCTGATGGACGTTGCCATCCACCGAGACGGTTCCCAGCTCTCCGCCCCCCTCCTCGCCCCGCGTGGCGTACAGGATCGTGCGGCTGTTGGGGGCGAAGCTCGGCGATTCGTTCTGGCCCATCGGGGTCAGGGTACGTATGTTCCCGTCCCCTTCGAGATTCATCACGGCCACGGCGAATTCATTGCCGTCGCCGTGAACGAAGGCTACCCGTTTTCCATCGGGAGACCAAGTGGGCGCGGCGTTGTACTTCCCCTCGAAGGTCAGGCGCTCCACCTCGCCGCCCTTCACCGGCGTCCGGTACAGCTGCGGCCTTCCGCCCCGGTCGGAGGTGAAGATGAGGCTGTCGCCGTCCGGCGACCAGGTGGGCTCCGTATCGATGGCCCAGTGGCGGGTCACCCGGGTGAGCCCACGGTCCAGCAGGTCGAGGACGTAGATTTCCGAGTTCCCGTCCCGGGACAGGGTCAGTGCCATGCGCGTGCCGTCCGGGGAGAACGCGGGGGAGGAGTTGATCCCGTCGAAGGAGGCGACGGTCGTGCGCTTCCCGGTGTCGAGGTCCTGCATGTAGACCACGGAACCCTGTTGCTCGAAGGAGACGTACACGAGCTTCTCGCCATCCCGGGACCAGGCGGGGGACATGATGGGGTCCGAGCTGGTAAGCACCTGCCGGGCCCGGGCGCCGTCGGCGTCGGCGACCATGAGCCGGAAGCCGTCCTCCCCCCGCTCCACGTAGGCGATCCGCGTGGCGAAGGAGCCGGGCCAGCCCACCAGCTTTTCGTGGATGGTGTCGGCGACGCGGTGCCCCACCCCGCGCAGGCCCTCCGGCCGCACTCGGTAGCGCATCCCGGCGATCTGCTCCTGGGCGTAGACATCGAAGAGCCGGAAGCGGACCTCCACCCGACCGTCCCCGGCCGGGGCCATGCGGCCGATGACCAGGGCGTCGGCGCCCACCAGGCGCCAATCCTTGTACTCCACGTCCCCCGGCCGGTGGGGCCGGCTGATGAAGGCCTCGGGCTCGATCATCCGGAACATCCCGGATCGACGCAGATCCTGCCCGATTACCTCCCCCACCTCGAAGGGCCGCTCACCGTCCCCCTCCCAGGAGAAATCCACCAGGGCGACGGGCAAGGGGTCGCGCACCCCCTGGGTGATATCGATGGAAAGGATGGCACCGGCCGGCCGACTGAGGAGGGCCAGCAGGGCCAGGGCGGCGATGGCGGATAGCTTGCGGGTCATTGGGCCATGTCCGGGCTGAAATTGAGCTCGAATTCCTGGAAGTAGCGGGTCGGGCCGTCGGGCATGGGGAAGGGCGCCGCCTTCTCCACCGCCCGCACCACGGAGCTATTGAAGTAGCCCGGCCCATTGGATGCCACGACCTTGGGGGGCGCCGCCAGCTCCCCGTCGGGGGTAAGCGACACGCGAACCGTGGCCTGCAGGTCCTCCCGCTCCGTGAGCGCCGGCGGCACCAGCCATTGATCCTGCACGGCCGCCTGCACCGCGCCGACGAACTGGGTCCGGGCCCGGCGGTGCCGGATGGAGGAGGGCTCGTCCGACTTGCTGGACGCCTCCTCGATCCGGTTTGAGAGGTCCTCGCTGAGGATGGGCTCCTCCTTTTCGGGCTCGGGTTCCGGCTCGGGTTCCGGCTCGGGTTCCGGCTCGGGTTCCGGTTCCGGTTCCGGTTCCGGTTCCGGTTCCGGTTCCGGTTCCGGTTCCGGCTCGGGCTCGGGCTCGGGCTCCGGCTCGGGTTCGGGTTCGGGTTCGGGTTCGGGTTCGGGTTCGGGCTCCGGCTCCGGCTCCGGCTCCGGCTCCGGCTCCGGCTCCGGCTCCGGCTCCGGCTCCGGCTCGGGCTCGGGCTCGGGCTCGGGCTCGGGCTCCGGCTCGGGCTCGGGCTCCGGCTCGGGCTCCGGCTCGGGCTCCGGCTCGGGCTCGGGTTCGGGCTCGGGTTCGGGCTCGGGTTCGGGCTCGGGCTCGGGTTCGGGTTCGGGTTCCGGCTCCGGTTCGGGTTCCGGCTCGGGTTCGGGCTCGGGTTCCGGCTCGGGCTCGGGTTCCGGCTCGGGTTCGGGCTCCGGCTCGGGTTCGGGCTCCGGCTCCGGTTCGGGCTCCGGTTCCGGTTCCGGTTCCGGCTCGGGCTCGGCCTTCGGCTCAGGCTCGGCGCTAACCAGACGGGCCTGGATGGGCGGCGTATCCGGGGGCTCCGGATGGCGCACCAGGGTCCAGGCCCAGCCCCCGGCTACGACCAGCAAGTGGATGCCCAGGGAAAACAGGGCCCCCTGGATCCAGGTCCGGCGCATCACGTATCCGTCGGCTTGGTCACGAGGTCCACCTGCCGGATGCCCCCCTCACGCAGCAGGTTCAGGGTCACCACCACCGCCTCGTAATCCACGGTTCGCTGGCCCCGCAGCAGGACGTGCTGGCCGGGCTGCTCCTCAAGCAGGGCGCGCACCTTGGGGACCAGCTTCTCCTGCGGATCAGCGATGCGGGTCTTCTGGAGGTAGACGCCGTCCTCGCGAACCGTCACCTCCAGGGGCTCGTCCTGGGTGGCAACCGGCTGGGAGCTCGCCTCCGGCAGGTCCACGTCCACGCCCCGCGTGAGCATGGGGGCGGTCATCATGAACACCACCAGCAGCACCAGCACCACGTCCACGAGAGGGATGATGTTGATCTCCCCCATGAGCTTGCGTCGACGGTAGGCCATCAGGTCCGCGCCTGCCGTTCCAGGACGCCGGTGAGCTCGTCCATGAAGTTCTCCAGCCGGGTCTGGTGGTGCTCAACCCGCCGGGTCAGCATGTTGTAGGCGATCACGGCGGGGATGGCCGCGGCAAGGCCGAAGGCGGTGGCGATCAGCGCCTCGGCGATGCCGGGCGCCACCACCGCTAGGGTGGCCTGCCCCGTGGCGCCGATGTTCTGGAAGCTGTTCATGATGCCCCAGACGGTGCCGAACAGGCCCACGAACGGGGCGCTGGAGGCCACCACGGCAAGGATGGCCAAGGTGCGGTCGAGGCGGTCCACCTCCTCGCTCATGGCGACCCGCATGGCCCGTCGCCCCGCCTCGCGCAGCTCGGGCAGCGGCAGCCCCTCCTCGCGGAAGCGCTGGAATTGCCGGTAGCCGGAACGCAGCACCGCCGCCGAGCCGCTCCGCGCGGCGGCGTCCTGGCGGTTCACGGCGGACATCAGCTGGTCAAGGTCCCGGGCCTGGTGGTAGACCCCGGAGAAGGCCGCCTCGGCGCGGGCCGCGCCCAGGAGCTGGCGTCCTTTGACGTAGATAATGATCCAGGAGGTCAGCGAGGCCAGCACCAGCAGCAGCATCACCATCTGCACCAGCGGGCCGGCCCCGAGAATCAGGTCCCAGGCGGTGTGGGTGGTCTCCCCTTGCATAACGTGCTGCTCTCCTTGATTAGGGGATGGTCACGATGCGCCGAAGCCCAGGGCCTGGCGAACCGTATGGGGAATCGGCTGGGGCCGGAAGTCCTCGGCGCCCACGCAGGCGACCCGGACCCGGCCCTGACAGAGGGGCTTGTTCTCCCCCTCGCGGAGGATGCGCTGGTGGAAGTCCACCCGGGCCCGACCGAGGTCGGCGACCTCCGTTACCACCCGCAGGGCGTCGTTGAACACCGCCGGCCGCAGGTAGTCCACCTCCACCCGCCGCACCACGAAAAGCAGCCCCTCCCGGCCCAGCAGGTCGTCCTGCTCGAAGCCCAGGGTCCGCAGCAGTTCGGTGCGTCCGCGCTCGAAGAACTTCAGGTAATTGGCGTAGTAGACGCCGCCGCCGTGGTCGGTGTCCTCGTAGTACACCCGCAGCGGCCATTCCCCCACCACCGACATTCACAGCCTCCTATCGCGGGGCACGGGACCGGGCCCTGGCGTGCCGGTGAATCTCACAGTAGCCGCCCCTGGCCCTCGCCGCCGCCCGGATTCTCCGGGTCGAGGCCGAGGTGGCGGTAGGCCAGCCCCGTGGCGCAGCGGCCGCGGGCGGTGCGCTGCACGTAGCCCTGCTGGATCAGATAGGGCTCGAGGACGTCCTCGATGGTGTCCGCCTCCTCGCCGATGGCCGCCGCCAGGTTGGTGAGGCCCACGGGCCCCCCCTCGAACTTGCCGATCAGGGCGGAAAGCAATTTCTGGTCCAACTTGTCGAGGCCGGCCGGATCCACCTCCAGCATGGTCAGCCCCTCCTCCGCCACGGCGGCGGTCACCACGCCGTCGGCCCGCACCTCGGCGAGGTCGCGCACCCGTCGCAGCAGGCGGTTGGCCACCCGCGGTGTCCCCCGCGAGCGACGGGCGATCTCCAGGGCCCCCTCGGGCTCCACTGTCACCCCCAGGAGACGGGCGGAGCGCTGGACGATCCGGGCGAGGTCCTCCAGCCCGTAGAAGTCCAGGCGCATGGTGATGCCGAAGCGGTCGCGCAGCGGCGACGTCAGGAGGCCGGCGCGGGTGGTGGCCCCCACCAGGGTGAAGGGGGGCAGGTCCAGCTTGATGGAGCGCGCCGCCGGACCCTCGCCGATGACGATGTCGATCTGGTAGTCCTCCATGGCCGGATAGAGGACCTCCTCCACCGCCGGCGACAGCCGGTGGATCTCGTCGATGAACAGCACGTCGTGGGGGGCGAGGTTGGTGAGCAGGGCGGCGAGGTCCCCGGCCTTCTCCAGCACCGGGCCCGAGGTGACCTTGAGGCCGGCGTCCATCTCGTTGGCGACGATGTGGGCCAGGGTGGTCTTGCCCAGGCCGGGCGGCCCGAACAGCAGGCAGTGGTCCAGGGGCTCGCCGCGCTCCCGGGCCGCGGGGATGAACACCTCCAGGTGCTCGCGCACCCGCGGTTGGCCCTCGTAGTCCGCCAGCCGCTCCGGGCGCATGACGGGCTCGCCCCGCCCTTCCCCGGGGGCGGCGCCGGGGTCGATGACGCGGGAGGACTCGTCCGTGGGCTCCATGGGCACCTACCTGGCCATGCTCTGGAGGCTGCGCTTGAGGAGCTCCTCCACCGTCAGGCCCTCCTCGTGGATCCCGGCCACGGCCTGCTCGGCCTGGTCGCTGCCGTAGCCCAGCTCCTGCAGCGCCGCCACCGCCTCCCGCCGCGCCCCGCCACCGGCCGGGGCCGCCCCCCCGGCCACCGTTTCGAAACCCTCCGCGCCGCCGGGCGCATCGAGGGTGTCCCGCAGCTCCATGACCAGGCGCTGGGCGGTCTTCTTGCCGATCCCCGGGACGCTGCTCATGCGCTTGAGGTCCTCCTCCTGGATGCAGCGCCAAAGCTCGGCGGGGGGCAGCCCGGAGAGCACCTGCAGGGCGAGCTTGGCGCCCACCCCGGTCACCCGCAGCAAGGCGACGAACAGGCGCTGCTCGTCGGCGGTGAGGAAGCCGTAGAGCTGGATGGCGTCCTCGCGTACCACGGTGTGCACGCGCAGGTTCACCTCCTCGCCCACGGCGGGCAGGTGGTAGATGGTGGACAGCGGGGCGTCGACGGTGTAGCCCACGCCGCCAGCCTCCACGATCAGGGTGGGGGGCGCCTTCTCCAGGATGGGTCCGCGCAGGCGTCCGATCACCGGCGTCGTCCCCTGCCGGGGACCCGGACCGCGGCCTGCAGGTGGTGGAGGTGGCAGACCGCCACGCCGAGGGCGTCGGCGGCGTCCTCAGGGGGCGCCTCCTCCAGCCCCAGTAGCCGCTGCACCATGAACCCCACCTGGTCCTTGCTCGCCGTACCGCGCCCCACCACCGCCTCCTTGATGCGGGCGGGGGTGTATTCCCCCACGGGCAGCCCTGCCTCCACCAGCGCGGCGATGGCGGCGCCCCGCGCCTGGCCGAGCTTCAGGGCCGATTCCACGTTCCGCTTCACGTAGACCGTCTCCACGGCGGCGGCGTCCACCGCGTAGCTCCCCGCCGCCGTCCGCACCTCCCGGAACAGGTGTCCCAGCCGGTCAGGGAAGGGCCCGTCCCCCAGCCGCAGGGCGGCGTAGTGGAGGACGCGCAACCGACCCCCGCTCTGCTCGACCACCCCGATGCCGGTGATGCGGGAGCCCGGATCGATCCCCAGGGTGCGCATGCTCCCGAGCGCCCTAGACGCTCACCTGCTCGAACACCTCGTCGGGGATGTCGTAGTTGGCGTAGACGTTCTGCACGTCGTCGTGGTCCTCCAGGGCGTCCAGGAGCTTGAGGACCTTCTCCGCCTTGTCGCCCTCCACCCGCACGGTATTGTCGGGCTTCATGGTGACCTCGGCCACCTGGGGCTCGAAGCCGCTCTCCACCAGGGCGGCCTTCACGTCCTCGAAGTCCTGGGGGGTGGTGTAGACCACCTGCTGGCCGTCCTCGGTCTGGATGTCGTCGGCCCCGGCCTCCATGGCCGCCTCCATGAGGGCGTCCTCCTCCACGGCCTCGCCGTCGAAGATGAGCATGCCGGTCTTGTGGAAGATGTAGGCCGCCGAGCCGTCCTCGCCGAGGTTGCCGCCGGCCTTGGAGAAGATGTGCCGGATCTCCCCCACGGTGCGGTTCTTGTTGTCGGTCATGCACTCCACGAGCACCGCCACCCCGCCGGGCGCGTAACCCTCGTAGGTGACCTCCTCGTAGCTGACCCCCTCCAGCTCGCCCGTGCCGCGCTTGATGGCGCGGTCGATGTTGTCCTTGGGCATGTTATTGGATAGGGCCTTGTCCACGGCCTGCCGCAGGCGCGGATTGGCCTCGGGGTCGCCGCCGCCGAGACGGGCCGCCACGGTGATCTCCTTGATCAGCCGCGTGAAGATCTTGCCCCGCTTGGCGTCCTGCGCCGCCTTGCGGTGCTTGATGTTAGCCCATTTGCTATGCCCGGCCATAGTTCCCGAACCTCCTGCTGGTGCGGCCGATCCCTGGTCCGGCCGGGGGATTTGGATACGAGGATGGGGGCGCTACCCCGCCCGGCGGCAATTCTAGCACAAGGCGGGGGGCGGCTCGCCATGACCGTCCAGCCGACCCTCAGCGAGGAAGTGAGCGGTTGCTTCGGCAACCCGCCGGTTGAAGATCATGCCGGTATGGCCGGCGGGGAGGGTGCGCAGCTCGGCGCCGGGCAGGCAGGCCTCGGCCACCGTCACCAGCCCGTCGTTGGGCTCCTCCAGGAGCCAGCGGGTCCACCAGCGCGAGCGGGCCCCCGCCAGCACCGCCACCTCTCCCGGGGGTACGGGCCAGGAGAGATCGGCTCCCGCCCGCAGCTCGCGGCCGGCCACCCCCAGCCACCAGCGGCCCGGGCCCCACTGGGCGATGAAGGCGGCGCCGGCGGAGCCCTGGTTGGGGGTACCGAGCATGACCGTGCGGCCCTCCGCGAACCATTCGGGGCGCCGCTCGGCCAGGGCGCGCAGCACGACGCCGCCGAGGCTGTGGCCCACGAAGCCCAGGGGCTCCCCGGGCGTGAAGCGCGCGGCGAGCCAGGCGTCGAGGCGCTCGGCGTGGTCGGCGACGGTGGCGTGGCGGGTGGGGTAGCCGAAACGGTGGGTGGGAAAGCCGGCGCGGCGCAGCCGCCGCGCCAGGGGGATCATTACCGGTGCCGCCATCCACAGGCCGTGGACCAGGATCACCGGACGCGCGGAGGCCCCTGCGGCCACGGCCGGCGCCTAGCTGCCGCCGCCCTGGGTGGTGCGGCTGACCCGCAGGCCGAGCTCCTTGAGCTGCTCGGGGTCCACTTCGGAGGGCGCCCGGGTGAGCAGGCAACTGGCCCGCTGGGTCTTGGGGAAGGCGATGACGTCGCGGATGGAGTCGGCGCCCGCCAGCAGGGCCACCAGCCGGTCCAGGCCGAAGGCCAGGCCGCCATGGGGCGGGGCGCCGTAGCGGAAGGCGTCCAGCAGGAAGCCGAACTTCTCCTGGGCCTCCTCCTCGCCGATGCCGAGGGCGTTGAACACCCGGCGCTGAGTCTCCGGATCGTGGATGCGGATGGAGCCGCCGCCCACCTCGGCCCCGTTCAGCACCAGGTCGTAGGCGCGGGACAGCGCGGCTCCGGGGTCCGACTCCAGCTTGTCGAGGTGCTCCGGATAGGGCGCCGTGAACGGGTGGTGGAGCGGCTCGTAGCGCTTGGCGTCCTCGTCCCACTCGAACATGGGGAAGTCGGTGATCCACAGCGGCCGCCAGCCGGGGGCCAGCAGGCCGCGGTCGCGGGCCAGCTGCTCGCGCAGGGCGCCCAGGGCCTCGTTCACCACCTTGCGGGTGTCGGCGCCGAAGAACACCATGTCCCCATCCTCGGCGCCGGTGCGCTCCAGGATCGTGGCCACGACGTCCTCGGGCAGGAACTTGAGGATAGGGGACTGCAGCCCCTCGCTGCCCTTGGCCTTGTCGTTGACCTTGATGTAGGCCAGGCCCTTGGCGCCGTAGCGGCCGACGAACTCGGTGTAGTCGTCGATCTCCTTGCGCGACAGCTCGCCGCCGCCGGGCAGGCGCAGGGCGGCCACGCGGCCGCCGCTGGTGGCGGGCTCGCGGAAGACCTTGAACTCCACCTCGGCCATAACCTCGGTGAGCTCGGTGAGCTCCAGAGGATTCCGCATGTCCGGCCGGTCGCTGCCGAAGCGGCGGGTGGCCTCCGCGTAGGTCATGCGCGGAAAGGGATCGGGCAGGGAGTCGGCCCCCACGGCGTCGAACACCGCCCGCACCATACCCTCCATCATCTGCATGATGGCCTCCTCGTCGAGGAAGGACATCTCCAGATCGAGCTGGGTGAATTCGGGCTGGCGGTCGGCGCGCAGGTCCTCGTCGCGGAAGCACTTGGCCACCTGGTAGTAGCGCTCCATGCCCGCGGTCATGAGCAGCTGCTTGAACAGCTGCGGGCTTTGCGGCAGGGCGAAGAAGCTGCCCGGATGGGTGCGCGAGGGCACCAGGTAGTCGCGCGCCCCCTCGGGGGTGGAGCGGGTGAGCACCGGGGTCTCCACCTCCAGGAAGTCGCGATCGTCGAGGTAGCGCCGCATGGTCTGCACCACGCGGTGGCGCAGGCGCAGGTTGGCGGCCATCTCCGGGCGGCGCAGGTCGATGTAGCGGTGGCGCAGCCGGATGTCCTCGCCCACCTCGTCGGCCTCGTCGAGCTGGAAG
This sequence comes from Thiohalorhabdus denitrificans, assembly GCF_001399755.1. Lineage (NCBI taxonomy): Bacteria > Pseudomonadati > Pseudomonadota > Gammaproteobacteria > Thiohalorhabdales > Thiohalorhabdaceae > Thiohalorhabdus > Thiohalorhabdus denitrificans. The sequence continues at coordinate 179,615 of NZ_LJCP01000007.1, read as the reverse complement.
GGCGGCGTGTCGGCCTGGTTCAGCACCTCCAGCTCCAGCACCTCCAGCTCCACCTCGCCGGTGGGCAGCTCGGGGTTCACCGTGCCCTCGGGGCGCTCGCGGAGCACGCCGCGCACGGCGATCACCCACTCGTTGCGCAGCTGGTGGGCCCGGTCGAAGTCGAAGGCAGGTGCCTCGCCGGCGCCGTACTCCTCCGGCGGGTGGAACACCACCTGCAACAGGCCGGAGCGGTCCCGCAGGTCCACGAAGATGACCCCGCCGTGGTCCCGCCGGCGGTGGACCCAGCCGCTGACCCGGATCTCCGCGCCGATGTGCTCCCGGCGCAGGTCGTTGCAAAGGTGGGTGCGCATGATTTCCCTTCCCCGGTGCTCGAAAAGCAGGAAATGGTACGGCGCCGCCCGCTTTCAGGCAAGGCGGACACCCGGTGACGGAGGGAACGGACAGGCCTTCCCTCGGATGGAAGGACTCGGCTATAGTCGTAGACTGTCTACCCCCTCCCGCTTGCGATCAAGAACGGGCGACCACCATGACCACCCCGGAAACCCCGACGTCCCCGAGCGACGCCCCCCAGCGCCAACCGTGGGAGGAGCAGAGCCTGCGCGGCCGGGTGCTGTTCGTCGAGGACAGCCAGACCTCCGCGGCGGTCACTGTCCACTACCTGGAGCAGTTCGGCCTCCAGGTGCGCCACGTGACCACGGCGGAGCAGGCCCTGGAGGTTCTCGGCTTCGAGTTCGACCTCGTCCTGTCCGATTTCTTCCTCGACGGCCAGCTCACCGGCCTGGACCTGGTGGAGCGCATCCGCGCGCGCAACGATGACCTCTCCCTCCTGCCGGTTCTGGTGCTCACCAGCGCCGAGGAGACGGACCACCGCATCGGCAGCCTGCGCGCCGGGGCCAACGACTTCATCTACAAGCCCTTTCATCCCGAGGAGCTGTACGCCCGCCTGCGCAACCTCCTGGCCCTGCGCCACGCCTACAAGAAGCTCTATACCCAGAAGAAGGCCATGGAGCGCCTCTCCGTCACCGACGGCCTGACCAACCTCTACAACAAGCGATTCCTGAACGGCGAGGCCCCCGCCATCCTCGACCGCGCCCAGCGCTCGGAACACCCCCTTGCGCTGCTGGTCATGGACCTGGACCATTTCAAGCATATCAACGACACCTACGGCCACGACCACGGCGACCGGACCCTGAAGATGGTGGCCGAGGCCCTGGAGGAGGAGTTCCAGGAGGTGGACCTCATCGCCCGCTACGGCGGGGAGGAGTTCGTGGTGGTCCTGGACCGGGCAGACCGCGCCCAGGCCGCGCTGCGGGGGGAGCGGCTGCGCCAGCGCCTGGCGGATCTGCCCCTGGACCCGCCGGTCACCGCCTCGGTGGGCATCACCGCCCAGCACGTGGACGAACCGGCGCGCGATTTCGACAAGCTGTTCCGCGAGGCGGACCGGGCCTTGTATGGGGCCAAGGAGTCCGGGCGCGACCGGGTGGCGGTCTGGGAGTGGACCACCGGCCAGGCCGAGGTGCGCTTCCCCGCCTGAGCCCACCGGCCAGTCCCGAGCAAACGCGGGAGGAAACGTGGTCAGGAGCCTCCTCCTCGCAGCGACTCTTGCCCTCCTCTGGGCCCTCCTCACCGGCGGGTCCGCCGCCTCCTGGGCCCTGGGCCTTCCCTTCATCGCGGCGGCCGTGGGCCTGGCCGCCCGCCTCCAGGCGGGGCCGGCCTTCGCCCTGCGGCCCCTGGCGGCAGCCGCCTTCCTCCCCGTGTTCCTGCTGCTGTCCCTACGCGGCGGCTGGGATGTGGCCATGCGGGCCTTCCGGCCGGCCCTGCCCCTCGCCCCGGGCCGGATCACCTACCCCTGCCGGCTGCCGGCGGGTCCGCCGCGCCTCCTCTTCGGCAACGTCCTCAGCCTCCTGCCCGGGACCCTCTTTCTCGCCGACCGGGCGGGGGATCTGGACATCCACGTCCTGGACCGAACCGCCCCCCTGACCCGGAATCTGGCCTCCCTGGAGACGTGGATCGCCCGCCTGTTCGGCATCGCCCTGGAGCCTCCGGAATGATCGCCGAGGGCCCCGCCCTGCTCCTGCTCCTCATCTCCAGCATCGGCCTGGTACGGCTCGTCTACGGCCCGGGGCCGGTGGACCGCATGCTGGTGGCCCTGCTCCTGGGCACCACGGGGGCGGGGGTGGTGCTCCTGCTGAGCCTGGGCGAGGGTGCCGCCGACGCCCGCACCGTGGCGCTGGTCCTGGTGCTGCTGGCGGCCATCTCCGGGGTGGCCTTCGTGCGCCGCTACGTCGCCGCCGAGCCGGAGGAGGACCCCGATGACTGACCTGCTGGCCTTTGGCCTCATTGGTGCCGGTCTTTTCTTTTTTGCGGCCGGCACGGTGGCCCTGCTGCGCTTCCCGGACACCCTGACGCGCCTGCACGCCCTTACCAAGGCGGACAACCTGGGCCTGGGCCTGGTGGCCCTGGGCCTGGCCCTGCGCGCGGGGGAGGCGGCTACCGCCGCCCTGCTGGTGCTCATATGGCTGCTGGCGCTGGCCGCCAGTGCTTCCCTCGCCACGCTGCTCGGCCGCGCCGCCGTTCGGCGGGACCCCGGGGAGCCGGGCCCTTGAGCCTCGGCTGGGCCCTCGACGGCCTCCTGGCCGGGCTGCTGCTGTGGCTGGCGTGGCGACTGCTGCGCGTGGACGACCTATTCCAGGCGGGGGTCCAGTTCATCGTCTTCGGCCTCCTGCTGGCGGTGGTCTGGCTGCGCCTCGAGGCGCCCGACCTGGCCCTGGCGGAGGCGGCCATCGGGGCCGGGGTCACCGGCGCCTTGTTCCTGAATACCCTGGCCGGGGTGGAGACCCACCCCGCCGACCCGGAGCCGACGGCGGACCGCTGGACCGCCGCCTCCCTGTGGCTGGCCGGGCTGCTGGCGGCCCTCCTGGGCGGGCTGATGGTGGTGCTGGTGGCCCGGCTGCTGCTGGGGTCCCCGCCGGAGCCTCCCGCCCTGGGGGAGCCCGGCAAGATCACCAATCCGGTGACCCGGGTGCTGCTCGATGCGCGCAGCTACGACACCCTGCTGGAGACCGCAGTGCTGGTGGAGGCCCTCATGGGAATCTGGATCCTGGGCCGCCCCCTGATCGCCACCCCCGCCCCGGCCCCCTACGTGCTCCGCGGCCTGGTCCGGGTCCTAGCCCCCGTCATGGTGGTGGTGGCGGGGGCCCTGCTGTGGAACGGCTCATCCCAGACCGGCGGGGCCTTCCAGGCCGCCGCGGTCCTGGCGGCGGCGGGCATCCTGCTCCGCCTCGCCGGCCATCCGCTGCCTCTGCTGGCCCCGCCGCGGCGCCGCGCGGCGCTGGCGACCTTCGGCACCCTGGTCTTCGTCGCCGTGGGCATGGGGGTGATGGCCCGCACGGGCGGCTTCCTGGACTACCCCGAGCCGCTGCGCTACGTCCTGGTGGTAACCATCGAGACCGCCGCCACCCTCTCCATTGCAGCTGTGCTGGTACTCCTCTTCGAGACCACCGGCCCGCGGCCCCTACCGGAGTCCTCCCCGTGAGCCCTGGCCCCGACCTGATCCACGGCGTCGCCGGCGCCCTGCTGTTCGCCCTGGGCATCCACGCCCTCCTGGTGCGGGAGCGCTTCCTGCGCAAGGTGTTGGGCCTGAACGTGTCCGGTAGCGGGGTGTTCCTGATCCTGGTGGCCACGGCCTACCGGGAGGAGGGCCCGCCGGACCCCGTCCCCCACGCCATGGTCCTCACCGGCCTCGTGGTGGCGGTAAGCGCCACCGCTTTGGCCCTGGCCCTGATCCGCCGCATCCATTCGGTGGAAGGCGGCCACCGCCCGGGCGAGGAGTAGGCCCTTGCTCGCCGTGGTCGCCCTCCCGATGCTGCCCCTGGCCGTGGCCCTGCTTGTCTTCGTCTTCCCGGAGCTGCGGCGCTGGGCGGCGGTGGCGGGCACGGCCGGGATCGCTGCCGCCCTGGCGGCGGCGGGCGGGGAGGTGGCGACGGAGGGCGCCCGGCGCTACGCCATCGGCGGCTGGCCCGCGCCACCGGGGATCGCGCTGCTGGCCGATCCCCTGAGCGTGCTGTTGCTGGGCCTCACCACCGTGGTCAGCGGCGCGGCCACCTTCTACGCCCTGGGCTACTGGGCCGGCCACCGCGACCCCGACGGCCGCCCGGATCCCAGGGAGCGGGCCTTCTGGCCCCTGTGGTGGATGCTCTGGGCGGGCCTGAACGCCCTGTTCCTCGCCGGGGACGCCTTCAACGCCTACGTGGCCCTGGAGGTGCTCAGCCTGGCGGCGGTGGCCCTGGTGGCGGTGGCGGGCGATGCCGGGGCCCTACGCGCCGCCCTGCGCTATCTGCTGGTGAGCCTGGCGGGCTCCCTGGCCTACCTGGCCGGCGTGGCCCTGCTGTACGCCGAGCACGGCCTCCTGGACCTGGCCTCCCTGGCGGAGGCCGTGGAGCCGGGCCCCGAGGCCGTGGGGGCCCTGGCCGTGATCACCGCCGGCCTGCTGATGAAGACCGCCCTGTTCCCCCTGCACTTCTGGCTGCCCGGCGCGCACAGCCGGGCCCCCGGCCCGGTGAGCGCGGTGCTCTCCGGGCTGGTGGTCAAGGCCGGCTTCTTCCTGCTCCTGCGCTACTGGTTCTGGGTGTACGGGGGCTGGGAGGTGGCCACGGGCACCGCCCTCATCGGCTCCCTGGGGGCCGTGGCCGTGCTCTGGGGCTCCGTGCAGGCGCTGGCGGCGCTGCGCCTCAAACTCCTGGTGGCCTACTCCACCGTGGCCCAGCTCGGCTACCTGTTCCTCGCCTTCGCCCTGATCAGCGAGCCCGGTGTGGCGGGAAACCTGGGCCAGGAGGGTGCCCTCTATCTGGCCCTCTCCCACGGCCTCGCCAAGGGCGGGGCGTTTTTGATGGCCGGCACCTGCCTGTGGGCGGCGGGCAACGACCGGCTGGAGGGGATCGGGGACACCCTGCGGCAGCTCCCGGTTTCCACGGCGGCCTTCGCCCTGGCGGGGATCAGCCTCATCGGCCTGCCACCCACCGGCGGCTTTGTGGGCAAGTGGCTGCTGCTCCGGGCCATGGCCGAATCCGAGGCCTGGGTGTGGCTGGCGGTGATCGCCGCCGGCACCTTCCTGGCCACCGGCTACATCTTTCGGGTCCTGGTCCCGGTGTTCCAGGCCGGCACGGAGCCGCCTCCGCTGGAGCGTACCCCGCCCCGCATCATGGAGGTCTCCGCACTGCTACTGGCCGTGGCGGCGGTAGGCATGGGCTTTCTCGCCCCGGTGTTCGAGCCCCTCATGCTCGGCCTGCAAGGCCCGTCCCCATGAGCCCGGGCGCCCTGCTCCCCCTGGCGGCGGTGCTCTCGGCCTTGGGCCCGGGCATCGTCATCGCCTTCCTGCCGGAAACGCGCCACGGGCTGCGCACCGTTCTGAACCTCGCCGGAGCCCTGCTGCAGGTGGGGGTGGTGACCCTGCTGGTGGCGGAGGCGGCCCGCGGCAACGCCTACACCGTCCGCATCCCGTTCGTGGTTGGCACCGAGATCCTGCTGCAGACCGACCCGCTGGCCCTGCTGCTGGCCGGCCTGTCGGCGGCGCTCTGGCTGCTGACCACCATCTACGCCATCGGTTACCTGGAGGGATCCCCCCACCGCAGCCGCTTTTTCAGCTTCTTCAGCCTGTGCGTGAGCGCCACCCTGGGCTTGGCTCTGGCGGGCAACCTGTTCACCTTCTTCGTCTTCTACGAGCTGCTCACCCTGGCCACCTATCCGCTGGTGGTCCACCGCGGCACGGACGAGTCCGTACGCGCCGGCCGCGTTTACCTCGGCTACACCCTGGCCGGCGGCCTGGCGCTGCTGGTGGGGATGGCGTGGCTCACCCAGATCGCCGGGCCGGTGGAGTTCGAGCCCGGCGGGGTGCTGACGGAGGGCGCCGCCGACCCGGCCACCCTTGCCGTCATCTTCGCCCTGCTGGTGGGGGGCATGGGGGTCAAGGCGGGCCTGGTCCCCCTGCACGGCTGGCTGCCAGTGGCCATGATCGCCCCGGCTCCGGTGAGCGCCCTTCTCCACGCGGTGGCGGTGGTCAAGGCCGGCGCCTTCGGCATCGTACGGGTGGTGGACGAGGTCTACGGGATCGCGCTGGTGACGTCGCTCGGTCTGGCGACGCCGCTGGCCCTGCTCGCCACCGTTACCATCCTCTACGGCTCCCTGCGCGCGCTGGCCCAGGACTACCTCAAGCGGCGCCTGGCCTATTCCACGATCAGCCAGGTGGCCTACATCACCCTGGGCGTGGCCCTGGGCGGGGCCACCGCCACCATGGGCGGCCTGATGCACCTGGTCCACCAGGGCATCATGAAGATCACCCTGTTCTTCTGCGCCGGCGCCCTCGCCGAGACCCTGGGGGTGCACCGCATCTCCGAGATGGCCGGGGTCGGCCGGCGCATGCCCGGGACCATGGCCGCCTTTACCGTGGGGGCGCTGGGCATGATCGGCGCCCCGCCCACCGCCGGGTTCATCACCAAGTGGTACCTGGGCCTGGGCGGCCTAGGGGTAGAGAAGCCCTGGGTGGTGGGGGTGCTGGCCCTGAGCGGTCTGCTCAACGCCGCCTACTTCCTGCCCGTCCTCTACGTGGCCTGGTTCAAGCCCCCCGAGCGGGAGTGGCCGGCGTCCGGACGCCGCCTGGAGGCCCACTGGATGCTGCTGGCCCCGCCGCTGGTAACCGCCGTGCTGGCCCTACTGCTCGGCCTCCTCGCCAGCACCCCCTTCAGCGCCCTGCAGTGGGCCCGGCTCATCAGCTTCCGGGAGGTGGCGCCGTGACGCCGCTCGCCGACCTGGCACCCGCCAGGGCAGAGGCCCTGCTGGCGCTCGCCTGGCTGGCGCCCCTGGCGGGACTGGCCACCCTGGCCCTGTCCGGGCGCCGCGCCCTGGCCCTCGCCCCGCTCTGGGGCCTGCCCGGCCTGGCCGCCGCCCTGCTCCTGCCCGACGGCGCCGCTTTGCAGCTGCCGTGGGTGCTCACCGGCATCCGGCTGGAAATGGACCCGGTAGGCCGCGTGTTCCTGCTGCTGGCGGCCTTCCTGTGGACGGCCGCCGCCGGCTTCGCCCGCGGCTACCTGGACGGGAAGCCCGGGACGCGGCGCTTCCTGGGCTTCTACCTGTTGTGCATGGCCGGCAACCTGGGTCTCACCGTGGCCCAGGATCCGCCGGCCTTCCTCGCCTTCTTCTCCCTCATGGGCCTGTCGGCCTACGGGCTGATCATCCACACCGGAACGCCATTCACCCGGCGGGCGGCCAATGTCTATCTGGGGGCGGCGGTGACTGGGGAGATGGCCGTGCTCGCCGGCCTGCTGTTCACCGTCGGCGGAGGCCTGGGCTCGCCCTGGTGGGAGGTCCTGCTGGTGGTGGGCCTGGGCGTGAAGGCGGGGCTCCTGCCGCTGCATTTCTGGCTGCCCCTTGCCCACCCGGCGGCACCCTCCCCGGCCAGCGCCGTGCTCTCCGGCACCATGATCAAGGCCGGGCTCCTGGGCTGGCTGCGCTTCCTGCCGCTGGGAGAGGCGGCGTTGCCGGGCCTGGGCGCCTATCTGATGGCCATGGGCCTGGCCGGGGCCTTCCTGATGGTGGCGGTGGGCCTGCCGCAGCGCGACCCCAAGACCGTGCTGGCCTATTCCAGCATCAGCCAGATGGGCTGGCTGGCGGGGGCCGTGGGGGTGGGGCTGGCGGCGCCCGCCGCCTGGGGCGCACTCCTGCCCGCGGTCCTGGCCTACGCCCTCCACCACGGCCTGGCCAAGGGGGCGCTGTTCCTGAGCACCGGCCTGCAAGGTGCCCGGTACCCCGGCCGCGCCGCCCGGGCCGCCCTGGGTGCGGCCTTCGTCCTCCCCGCCCTGACCATCGCCGGCCTGCCCGGGACCTCCGGCGCCGCGGCCAAGACCGGGCTCAAGGAGGCCCTCAAGGAGGCCCCCGGACTGGCGGCGGTCCCCTTCGAGCTCCTGCTGGGCCTCGGGGCCGCCGCCACCACCCTGCTCATGGCCCGTTTCCTGTTCCTCCTGGGCCGTGCCGAGCCGCAAGCCCCGCCGGGCGGTTGGTTGCTGGGCCCGTGGCTCGCCACCGTGGCCGCCTCCCTGGCCCTGACCTGGGTGTGGGGGCCCCTGCGCGCCTGGCAGCTCAAGACCCTGGCACCCGCCGAGCTGGTCGGGGCCCTCTGGCCGGTGACGGCGGGCGCCTTGCTGGCGCTGGCCGGGGCGGGGGTCGCCCGCCGCTGGGGACCGCTCCCCACCGGCACCGTACCGGCGGGCGACCTGTACGTGGCAGCGGCCGCCGGGCTGCGGTGGCTCAGGGGCCGGACCACCGGGGCCCGGGCGGCCCTGTTCCGGCTGGGACGGGCCATGGACGGCACCTGGGCCACCCTGTACGCCATGACGTGGCGCCCCTGGCGACGGCGGATCCTGGCCACGGACCGATGGGGCTGGGGGACCAGCGGCACCGCCTTCCTGCTCCTCATGGGCGCGGTGGCCTGGGCCGTGCTCGCCAGCCTCTACGGCTCCTGACCCGATCACGGCGGTTCCGCCAGCCCGGGCGCGTGCCCCCTTGGGGCCTCTTCCGCATTGCCCCGGGCGAACGGCCCCACTATGTTGGAGGAAAAGGGGAATCCATTTCCCACGCGATTGGGTCCGTGTCGCCGGAAGCGGCCCGGCCTGAAAGGAGTCAGCCATGCCTCGCACCGCCCTTTCCCTCCTGGCAGGGGCCTCGCTGGTCCTGACCTCCCTCTCGGCTCCGGCCGCGGAGGGCACCTTCAACACCCCCGGGCTGGTGCCCGAGACCGCCATGAAGGCCGTGGAGGCGGCCATGACGGAATGCCGGGACCGCGACGCCCAGGTGACCGCGGCCGTGGTGGACCGCGGGGGCAATACCCAGGCCCTGAAGCGGGACCGGTTCGCCGGACCGCACACCACCGAGACCGCCGTGAGCAAGGCCTGGACCGCCATCAGCTTCCGCACCGACACCCTGGAGCTACGGGACATGGCCGGTCCCGGCGACGAGGCCTACGGCATCCAGCACCTGCCCCGGGTCACCGTGCTCGGCGGCGGCAAGATCATCGAGACCGGGGGCCGGATCGTGGCCGGCATCGGGGTCTCCGGGGCCCCCAGCGGCACGATCGACGACGAATGCGCCGCCGCCGGGATCGACGCCATCCGCGAGGACCTGATGTAGCCGCCGCCTGCCGGCCCGCCCCGAGAGGGCGGGCCCGGCGGGGGCAAGCCCTTCCACCGCCGCGCCTCCTCCCGGGGCGGCGCAATTCCCTGCCGCGCTTGCCCGAAAACCCCACGAACCCCCTGCTCATCCCTGAAAAACATCCTTCTCCTGTACCCGGCGGCCTCCGGGCGTAATGGCGCACCGCATCTGGGGGTTTACAGGAGAATGAAAATGAGTTTTATTTCCTGGATCGAACGGAGCAATCACCCGGAGGGTTTGGCATGGCACAGCGGTTCGGCGGTACGGCTATCCTGGCGGGGGGGCTGCTCGCCGGCGCCCTCCTGACGCCCGGGCTGGCCCTGGGCCACGGGGAGAAGGGCGAGCACGTCGAGGAATTCCAGGACCACCTCGACGACTACGGCGCGGACGTCCGGAAGCTCGGCCGGCATCTGGACACCCTCGCGGAGCGGTACGCCCAGGGAGAGGACGTGGCCGCCGAGGTGGACGGCTTCGTGGAGAAATGGGAAGCGGTGCAGTACCATGCGGCGGTCGAGGAAGTGGCCACGCCCCTGTATCCCCCCATCTGGCAGGCCATCAGCGGCCTGCGGCAGGCGGTCGAGGAGGGGGAGGACCCCGGCGTGGTGCGTGAGCGCGCCGACCGGCTGACCGCCGCCCTGCACGAGGGCCTGGGCGGACTCAAGCTCAAGGCCGGGATGGAGGGGGACGGTGCGTCCCGGGCGGCCGAGGGCGACAAGGCCGCGGGCCCGGAGGCCTCCTTCGCCCGCATCCGGGAAGGGCTCGACCACGCCGTGGAAGAGTACGCCGATGGCCACTCCGAGGACGCCAAAAAGCACATCCACGACGCCTACTTCAACGAGTTCGAGGGGCTCGAGGGCGGCCTGATCGAGCAGGATCCGGATCTCGTCGCTCGCCTCGAAGAGGACTTCAACGGCGAACTCCCGGGGCTGATCGACCAGGGTGCGCCCGTGGAGGAGGTTCGGGCCAAGGTGGACGAGATGAAGGACGCCCTGGGCCGCTCGGAAGAGCTCCTGAAAGAGGCGGACAAGGACCAGAACGAGGTTTTCTAGCATGGACCGCCGCACCTTCCTGAGGGGCGCCACGGCCCTGGGAGCCCTGGGGGCCACGGCTCCCCTCCTCGGCTGCTACGGCGGCGGGAGCGAGGCGCCCCCCGCCCTGTCCGTCGAGGATCTGCCCGAGCTAAAAGGGGATCTGACGGTCTATCTAGGGCGCGGGGAAGGCGGCCTGTACACCAAGGTGGTGGAGGCCATCCGCGACCGGAACCCGGACCTCAACCTGGAGCTGCGGCGCGGGCCGTCCTCCTCCCTGGCCAATACCCTGGTGGCCGAGGCCGAGCGCGGCGGCGCGCGCGCCGACCTGTTCTGGGCCGTGGACACCAGCTCGCTGGGCCAAGTGATCGACCGCGGCCTGGCGAGCCCCATCCCCGCCGAGCTGCGCAACCGGCTCAAGACGCCCTTCCGCTTCGAGCGCATGGCCCCCATCTCCGGGCGCGTGCGGACACTGGCCTACAACACCGAGCGCCTGAAGCCGGAGGATCTCCCCGATAGCATCATGGCGCTGCCCGAGTCCGGCCTGGAAGTGGGCTGGGCGCCGGCCTACGGCGCCTTCCAGTCCTTCGTCACCGCCATGCGGCTGCTGGAGGGCGAGGAAGCCACCCTGGACTGGCTCGAGGCCATGAAGCCCAACGCCAAGGAGTACGCCGGTGAGCTGGGCGCGGTCCTGGCCACCTCCCAGGGCGAGGTGGACCTGAGTCTGGCCAACCACTACTACACCCTGCGGCTCAAGGCCGGGAAGCCCGACGCCAAGGTGGATCTGGCCTTCACCCGGAAGGATGCCGGTTCCCTGGTCAACACCTCCGGGGTGGCGGTGCTCAAGCCCGGCGAGACCGCCCACAACTTTATCCGCTACCTGCTGTCCCGGGAGGTGCAGGGCTACCTGGCCCGGGAAGCCTACGAGATCCCCCTGGTGCCGGAAGTCCCCACGCCGGAGGCGCTACCGGCCATGGATGAGATCCAGGCGCCGCGGGTGGATCTCACCCGGCTTGGCGACCTGCAGCCCACCCTCGATCTCATGCGGCGCGCGGGGGTGCTGTGACCCGCGCCCCGATCGTCCTCGGCCTGAGCGCCCTGGTGGCGGCCGCCGCCCTGACCCCGGTGGCGGTGCTGCTGGGGATGGGCGTCGGCGCCGACGTGGCCCTGGGCGCCCGCACCCTGGAGGTGGCGGCCAACAGCCTGCTGCTCACCGGCCTAACCGTGGTGGGGGCCATCCTGGTGGGGGTGCCCCTGGCGTTCGTCACCGCCTACGCCGACCTGCCCGGCCGCCGGGTGTGGACGGGGCTGCTGGCGGCCCCCCTGGCGGTGCCCAGCTACCTGGGGGCATTCGCCTACTTCGCGGGCTTCGGCCCGGGCGGCGAGATCCAGGCCCTTACCGGCCTGCCGCTGCCCAACGTGGACGGCCTGGCCGGAGGCACCCTGGTGATGACGCTGTACACCTACCCCTTCGTGCTACTGGCCACGCGGGCGGCCCTGCGCAACCTGGACGCCAGCACGCTGGAGGCGGCGCGCACGCTGGGCATGCCCCTGCGCCAGGCGCTGTGGCGGGTGGTGCTGCCGCGGGCGCGCAACAGCGTGGCGGCGGGCGGGCTGCTGGTGGCGCTGTACACCCTGTCCGATTTCGGCACCCCGGCCATCATGCGGGTGGACACCTTCACCCGGGTGATCTTCGTGGAGTACAACGCCTTCGGCCTGGACCGCGCGGCGTGGCTGTCCATCGCCCTGCTGGCGCTGGTGGCGGTGGTGCTGTTCCTGGAGTCGCGGGTGGGCGCGGTGCGCGAGGCCCCGGGCCGGCCGCCGGAGCTGGCCCTGGGGCGGGCGGGCAAGGCGCTGGCAATGGCCGGCATGGTGCTGGTGCTGACCGCGGCCCTCGCCGTCCCCATCGGCGTCTTCGGGCTGTGGCTGGTGCGCGAGGGCGGCGCCGGCTTCGACCCGGCCACCCTGATGAACTCCGCCACCGCCTCGCTGCTGGCCGCCCTGGCGGCGGTGGCGGCCGCCCTGCCGGTGGCCTACGCCGCCACCACCGGCCGCCTGGGCCGGCTGCTGGAGCGGGCGGCCTACGTGGGCTTTGGGGTGCCGGGGATCGTCCTGGGAACCGCGCTGGTGGTGGTGGGTCTGAACCTGGACTTCCTCTACCAGTCCCTGGCGCTGCTGGTGTTCGCCTACGTGGTGCGCTTCCTGCCGCTTGCGGTGGGGAACATCCGGGCCCCGCTGGAGCGCGCCGAGGGCAGCCTGGTGGGCGCCGCGCGCTCGCTGGGGGCCGGCCCGGGCGAGGCCTTCCGGCGGGTGACCCTGCCGCTGATCCTGCCCGGCCTGCTGGCCGCCGCGGCGCTGGTGTTCCTGGAGGCCATGCGCGAGCTGCCGGCCACCCTGCTGCTACGGCCCACCGGCTTCGAGACGCTGGCCACCCACCTGTGGCGGGTCTACGAGGCGGGCTACTTCGGGCGCGGGGCTGTGCCCGCGCTGTTCCTGGTGCTGGTTTCCGGGGCGGCGGTGGCGCTCATGCTGAAGGGGGAGAGAAGCCGGATGGACCTGACCTGACCGAGGACGAGGCGATGCTGGAGATCGACAAGCTCAACGTGACCTACGGCGACGAGGTCGCCGTGCGCGACGTGAGCCTCACCGCCGCCGAAGGCGAGATCGTAACCCTGCTGGGGCCCACCGGCTGCGGCAAGACCACCACCCTCCGGGTAGTGGCCGGCTTGGTGCCGCCCACCAGCGGCACGGTGCGCATCGGCGGTCGCACGGTCAGCGGCCCTAGCGTCTTCGTCCCCCCGGAGCAGCGCCGTACCGGCTTGGTGTTCCAGGACTTCGCCCTGTTCCCCCACCTGACCGTGGCCCAGAATGTGGGCTTCCGCCTGCGGCGCTCGGACCCCGTGGACCATTGGCTGGAGTGGCTGGGGCTGGGCGCACAGCGTGACGCCTATCCGGAGGAGCTGTCCGGCGGCCAGAAACAGCGGGTCGCCCTGGCCCGCTGTCTGGCCCACCAGCCGGAGCTGGTCCTGCTCGACGAGCCCCTGTCCAACCTCGACGCCTCGCTCAAGGACAGCCTGCGCTGGGAGATCCGCGCCGCCCTGAAGGAAGCCGGCGTGCCCGCCATCTGGGTGACCCACGACCAGTCGGAAGCGCTGTCCATCGGTGACCGCGTGGGGGTCATGCACGACGGCCGGCTGGAGCAGATCGCCCCGCCCGAGGAATGCTTCCGCGATCCCGCCACCCGCTTCGTGGCCGAGTTCCTCGGCGAGGCATCCTTCCTGGCGGGGGAGGCCGCCGACGGCACGGTCACCACCCCCATCGGGCAGGCCCCTGGTCACGGTGCCATGGGTTCGGTGGAGGCCTTGGTGCGTCCCGACGACCTCGCCCTGCAGGCCGCCGAGGCCGGCAACGGAGTGGTTGCCTGGTCCCGCTACGAGGGCGGCAGCCGCCTGTTCGGCGTGGACCTGCAGTGCGGCGCCCGGGTCCGGATCCGGACCAACCACGAGGTCCACCACGCCCCGGGCGACCGCGTGGCCGTCACCATCGCGGCCGGCCACGGACTGGCGCTGTTCCCCGCCGCCCGGGAAGAGGATCCGGACCAGCCCACCCACGCGGTCCAGCCCTTCCCGGGGAGCGGGGACGAGGCCACCGAGGCCTTGACCCCCACAGCCGCCCGGTCCGGGGGCTAAGGGCGAGACCTTTTCGCTCCCAACCCAAAAGGCCCGGCTCTAGCCGGGCCTTTTGGATTTCCGGTTCTCGGTCGGGGTGTTTTTTAGAACGGAATATCGTCCTCGAAATCCTGATCGAAGTCGGGCTGGCCGCCGCCTCCGGACCCGCCGCCCTGCGGGGCGGTCTGGTCGAAGTCGGAGGGGGCCGACTGGTCCCAGCCCCCGCCGCCCCGGCCACCGCCGCCGGAGCCGCCCCCGCCGAGCATCTGCATCTCGTTGGCCACCACCTCGGTGGAGTAGCGATCCTGGCCGTTGTTGTCCTGCCACTTGCGGGTCTGCAGGCGGCCCTCGATGTAGACCTGGGAGCCCTTGCGCAGGTACTCGCCGGCGATCTCCGCCAGGCGGGAGAACATCACCACGCGGTGCCACTCGGTCTCTTCCTGCTGCTGGCCGTCCCGGCCCCGGTAGCGCCGGGTGGTGGCCAGGCTGATGTTGGCCACCGCGTTGCCGTTGGTGGTGTAGCGGATCTCGGGATCCCGTCCCAGATTCCCGATCAGGATGACCTTGTTCACGCCGCCGCTGGCCATGATGCTCCCCTTCCTTGTGTGCTGTTCGTTACCGCGTCCGCCCCGGCTACCCGGCCGCCTCGGCCTCCGCCCGGACCCAGTCCAGGACCTCGCCCAGGGCCTCCTCGTCGAGCCGCTGCCGGTCCACCTTGCAGTAGGCGGTGCCCTCGTCGGCGAACACCCGCGCCTCCACCATGCCCTCGATCTCCTGCAGGGCGCGCTCCAGCTCCCGGGCCTCTCCCGGCTCCAGGGCGCCCACGGCGATCAGGCGGGTGGATACATGATGGGGCACGGGGCCGGATAGGGCCACCCCCAGCCAGAGCAGGGCCACCACCGCGCCGATCAGGAACACCCCCTCCGGTCCGTAGGCCCCCGCCACCGCGCCGCCCAGGGTGCCGCCCAGGAAGGCGCCGAAGAACTCTGCCACGTTGTAGACCCCCACGGCCGTCCCCTTGGCCGCCGCCGGGGCGGCCTTGGAGATGAGGGAGGGCAGGCTGGCCTCCAGGACGTTGAAGCCGGTGAAGAAGGCCACCAAGGCCAGGCCCAGGCTCCACGGTCCCGGGGGCAGCCAGGCCAACAGGAGCAGGGCGGCCAACAGCACGACGATGGCCCCCAGGAACACCGGCTGCATGAGACGCCGCGCCTCGGCCAGGAACACCAGGGGGAACATGAGGACGAAGGAGGCCAGCACCACCGGCAGGTACAGGATCCATTGCCACGAGGTGGCCAAGCCCACCTCCTCCACCAGCACGGGCGGGATCACCACGAACAGGGCGGTGAGCACCAGGTGCAGAGCGAAGATGCCGAAGTCCAGCCGCAGCAGGGTGGGGTTACGGAGGATGCTCCCCAGCATCTCCCGGGACAGCTCGGCGTCCCGGTGGCGGCCGGAATGCTCCGGCTCCGGCACCACCAGGTACACCACCCCGATGGCCCCCGCCGACAGCACCGCGGTGAGCCAGAAGATGCCGGGCACGCCGATCCAGTGCTCCAGGGTGGGCCCCAGCACCAGGGAGACGGCGAAGGAAACGCCGATGGTCATGCCGATCAGCGCCATGGCCCGGGTACGGGTCTCTTCCCGGGTCAGGTCGGCGACCATGGCGATCACGGCCGCGCCGATGGCCCCGGCACCCTGAAGGACGCGCCCGAGCAGGAGCAGATAGATGTTGTCGGCCATGGCCGCCAGCACGGAGCCCCCGGCGAACAGCAACAGCCCAAAGGCGATCACCGGCTTGCGGCCCAGCCGATCGGAGGCGGCGCCGAAGGGGATCTGGAGGAGGGCCTGGGTCAGGCCGTAGGCGCCGATGGCCGTGCCCACCAGCAGCGGGGTGGCGCCGGGCAGGTCGTGGGCGTAGAGGCTGAGGACGGGAAGGATGAGGAAGAGTCCAAGCATCCGGAGGCCGAAGATCCCCGCCAGCGACAGGGAGGCCCGACGCTCGGCCGGGGACATTACGGTCTTTTCCTCGCTCAAGAACGGTACTCCTGGGGTTCCTCCTGGCGGGCTTTGCCCCTCCCGCGCGAAAGGGGCTATGATACCTCGTTTCCCCGGCCCGGCATAACGGCCGGCCACACCCTGATTCCTACGGCCCGCCCCGGCGGGCCCCTCCAGCACAACGGATAACCATGGACTGGATCCAGGTCCGCGGCGCGCGCACCCACAACCTGAAGAACATCAATGTGGACATCCCGCGGGACCGGCTGGTGGTCATCACCGGGGTCTCCGGGTCCGGCAAGTCCTCGCTCGCCTTCGACACCCTCTACGCCGACGGCCAGCGGCGCTACGTGGAAAGCCTCTCCGCCTACGCCCGGCAGTTCCTCAACATGATGAGCAAGCCGGAGGTGGAGTCCATCGAAGGGCTGTCGCCGGCCATCTCCATCGAGCAAAAGACCGCCTCCCACAACCCCCGCAGCACGGTGGGCACGGTCACCGAGATCTACGACTACCTGCGGCTGCTCTTCGCGCGGGTGGGCCAGCCGGTGTGCTATTCCTGCGGCAAGCCCATCCGCGCCCAGACCGTCACCCAGATGGTGGACCAGGTGCTGGGCATGGAGGAGGGCACGCGCATCCACGTGCTCGCGCCCATCGTGCGCGGGCGCAAGGGCGAGCACCGCGAGCTGCTGGAGAAGGTGCGCGCCCAGGGCTTCATCCGGGCGCGGGTGGACGGCGAGATGGTGGAGCTCGACGGCGGCATCCCGGAGCTCGACGGCAAGCGCGCCCACCAGGTGGAGCTGGTGGTGGACCGGCTCAAGGTCCGCGAGGACGCCCGCAACCGGCTGGCCGAGTCCCTGGAGACCGCCCTGCGCTACGGCGAGGGGCTGGCCCAGGTTCAGGTGCTCGACGGCCCGGAGCTGTTGTTCTCCGAGCGCTTCGCCTGCCCGGACTGCAACGTCTCCTATCCGGACCTCGAGCCCCGGATGTTCTCCTTCAACAACCCCCACGGCGCCTGCCCCACCTGCGACGGCCTGGGGGTGATCAGCTCCTTCGACTCGCAGCGGGTCATCCCGCACACGGACTGGACCCTGCGCGAGGGCGCCATCCGCCCCTGGGACAAGCGCCACAGCCATTTCTACTTCCAGATGCTGGAGGCGCTCGGGGAGCACTACGGCTTCGACACCGAGACCCCCTTTGAGCGGCTGCCCGAGGAGGCGCAGCGGGTCATCCTCTACGGCTCCGGCGAGGAGAAGATCCGCTTCACCTTCGAGTCGGAGTCGGGGAGCGCCCACTACCGGGACATGCCCTTCGAGGGCGTGATCCCCAACCTGGATCGGCGCTACCGCGAGACCGAGTCGGCGGCGGTCCGCGAGGACCTGGCCAAGTACATCACCGAGGAGCCCTGCCCCGACTGCGGCGGCGCGCGCCTGCGCATCGAGGCCCGCAACGTGCTGGTGGGCGGGCGGGCCATTCACGAGGTCACGCGCGACCCCGTGCACCGCACCCTGGACTTCTTCCGGGAGCTGGACCTGCACGGCAGCCGCGCCCAGATCGCCGAGCGCATCCTCAAGGAGATCAACGACCGCCTGTCGTTCCTGGTGGACGTGGGCCTGAACTACCTGACTCTGGACCGGTCGGCGGATACCCTGTCCGGCGGCGAGGCGCAGCGCATCCGGCTGGCCAGCCAGATCGGCGCCGGCCTGGTAGGCGTCATGTACGTGCTCGACGAACCCTCAATCGGCCTCCACCCGCGCGACAACGACCGCCTGCTCGGCACGCTCAAACACCTGCGTGACCTGGGCAACACGGTGATCGTGGTGGAGCACGACGAGGAGGCCATCCGCGCCGCCGACCATGTGGTGGACATGGGCCCCGGCGCCGGCACCCACGGCGGCGAGGTGGTGGCCACCGGCATGCCGGACGAGGTGGCGCGCAACGCCGATAGCCTCACCGGCGCCTACCTCTCCCGCCGCGAGGAGATCGCCATCCCCGCGGAGCGCCACCCGCCCGAGGACGGCTACACCCTCACGGTGGAAGGGGCGCGCGGCAACAACCTGGACGACGTCAGCGTGGACATCCCCCTGGGGCTGTTCTCCTGCATCACCGGGGTCTCCGGCTCCGGCAAGTCCACGCTCATCAACGAGACCCTGGCCAAGGGCGTCTCGCGCGAGCTCCACGGCGCCCGCGCCCAGCCCGCGCCGCACGACGCCATCCACGGCCTGGAGCGCATCGACAAGATCGTCAACATCGACCAGTCGGCCATCGGCCGGACGCCCCGCTCCAATCCGGCCACCTACACCGGCATCTTCACCCCCGTTCGCGAGCTGTTCGCCGGCACCCAGGAGGCCCGTACCCGCGGCTACAAGCCCGGGCGGTTCTCCTTCAACGTCAAGGGCGGGCGCTGCGAGGCCTGCCAGGGGGAGGGGGTGATCAAGGTGGAGATGCACTTCCTGCCCGACGCCTTCGTGCCGTGCGACGAGTGCGAAGGCAAGCGCTACAACCGGGAGACCCTGGAGGTACGCTACAAGGGCAAGAACATCCACGAGGTGCTGGAGATGACCATCGAGGAGGCGCGGGAGTTCTTCGACCCCGTGCCGGCGGTGGCCAACAAGCTCCAGACCCTGATGGATGCGGGTCTGTCCTACGTCAAGCTGGGCCAGAGCGCCACCACCCTGTCCGGCGGCGAGGCGCAGCGGGTCAAACTGGCCCGCGAGCTGTCCCGCCGCGACACCGGCCGCACCCTGTACATCCTCGACGAGCCCACCACCGGCCTGCACTTCGACGACATCCGGCAGCTGCTCTCGGTGCTGCACCGCCTGCGGGACCACGGCAACACGGTGCTGGTGATCGAGCACAATCTGGACGTCATGAAGACCGCCGACTGGATCATCGACCTCGGCCCGGAGGGCGGCGAGGGAGGCGGGCGGATCCTGGCCACCGGCACGCCCGAGGATGTAACCCGCGAACCGGAGAGCCACACCGGGCGCTACCTCGCCGAGGTCCTCTCCCACCGGCTGGGACCCGCTACCGCCGCCCGCTGAGGTTCCGGTACCCGGGAGTCCCCCTCAGTCCTTCAGGGGAATCTCCTCCTCACCGGGATACTGGCGGTCGGGCCGCACGGACCGGCGCCGGTTGCTCTCCGGGGCGTTGCGGGTATCGGCCTCGGCGCTTCTCAGGGTGAGCACGGCCCAGGTGGTGGCGGCCACCCAGAAGAAGGCCGCCAGCGACAGCCACACCACGTTCCAGGACGGGGCCAGAAAGAGGGTGGTCAGGGCCGCCAGCCAGAAGATCGCTATGGGC
Organism: Thiohalorhabdus denitrificans; assembly: GCF_001399755.1. Taxonomy (NCBI): domain Bacteria; kingdom Pseudomonadati; phylum Pseudomonadota; class Gammaproteobacteria; order Thiohalorhabdales; family Thiohalorhabdaceae; genus Thiohalorhabdus; species Thiohalorhabdus denitrificans. The sequence continues at coordinate 160,426 of NZ_LJCP01000007.1, read as the reverse complement.
GGCGCGGTGTGACAGCCGAGCCGACAGACCGAGGCGGGCGGGACAGCGACGGCCAACAGGTAACGCATGCGGACAACCTCCTCCCTTGCGGGGTCGTGCCTTGACCCGTGTCAAGACACGGTCCATGGCTCCAATGTATCCCCCCACTCCCCCTTTGGCTACCGTCGCGAACCCCTACCCCGTTCCGATCCGGACACCCCTTGTCCCGTTTGGAGCAATGCGATAGCCTAGGAACAGTGTCGCAAGAAACGAACACCCCGGCCCGATGCCGGTTGCAGCGTAGCGACGGTTTTGGCATCGGGTTTGCAAAGGGAAGGGCGAGGCCATAGCGAGGGCCAAGCCCTCCCTTGGATGCCTTCGGGCATCGACATTTCGGTTGGTTTAGGGTCGTTCGCGGCCCGGTGGAGCGGTTGCCGGTTTCCCCCCCCTTTTCCCGGCCCGCTCCATTTTTTTGTCCGAATTCCCATACTCGCAATAAGGTTATGGATTCCTGCCCGGGGATGGCTTACCCTTCCCCCTTTCCGGCATGCGGAGCATTCCCCCTTGGAGATGGAAGCCCTCACCCTTTCCGCCGCCTTCCTGGTGGGCCTGCTGGGCGGCCCGCACTGCGCCACCATGTGCGGCGGCATCACGGCCACCCTCACCTTCGGCCTGGACGAGCGCATCCGCGCTTCGGTATGGCGGCAGCTGCCCTTCCTGGCGGCCTACAATCTGGGCCGCGTCGCCAGCTACACCGTGGCCGGCGTCCTCGCCGGGGCCCTTGGCACCGCCCTTGCTTTAGGGACCCCGCACGAGACCGGCCCGGTCATCCTGCGCAGCCTGGCCGGGATCATCATGGTGGCCCTGGGCCTGTACATCGGCGGCTGGTGGCCCTCCTTCAGCCGGGTGGAGCGCATCGGCATGCCCCTGTGGCGGCGCCTGGAGCCGCTCGGCCAGCGTCTGCTCCCCGTCCAGGGTGTGGGGACCGCTCTGGGGCTCGGCGCCGTCTGGGGCTGGTTGCCCTGCGGCATGGTGTACATGGTCCTGGTGCAGTCCCTCACCGCCGGCGGGGCGGCCCAGGGCGGCCTGCTCATGCTAGCCTTCGGCCTGGGCACGCTGCCCAACCTCATGGCCATGGGCATGTTCGCCGCCGCCCTGGGCCGCTGGCTCGGCAACCCCTGGGTGCGCCGGGCGGCCGGGGCCCTGCTCGTCGGGTTCGGCCTGTGGACCCTGTGGATGGTTTTCGGCGGCGGCCACGGCGGCATGGGGAACGGCCACTGAGCGGCACAGCCCCATGCATGAGAACCCTTTTCGCGCTACGCTAGGCCGGACCGCGGCCTACCCCGGGCCTTCCGGGGCGGAACCCCATTGCAAAGAGCTTAGCACCGGACCATGGGCACCCTGCTCCTCCTCTCCATCACGGTCCGCCTGGCGGGCCTGGGCCTGACCCTCTGGCTCCTGCTCCGGGACCGCCGCATGCCTATCCTCTTCCTCGCCGCGCTCACCTCCCTCATGGCGGCCCGCCAGGGCATCACCTTCGCCCAGATGGACACCCCCTGGCTGGGCGGGCCCTGGATCTCCGAGCTCCCCGGCCTGGCCGTCTCCTTCCTGATACTGGGGGTGGTGCTGGCCTCAATGCGTCTCCTCCGCGAGGAGGGCCGGCAGTTCTCCTTCTGGGACAACGTGTCCCGCGAGGCGGGCTTCGCCTTCGCCACCGTGGCCCCGGATCAGACCCTGCGCCGCGTCTCCACCAATATCCGCGAACTGCTGGGGTACTCCCCCGAGGCCCTGGCGGGCCGGACTTTCCACTCCCTCACCGCGCCCGGTTCGCCGCTGCGGGAGCTCCCCACGCCCCAGGAGGCGCCCGACCTGGTCCGCGGCCTCCGCCGAGAGGCGGTTCTGCTGTCCCGGGACGGCCAGCGGATCCCGGTGCGGATCTTCCTGCGCCACCTGGGCACGCCCCTGTATGAGCGCCGTCACTACAACCTGGTAATCGCGGACCGCCGGGAGGAGGTGCAGGCACGCCAGCTCCAGGAAACCATCGCCGACCTGGCCCGGGAGGCGGAGGACATCATCACCAACGAGGGCTGGGGCCTGGTGCACATCGCCGAGCGCGCCGCCGCCGCCCTGAACGTGGAACGGTTCAACGTGTGGTGGTTCTCCCCCGACTACCAGCACCTGCGCTGCGCCGAGAACTTCGATCGCACAGCGGGGCGCCACACCGCCGGGGAGGTGCTGGATACGGCGCAGGCCCCCGTCTACGTGGAGGCCCTACGTGCCAACCGGGTTCTAAAGGTGGAGGATTCGGCCTCGGACCCCAACCTCCGCGAACTGACGCCTACCTATCTGGCCCGGCACGGTGTACGGGCCCTGCTGGACGCCCCAATCCTCCTCGAGGGCGAGGTGGCGGGGGTGGTCTGCTTCGAGCACACCGGCGGACGGCGCGCCTGGAGCGAGGCGGAGGTGGCCTTCGCCGGCTCCATCGCCGATCTGGTAGCCCTGGCCCGCACCGCGGGCCGCCACCGCAAGCGCGCGGAGCAGCTCGCCCAGCAGGCCTATCTGGACCCGCTGACCGGGCTCCTTAACTGGCAATACCTCCAGCAGCGCCTCCAGGAGGAGGTGGAGCGGCAAGAGGCCACTGGGGAGCCGCGCCTGGCCCTGCTCTACATCGACATCGACCAGTTCCGCTACGTCAACGACACCCTCGGCCACGAGACCGGTGACCACCTCCTCGCCGAGGTGGGCAAGGAGCTCATCGCCGCCCAGCCCACCGACTCCCTGCTCGGGCGCGTGGGAGGCGACGCGTTCGTCCTGGCGGTGCCCGGGCTGGATGAGCAGGCGGCCTGCGGGGTGGGGGAGACCATCCGCGACCGGCTGGCCCATTTCGGCTTCCGGGTGGGCAAGCGGGACATGACCCTCTCGGTAAGCATCGGCGTCGCCCCCTTGCGGGACACCTCGGACACGGCCGGGGACCTCCTGGCCCGCGCCGACCTCGCCTGCAACCAGGCCAAGGAGGCGGGGCGCAACCGCATCAGCCTCTACCAGCCCGGCGAGACGGCCGGTCAGCTCATGAGCAAGCGGCTGGAGATGTTCCACCGGCTGCGCAGAGCTCTCAATCAGGACCGCTTCCGGCTGGTCTACCAGCCCATCCGCGGGCTCGGCGGCAACACCGGGGACTTCCACGAGACCCTGCTGCGCATGGAGGAGGACGGTGAGCTCCTGCTTCCCGCCGAGTTCCTTCCCACCGCCGAGCGCTTCAGCCTCATGGGCGAGATCGACCGCTGGGTGGTACGCCATGCCCTGGCCAAGCTGGCCACCGAACGCCGGGAGCGACCGGGGCTCACCTTCTCGATCAACCTCTCCGCCAGTGCCTTCAACGACCAGCAGCTCTGCGACGAGATCCGCCAGGAGATCGAGCGCTGGGAGCTGGACCCCTCCGCCGTGGTGTTCGAGATCACCGAGACGGTGGCCATCGCCAACATGGCGGCGGCCAAGGCCATGATCTGGACCCTCAAGGAGATGGGCTGCCGCTTCAGCCTCGACGATTTCGGCAGCGGCTTCGCCAGCTTCGCCTACCTGCGGGAGCTTCCGGTGGACTTGGTCAAGATCGACGGCCACTTCATCCGCGAGCTTTCCGGCTCCACCCTCGACCTGGCCATCGTCCGCTCCCTGGTGGACATCGCCCACACCCTCGGCAAGGAGGTGGTGGCCGAGTTCGTGGAGAACGGCCAGACCCTGGCCCTGCTCCAGGAGATGGGCGTGCACTACGGCCAGGGCGCCTACCTCGGCCCCCCGCAGGCGGAACCGGCCCCGGTGCTCCGCCGGCCCCGGCCCGCCGTTGGCGAAGGCTAGCCCCGCCCCCTACCCCGGCCGGTAGAATACAGCCCGCGTCCGACCTCGGGGAGAACATTGGCCGTCTACGCCATCGGTGACATCCAAGGCTGCGGGGAAGAGCTGGAAGGCCTGCTGGGCCGGATCGGCTTCGACTCCCAACGGGACCGGCTGTGGGTGGTGGGGGACCTGGTGAACCGGGGGCCGCGGTCCCTGCAGGTGCTGCGCCGGCTGCGCGGGCTGGGGGACGCCGTCCAAGTGGTGCTGGGCAACCACGACCTGCACCTCATCGCCCTGGCGCACGGCTACGCGGCCTTCCGCAGGAAGGACACGCTGGCGGAGCTCCTGGAGGCGGAGGACGGACCGGCCCTGGCGGACTGGCTGCGGCGGCAGCCCTTGCTCCACGAGGCCGTAGACCCCCGCTGGACCATGGTCCACGCCGCCCTGGCCCCCGGCTGGGACCTGGCCGAGGCCCGCCTCCGGGCGGAGGCGGTCAGCCAGGTGCTGCGGGACCGGTGGGGCCCGGAGCTGGCCGGATCCCTGTCCACCGCCACGCTGCCCACCCACGACCCCCCACCCGAGCGGGAGTGGGAATGGCTCCGCTTCACCGCCGCGGTGCTGACCCGCACCCGCTACTGCACGGCGGAGGGGGAGTTCGATTGGGGAGGAGCCCCGCCGGCGGACCCCCGCTTCCGTCCCTGGTACGCCCACTCGGAACGGCGCTGGCGGGGGACGCGGGTGGTCTACGGCCACTGGGCCGCCAACGGGCTCACCCGCTCCGGGGACGTCCTCGGCCTCGACTCGGGCTGCGTTTGGGGCGGAGCGCTCACCGCCGCCCGATTGGACGCGGACCCTCCGGCCCTTTGGCAATGGGAGTGTCCGGGCCACTGGACCCCGGGGCGGGACTGAGGCGGCGGGTCAGCCGCCGCGGCGGGCCTGGAACCGCATCCAGAGCACCCCCATGCCGGCTGCCCCGAACAGGGCGCTGGAAAGGAACACCAGGGGGGACTCCACCAGGTACAGAAAAGCGACGGCGGCACCGATGTACAGCACCGGCAGGGCCTCGTAGAGGGGCCGGGGCAGGCCGCCCTCCACCCCCTTGGCCGCGGCCCCTGCCACGGAATAGCGGGTCCGACTGCGCTGTGCCATGCTGCTTCTCCCCTTCTGCCCCCGCGGGGGCGCCCGTTTCCCCCGGCGCGTTACGCGAGCCGGGCCTCCAGCTCCGCGACCATGGCCGCCTCGTCCAAAGGGGTCTCCAGGGCCGGAGTGAGGTGGACGGAGAAGCCGTTGTCCATGGCCACCAGCTCCTCCCGCCCGGTCTCCCCGGTCTGCCGCTTCCAGTCCAGTCCCCGGCCGTTGATGAACCGTTGCAGGTCCGCGGCGGTCATCTCCAGCTGGTGGTACTCCTCGAAGGGGGGATAGGGCCCGCCATCGGGGGTCTTGAGGGTCAGGGACCAGCGGCAGCCGCGCACGCTCAGGGTCAGGCCCGTCCCCTGGGGGTGGGCGAAGCCCTTGAACGTGGGCGTCCCGGATGCACCTTGGTTTTCCGATCTTTCAGGCACTTGCAAACCCCTCTGGTTTCCGATTGTTGCCACGCTCCAAGAAAATTGCAAGAAACCGCCTCCCCCCCCTTGTGTCCAAGGCCGCAGAATCCTATCCTAAACGACCCTTGCAGCGGGAAGCCATGAACGGCCACCCTGGCTGCAGGGAACCATAGCCCCGAGACGGGCGTCAGAAGCGCGGGTGGCGGAATTCGGTAGACGCGCTAGATTCAGGATCTAGTGGCCGCAAGGCCGTGTGGGTTCAAGTCCCACCCCGCGCACCATATTTCAAGCTGTAAAGCGGGCGTAGCTCAGCTGGTAGAGCACCACCTTGCCAAGGTGGATGTCGTCGGTTCGAATCCGATCGCCCGCTCCATTTTCCGGGAACCGGGTCGCCACGCGGCCGGTATCCACGGGGTGTAGCTCAGCCTGGCAGAGCACCGCCTTCGGGAGGCGGGGGCCGGTGGTTCGAATCCGCCCACCCCGACCAATTTATTGGTCTAAGCAGGACCGTGGGGAGCGCTGCAGAGCGCACACCCCGACCATATTCATGGTCTAAGCAGGCTCGGGGGCGCGCCGCAGGGCGGGCACCCCTACCATACAAATTGGTCTTTAGGCTTGCGAGGTTCCCCAACCGGGAACTCCACCAGTCGGATGCCCGCGTAGCTCAGCCGGTAGAGCACACCCTTGGTAAGGGTGAGGCCACTGGTTCAAGTCCAGTCGCGGGCACCAGCTACTCGCGCGGGTGGCGGAATCGGTAGACGCGCTAGCTTGAGGGGCTAGTGGGCTTACGCTCGTGTGGGTTCAAGTCCCACCCCGCGCACCATAGGAAGAAGAAGGCCCGCGGCCGTCCCGGCCGCGGGCCTTCTTTGTGGCATCTCCCGTCCCCGAAAGGCCCCGGGCCGCCCACCGCGGGCGGCTCCCGGGGCCCTCCGAAGTCCTCCTGGCCGGGGGCGGCCGGTTATCGCCCGCCCAAACCTCCGGAACCGACCTGCTCCCCGACCGCCCCGCTCAGGTGCGGGACCCCTCGAACTCCGGGTAGGCCTCCAGACCGCACTCGCTCAGATCCAGGCCCTCGTACTCCAGCTCCTCGGAGACACGGATGCCCACCACCGCCTTGAGCACGCCCCAGACCAGGAGGCTGGCAAGGAATACCCAGGCGAAGATGCCCACGATGCCGAGGAGCTGACCGCCCAGGCTGGCGCCTTCGTTGGACAGCAGCACCGCCAGCAGCCCCCAGATCCCCACCACGCCGTGGACCGAGATGGCGCCCACCGGGTCATCGATCTTGAGCTTGTCGAGCCCCACGATGGAGAACACCACCAGGATCCCGCCCACGGCACCGACCACGGTGGCCAGCAGCGGCGTCGGCGCAAGCGGCTCGGCGGTGATGGCCACCAGCCCGGCCAAAGCGCCGTTCAGGGTCATGGTGAGGTCGGCCTTGCCGAACAGGACGCGCGCGGTCAGCAACGCGGCCACCACGCCGGCAGCCGCGGCGGCGTTGGTGTTGACGAAGACCCGGGCGACGTTGTTGGCCGACTCCACGCTGGCCACCGCCAGCTCGGAGCCGCCGTTGAAGCCGAACCAGCCCAGCCACAGCACGAAGGTGCCGAGCGTGGCCAGCGGCAAGTTGGCGCCGGGGATGGCGTTGATGACGCCGCCGGGGCCGTACTTGCCCCGCCGTGGCCCGAGCAGAAGCACCCCGGCCAGGGCCGCGGAGGCGCCCGCCATGTGCACGATGCCGGAGCCGGCGAAGTCCGAGAAGCCCGCCTGGTCGAGCCAGCCGCCGCCCCAAGTCCACATGCCCTGCACCGGGTAGATAAAGCCGGTCATGATCACCGCGAAGGCCAGGAAGGCCCACAGCTTCATGCGCTCCGCCACCGCTCCGGAGACGATGGACATGGCCGTGGCCACGAACACCACCTGGAAGAAGAAATCCGACAGGTTGGAGTAGTACGGGGCACCGTCGCCGCCGGCGAGCACCGCCTCGGTGGTGTTGTCCGCCCCGATCAGGAAGCCGAGCCCGGGAATGACCGAGGTCAGCGACGATCCGTACATGATCTGGTAACCCACCAGCAGGTACATGATGCTGGCGGTGGCGAACAGCGCCACGTTCTTGGTCAGGATCTCGGCGGTGTTCTTGCCCCGCACCAGCCCCGCCTCGAGCATGGCGAAGCCCGCCGCCATCCACATCACCAGCGCCCCGGACATCAGGAAATAGAAGGTGTCCAGGGCGTAGCTCAGCTCTTTCAGTCCATTCAGTGCTTCCATTCGTTCGGCTCCTTGGGCCTACAGGGCGTCCGCGTCGGTCTCGCCGGTGCGGATGCGTACCGCCTGCTCCACCGGGGACACGAAGATCTTGCCGTCGCCGATCTTGCCGGTCTGGGCCGTGTCGGTGATGGCGTCCACCACCGCCTGCGCCTGGTCCGCGGGCACCACCACGTCAATGCGCACCTTGGGCAGGAAGTCCACCACGTATTCGGCGCCGCGGTAGAGCTCGGTGTGGCCCTTCTGGCGGCCGAAGCCCTTCACCTCGGTCACGGTGATGCCCTGCACACCGGCCTCGCCGAGGGCCTCGCGCACGTCGTCCAGCTTGAACGGCTTGATAATGGCGGTAACGAGCTTCATGGCTGCGCTCCTCTAGAAGGTCCAGGTGGCCCCGGCCCAGAAGTGGTTGTCCAGGTAGCCATCCCCGCTGCTGTCGAAGCGGTCGCTGCCTCCCCAGGTGTAGTTGAGGCTCATGTCGGCCCCGGTGGCCGCCAGCGGATGCGAGAGGCTCACCGTGGCGTCCCGGAAGGCGCCGTCCTCCGTGCCGCCGGTGATGAATTCGCCGTCGCTCTCGTAGAAGTAGTAGCCGGCGTCCGCGGCGAAGGTGAACTCCCGGGGCAGCGCCTGCTCGAAGCTCAGCTTGACGTAGACGTCGCCCTGGTTGGTCCAGGTGGAGTCGTCCAGGGCGTAGTTCACGGACAGGCCGACGGGGCCGTAGGAGCCCGCTACGTAGGCCTCGGGGGTATTGGCGTCGGAATCGCCCTCGCCATTGCCGGTGTAGAGGAAGTAGAGGAGGCCGAGGTCGTAGCCGAAGTCCCCCGCCGAGCCGCTGTAGCCGGCATAGAGGTCCACCTCGTTGTTGTTGGGGGCGCCGTAGTCGAGGGTGGAGAACCAGGTGCCGGCGTAAAGCCCCGAGTCGTGGCCGTAGTCCAGGCCGCCCTGAAGCGCCGTGCGGCTGTCCTCCACACCGCCGCGGAAGATGTACTGGGACACCGCCCCGATGTTGCCGGTGACCTCGGCCTGGGCCGTGGCGGCTCCGGCGAGCAGGGCCGCCGAGGCGGCGAACGGGGCGATGCGGGACGGAACGTGCTTGGGCATGGGAATCTCCTTGCGTGGCGTCACGAATGTACGGCCCCTCCTAGGCAGGGATCGTGCCATTCCTCAAACCCCTTAAACTTCAGTTAATTATTAAAATACTCGCCGGGGAAGCCCCCCAGTTGTGCACCGAAAGGGGCCGCCGCCCACGACCCGGGCACCAAGAAGGTGCAAGGACGAGCCCGCGACGGGCGCCCTGGTCCACACCCGCTGCGGGTTTTCCTGATACGGTGGATTGTTGATCGGCGGAAAAGGCGGCCCGGAGGGGTCCCGGACCCGCGCACCTGCAAGAGGCGAGGACGGAGCGTTGACGAGGGAATACCATCACGAGGAATGGCCCAACGGGGTGCGGCTGGCGGTGCGAACCAAGCCCGGCTTCGCCGGGGCCGCCCTGGGCCTGTGGCTGGTGAACGGGGTTCGCCACCAGACCCCGGGGGAGGACGGCCACGCCCACCTGCTGGAGCATTTTCTCCTGGAGGGCCCGGAGCCCGGCCAGGGGCGGCTGCGGGCCTACGAGCGCCTGGGCGGCCGGGTCAACGCCCAGACCGGACGGGAGCTGACCGCCCTCCACGGCACCGTCCCGGCCGCGCGGGCCCCGGAGCTGGCCCGCATCCTGGCCGAGGCCGTGCCGCCCCGTCCCCTGGGCCGCGAGGCCCTGGACCGCGCCCGCGCCACCGTGGACCGGGAGCGCGAGGCCTGGGCAACCAACCCGGCCACCCGGTTGGAGGAGCGGGCCCTGGGCGCGGCGCTGGGCGACGACCCCCTGGCCCGGCCCCTGCTGGGGGAGGCCGATGCCCTCGCCCGGGCCACCCCCGCCTCCCTCGCCCGCTACTGGTCCTCGGTGGCCCGCGGGGGGCGGGTCCTGGTGGCGGCCGCCGGAAACGTGGACCCCGCCGAGCTTGCGGAGGCCCTGGCTCCCTTGCGGGACCTCCCCGCCGGAGGCCCGCCGGAGGTGACCCCGCCCCGCTGGCACGGGCCGGTGCGGGCCGCGCCCTCAAGGGCGGACGGCTTCGGCCAGCTGCTCTGGCTGCTGCCCGCCCCCGGGGCCGCCTCGCCGTGGCGTCCCACGGCGCGCCTCGCCAACCACATCCTGGGCGAGGGCATGGACAGCCGGCTCGACCGCAAGCTCCGCCACGAGGCCCAGCTGGCCTACCGCTTCCGCGCCCACCAGGAGACCTACTCGGACCAGGGGCTGTGGTGGCTGGAGGTGGACACGGATCCCGAATGGCGCGATGCCTGCCGCCGGGTGGTGGAGGAGGCCGTCCGGGAGCTGGCGGCGGAGGGCCCCACGGACGCAGAGCTGGAAGACGCCGTGGCGCATTGGCGGGCGGTGGCCGCCCTGCAGCGGGACGACCTGCTGGTGGAGATGGAGGCCCTGGCCCTTGGCGGGCTCCACGGCGCCGGGGATCTGGCGGAGGCCGACCTGGAGTCGGTGACCCCCGAGGGGGTGCGGGAGCTGGTGGCGGACGCCTGGGGGCGGCGGGTGGCGCCGCCCGCCGAACTGCCGGCCTCGGCGCGCCACTCCATCCATTGAGCCCCGCCCGGCTGCGCCGGCGAGCCTAGGGGTAGGCGTCCTCCGGCTCGGACCGGGGGGCGAGCCAGGTCTCCAGGGCTCCGGGCTCCGCCAGCGCATCCAGGAACCAGCGCAGGGCCAGGCCGCGCACGGGAGTACGCCAAGCCAGGTAGGTGGTGGTGGGCGGCACAGGGTTGGTCAGCCGCAGCTCCCGCAGAGCCCCCGCGCGCAGGTGGGGCGCGGCGGCGTGCCGGGCCAGATGGCCCACGCCCAGCCCCCGCAGCAGGGCCGCCACCTTGGACTCCTGGTCGGGGACGGTGAGCACGGGTTGCCCGCTCCGCAGGCCGGTGCTGCGCTCCGGCCGCTCCCGCGCCGAATCCGCCACCGCCACCACCCGGTAGGGGCGCAGATCCTCGGGGCTCAGGGGCCGGTCGAGGTCGGCCAGGGGCAGGTCCGGGGCGGCCACCGGAACCAGCTCAACCTCCCCCAGGGGCCGCACCGCGTATTCCCGCCCGGGGGGCCCGTCCCCGGTGGCGCCCACCACCAGATCGGCCCGGCCGTCCAGCAGGGCCTCCCAGGCCCCCGCCAGGGCCTCCCGACCCAGCCGCACCCGCACCCCGGGCTGCTCCGCGTAGAACCGCTCCACCAGGGGGAACAGCCCCGCCACGGGAAACAGGGCGTCCACCGCGATGCGCAGCTCCGCCTCCCAGCCGGTGGCCACCCGCCGCGCCGTGGCCTCCAGGTCCTGGGCCGCATCCAGGATGGGCCGGCCCTGCTCCAGCACCAGCCGCCCCGCCTCGGTCAGCACGGGGCGGTGCCCGCGCCGATCGAACAGGGCCACCCCCAGACCCTCCTCCAGGCGCTGCACGGTGTAGGTGACAGCGGAGGGAACGCGGTGGAGCTCCGCCGCCGCGGCGGAGAAGCTGCCCTTGCGGTCGATGGCGTCGAGCACCTGCAGGGCCTCGAGGGTCAGGGCCATGGCCGTCCCTCCGGATAATTATTCAAAATTTTTGAAAATTTCCATCGAAACTTTCTTATTTACTTGCGGACGGCCACTACCTAGGTTCGGGACTGCCCCTTGCCGGTCCCGCCCATGGAGCGGCCCGGGCAAGGCGGACCATGCAACCACTAACCGAAGCTGGAGGAAGCACCCCATGCACCGCAAGATGGCCACCCTGTTGGCGGGCGCCCTGCTGGCCACCGGCGCCACGGCGCACGCCGCCGGCGACGAGGAAGAGAAGGCCGTTGAGTACCGCGAGTCCGTGTTCCACGTCATGGGCCACAACTTCAAGCCCATGGGCGCCATGATGAAGGGCGAGATCGACTTCGACGCCGAGGAGTTCGCCACCCGCGCCGAGCGCGTCTCCCAGCTCGCCCACATGCCCATGGAGGGCTTCATGGAGGGCACCGCCGACGTGGCCGACAGCGAGGCCAAGCCCGGTATCTGGGAGAACTGGGAGGACTTCCAGGGCAAGATGGAGGACCTCCAGGAGACCTCCGCCGAGCTGGCCGAGGTGGCGCAGGGCGGGGACAAGGGCGCCATCGCCCCCAAGTTCAAGGCCGTGGGCGAATCCTGCAAGGCCTGCCACGACGACTACAAGGAAGACTGACAGCCGGCGGCCGGGGCCCGGCCCCGGCCCGGCTCACCCCGCCGCGGCGATCCCTCCGTACACCGCCGCCAGGCACGCCACCATCAGCAGCAGCCCCCGCAGGACCACGCCCCAGCCGAACCGCTCCGGCCGACCGGTGGCAGCGGAGGCGAGCCGCTTCCAGCCGGTGATCATGGGCCGCACCAGATCCTCCCGGGCCAGCAAGGGATAGACCACGACCACCGCCGCCACGTGCAGGCCCACCACCCACAGCAGGACGTCGAACAAGGTGTAGTGCGCGCTATTGAGGAAGCTCTCGATGTCGCCGGGGAGGGTGCCCACCAGGGGCCCGTCGGTGAGGATGTCGTCGCTGGCGAACAGCCCGGTGAAGGCCTGCGCCCCCACCAGCAGCAGGATCAGCATCACCGCCCAGCCGCCCGCCGGTCCGTGGCCCAGGTGCGGCTCGGGGCGCCCCCGCAGGAGGCCGCGCAGCTCCGCCACCACGCGCCGGGGGCCGGCCAGGAAGTCGGCGAAACGGGCGTGCCGGCTCCCCCAGAGCCCCCACAGCAGGCGGAAGGCCACCAGCCCGAGCACCGCCTGCCCGGCCAGCATGTGGGCGTCCATCCAGTCCAGGCCCTGCTCGCCGCTCCACCAGCCGAAGCCGATCAGGGCCACCAGGGACCAGTGGAAGAGCCGGAGCGGCCCGTCCCAGACGGCCACCCGGCGCTTGCCGAAGCTCGCGGATGTCAACGCACCTTCCTCCCAGCGCAGGTTTGGTGCGCTCAATCTTGACGCCCGCGGCGTCCTTTTTCAATGAATCTGAATAGGCGGGGCGGTGGACGGGCCCGGGCGGCTCCGTCAGGATATCCGTCCATCCGCCGCACCGGAGGCACTCCGTCCAGCCATGCCCGAGCCGTCCCCCCTGCCCTGCCACGTGATCGCCGGCCCCCTGGGCGTCGGCAAGACCACGGCCATCCTGGACTACCTGCGCCGCCACACCGGCGAGCAGGAGGTAGGCGTGGTGGTCAACGATTTCGGCCCCGTGGGGCTGGACGGCGCCATCCTGGAGGGGGAGGGCGGGAGACCGGAGGTGGCCACGGTGCCGGGAGGCTGCGTGTGCTGCGCCGCCGCCGAGGGGCTGGTGACCACCATCCAGCGCATGCTGGAGCTGCCCGACCTCGACCGGCTGATCATCGAGCCCAGCGGCATGGCCGACCCGGCCCAGGTGCTCGTCCTGCTCCGGCAGATGGCCGGGCAGTCGCGCCTGGAGCTACGGCCCACCATCGCCCTGCTCAACGCCGCCGAGTTCGAGCCCCGGCGCGCCTCGCAGATGCCCTTCTTCCGGCACATGGCCGACGCCGCCGATATCCTGGTGCTGAACCGCTGCGACGCCGCGGAACCCGGTACCGAGGAGGCCTTCCGGGAGTGGGCGGCGACGCTCGAGCCGCCCAAGCTGCGGGTGGTGACCACCGAGCACGGCCACCTCGACGAGGAGCTGTTCGCCCTGCGGCTCCCCGAGCCGGCGGCGGAGGCGTGCCACCCGCACGGCCACACCCACGCGCTCGGCGACACGGCGAACGACCCCAGCGGGGGCGCCACGTGGCCCGCGGCGCGGTGCTTCCACCACGACCGCCTGACCGCGGTGCTGGAGGGCCTGGCCCGGGAGGGGATGGAGGGCGTCCGCGTGGAACGGCTCAAGGGGGTCTTCCGCACCGAGCGCGGCTGGTGGGTCCTGCAGATCGCCAACGGGGAGGTAACCCGGCGCGAGACCCCGGCGCGGAAGGACAGCCGCGCCGACTGGGTCGCCACCGAGGGCCGCCCGGAAACGGTGCGGGACCTGCTGGAGAGCGCCCTCAGGCCGGAGTGAACCGGGCCCGCAGCATGCGGTTGCCGCCGGGCTGCAGCTCGTAGGCCACCTCCTCCACCGTCACCGTCCAGCCCTGCCCCTCCAGCCACTCCCAGACCGGGGCCACGTCCAGGGCGGGCAGCCCTTCCAGCCCCAGCAAGGGGAAGATGCGCACCTCCCGGGCCACCCGGGCGGCCTCGCCGGCGGCCTGGAGGTGGAACGCCGGGGAGAGGCGGCCGCTGTAGGAAAACAGCAGGTGGGAGATGAGGGCCAGGTCGAAGGCGCCATCGGCAAAGGGCAGCCGGGGCAGCTCGGCGGCCACGTAGCGGCCGGAGTGCTCCCCGCCCTCCAGATCCTCCAGGAAGGCGTCCATGGCCGCGCGGCGGGCCTCGATCAGGTCCCCCACGGAGCCGTGGTAGTCCCAGCTGTAGCCTTCCAGGTTGGCCATGAGCTCGGCCTCGATGCCCGGGCGGGCCCGGTCGATCCGGCGGCGGATGGCGGTGGGGGGAAAGCGGTACAGGGGGTCCGCCGAGACCACCGTCCCGCCCCGCCGGGTGAGTTCGGCGTTGAAGCTGGCCGGCCCGTCCCCCACGCCCAGGATGGACCGCTCCAGATCGGCGTCCTCGAGCCGGAACAGGTCCCGGTATTCCTCGAAGGAGCGCCCCCAGGGCGCCACCTCCTCCAGGTGGCAGGCCATCAGCCCGCCCTCGCCGTCCGCAGGCGGGGGTCGACCCCCCCCGGCTTCGATGTCCGCGCGGTCTGCCATTTCCGTCCCCCTTTGGCTGACCGGCTCCGTCCGTCCCCATTGATGTCCGACCCACCCACCGTTATGGGTGGAGAAGAGGACAGCCTCTCCCGACGGAGCTCGTACCCATGAAGATCTACGACATCTATCGCCATCCCGCGCACGGCATCCGGGCCGTGAAGCAGGGGTTCTCCTGGCCCGCCTTCCTGGGCGGCGGGCTGTGGGCCCTCAGCAAGGGCATGGGGCGCCTGGGCCTGGCCCTGCTGGGCATCGCCTTGGCCCTCAGCGGACTCGCCGGCACGGCCGTCCTCCGGGACGCCCCGGTTCTCGCGCTCGCCGTCGGACTGACGGCGGCGGCCATCGCCCTTGTCCCCGGGCGGCGCGGCAACCTGTGGTGGCGCATGGCCCTCCGGGAGCAGGGGTACTACCGGGTCTGCACCGTGGACGGGCGCTCCCCGGGGGAAGCCCTTCGGGCCGGGCCACCGATGGCGCGCGCCCCGGCCCACCCCTAGCCCGCCCGGCGCACCACCCCACCGCCCGGGCAGGTCCCAGGGCGCGTGGAAAAGACAAGGGTTTTCGGGGATTTTTACCGCAAGGACCGGCCCGGGGCAATCGCAAAATCGCCCCGAGTGGCAAGGGGATGGCATGGTCTCCTTGGCCTTCCGACCAGGCGGACACCCAGGAACGGAAAAATTCCGAAAAGCCGAAATCTCCGCCGTCCCCCCCGGGCCGCCAGGATTCAGCGACGCGGCCCTCCCGCCCCGGGCGCGTGCGATACGGAAAAACCATGCAGCCTTATAGACATAGGGGGTTCACCTAATTGGCCGCCCGACCCGAATCGAGGCCTAATGCTCCCCTCAGCCCGGGGACCCCCGACCGGGAAGGCAACCACACATTCAGCAGGGTCGGCATCCATGAAGCAAAAGGACTGGAGAACCAACCTGGACACCGCACACGCCAGCCTCCGCGCCCAGGAGGAGATCCTGGAGCGCCTGCGCCGGGAGGTGGAGGACGGCGAGGACCCCTACATCGCCGCCTCCCAGCTGTTAACCCGCTGGCAGTTCCTGCGCACCCATTTCCGGCAGACCCAGCTCGCCCTCTTGCGCGAGGCGGGGGAGATTCCGGACCTGAACGATTACCAGCGGCGCCGGACCCTGGACTCCCTGGAGCTGCGGGCCCGGCAGCTCGACGCCAGCCTTGCCACGGTGCTCAATGAGCTGGAGCGCCACGAGGAGCAGCATCCGGCCACCGCCTGAACGGCGGCCGGGAGTCCCCGGCTCGCCCCCGGAAAAGAGGGGGGACGGTTTCCTCCAACCTGTCGGGTAAAGGCAACAGGTGGTGTAGACTGGTCCCGTAACCCGCAACCCGGGATTACGGGATGCCGTACACCCTGGATGAATTCCTCGCCGTTTACGCGGCCTACAACCAGGCCCTCTGGCCCCTGCCCCTCCTGGGGACGCTACTTGGGCTCACGGTGGTGGCCCTGTACATCGCCCGCCCCCCCTGGGGGGACCGGGCGGTGGCGGGGATCCTGGCGGCCTTCTGGCTGCTCGTGGGCGGGGTCTACCACCTGGCCTTTTTCACCGCCATCAATCCCCTGGCCTACGCCTACGCCGCCCTGTTCATCGTGCAGGGCGTGCTGCTGGCCTGGGACGGCGCCTGGAAGGCGCGCTGGCGGCTGGGGCCGGCCACCGGATGGCGCGGCTGGCTCGCTGCCCTGCTGGTGGTGTACGCCCTGGCGATTCAACCGCTGGTCAGCCTGCTGGGGCCCCGCGACTACCCCGATATCTCCCTGGCGGGGGTGGCCCCCTGTCCCACCACCCTTCTCACCCTGGGGGTGCTGCTGCTCACCTCCGGCGGGCCTCCCTGGCGGCTGCTCGCCATCCCCCTGGCCTGGACCGGGATCGGCGGCAGCGCCGCGGTGCTGCTGGGCGTACCGCAGGACTACGGGCTGATCGTCGCCGGGGCGCTGGTGCTGACGGTCGCCCTGGGCCCCTCCCAGCCCCGTCCCGCCCCTTCCTGAGGCGAGGCCTAGTGTCCTAGTCCAGGCGCTGCTGCACCAGCTCCGAGCGCAGCTCCAGCGCCGCCTCGTGGCCGAGGCGGTGGGCCTCCTTGGGCTGACTGACTTGGTCCTGCAGGGCCTCGGCCACCTCCAGGGCCCGGGCGTTCAGGCCCTGCGAGCGCTTGCCGATCTGGCGCAGCGCCCAGCTCACCCCCTTGCGCACCCGCTCCCGCTGATCGCCGGCGCCGCGCTCGATGGCCGGGAAAAAGGCCGCGAAGGCGTCGTCGCCGGCCTCGGCGTCGTGGAGGGCCAGGGTGGCCATGAGCACGTAGCCGGCCCGGCGGGGGAGGTCCTCCTCCCGCTCCGACCAGACCCGCGCCTTATCCCACGCGGCGGGCGCCTTCCAGAACAGGTTGGCGCAGCACTGGTCCGCAAGGTCCCAGGAGTTGAAATCCGCCACCCAGGCCTCCATGAGGTCGCCGTCCACCCGGGCGGGGTCGGCCACCATGGAGGCGAGGATGCGCGCCTCGTGGATGCCGGAGCCCCACAGGGCCAGGGCCAGATCGTGGTCGGTGCCGATCTCTCGGGCCAGCTCCCGCAGCCGGGGCACCCGCACCCCAAGGGCGTGCTCGGTGTTGATGCCCAGGTGGGCCATGGAGGCGATGGTGCCCGGCTCCACCAGGGAGCGCAGGCGGTCGATGACGGGGCTGGCTTCCATGGATCGTCTTCCTGTGTTTATCGGGGGATGGGGGGGGGAGCTAATGCTCCATGGAGCAGCAGTCCCGCTCGTCGTCCCCGGACGCGGGCGGTCCCGGCTCCACCGGGAAGGAGCGGTCCAGGCCCGGGGGCGGCTCGGGTGCGCTCTCCGGCTCCGGGGGCGCCGCGGCGGGCTGCTCGGCCTCCGGAGGGCCGGCCTCGGCGGGCGGCTCCTCCACGGGGGCGGCTTCTTCCCCGGCGTCCCCCGCACCGGCCGGCGCGGCAGCCAGACCGAGCGCGACCGCGAGGATCGGAACGCCCCACCGGCCGGGGGCCCGCCATCGGAATCGGTTGCGCATGTCCTGCCCCTCTGGAAGGTCCGCATGGGGAGGGCGCCGGGCCGCGCCCCGCGGACAGGGTACCCCATATCCCGCCGGCGGTTCAGCGCCCGAGGACCTCCCGGTAGACCCGGCGGTTGCCCGCCACCATGGCCTCGATGTCGAACTCCCGGCGCACCAGCTCCCTCCCGGCCCGGCCCATGCGCGCGGCGGCGCCGGGGTCGGCCAGGAGGTCCCCGACGGCGGCGGCCAGGGCGGGGGCGTTCCCCGGCGCCACCAGCCGGCCGTTCTCCCCGTCCCGGACCGCCTCGGGGATGCCGCCGGCGCGGGCGGCGACGATGGGGACGCCGGCGGCCGCGGCCTGCAGCAGGGAGACCCCGAGCCCTTCGCGCAGGGCCGGATGGACCACCAGGTCCAGGCAGGGCAGCATCCGCGCCAGGTCCTCACGGAACCCGGCGAACCGGACGGCCTCCGCCACCCCGCGCCGCCGCGCCTCGTCCTCCAGGGCCGCGCGCAGGGGGCCCTGGCCGAACAGCACCACCCGGAGGTCCGGGAAGCGCTCGCGGAGGACCGGCAGGGCCTGGAGCAGGTAGGTATGCCCCTTGCGCTCGATGAGCTGCGCCACCACCCCCAGCACCGGCCCGCCGTCGGGCAGCCCGAGCTCACCCCGGAACCACGCGGGATCGCAGGGCAACGCGTAGCGCCGGGCGTCCACGGCGCTGGGGACGGTGACCACCCGCTCCGCCGGCACGCCCTCGGCGAGCAGCACCTCCCGGATGCCGGCGGAGATGGCGATGGTCCGGGCGTACAGGGGGTACTTGCGGGCCACCCACCAGCGCGGCTCCGGGTTGTCCACCCGCCGGCTGAGCACCGCAGGGACCCCGGCCCACCGCGCCGCCAGGCCGCCCCACAGGTCCGCCCCGCGGCGGCTGTGCACGTGGACCAGGTCCGGCCGCAGGCGGCCCAGGAGGCGGCGCAGCCGCAGGGCCATACCCGGGGCCAGGTCACCGCCCCGGCCGGTGTCGTGGACGGGGATTCCCGCCTCCCGCGCGGCCGCGGCAATGGCGCTGTCCCTCGGGCAGGCCAGGTGGCTCTCGCTGTCGCCGTGCCGGGCCAGCCCCTCCAGCAGGTAGAGCACCTGGGCGGCGCCGCCGTACAGGTGGCGCCCGGTCTCAACGTGCAGGATCCTCACGCCGTGTCTCCGGTCGAGGCGCGCACCGCCCGCGCCTCGGCCAGCACGTCGTCCACGGGGATGGCCGCCATGCAGTGAAAGGCCCCGCCGCAGGTGGGCCGGCGCCCGCAGGGTGCGCAGGGCAGGCCGGAGTAGAGCACCCGGGCGCTCGGCGTGGCCGGATCCAGGTAGGGGCGGGTGGAGCCGAACAGGGCCACGGTGGGGGTGCCGAAGCCGATGGCGGCGTGGGTGAGCCCCGTGTCCACCCCCACGCACAGGGCCGCCTCCCGCAGCACGGCGAGGCTTCCGGCCAGCCCCGTGCGCCCGGCGAGGTCCGCCACCTCCCCCTCGGTCCGGGCGGCGATGCGGGCGGCGGCCGCCCGGTCGCCCGGGCCGCCCACCAGCACCACTGGCAGGCCCATCCCGTCCCGGATCCGCGCGGCGAGGTCCGCCCAGCGCTCCTCCAGCCAGTGCTTCTGCGGGCGGGTGGTGAAGGGGGCGAGGACCGCGAAGGGGCCCTTGATGCCCGCCTCCGCCAGGGCCCGGGCAGCCTCCTCCCGGGCCGTCCCGGAAACGGCCGGGGCCAGGGGGAAGGCCCCGGGCTCCAGGCCCAGCTCCCGGACCAAATTCCGGTACTCGGAGGCGATGCGCTCCTCGTTGCCGTCCCGCGCCACCACCCGGGTCATCAGCCAGCGGCTGCCCTCCCGCGAGCCCAGGCCCACCCGCTCCGGCGCGCCCGTGAGCCGGGCCCACAGCCCGCTCTTGGCCAAACCCTGCAGGTCCAGCACCAGATCGTAGCGGTTGCGCCGCAGGCCCCGGGCGAGGCCCAGGAAGGCCCGCAGGAGGGCCCAAAGGCGTCCCCGCCGCAGCAGGCCGCGCCATTCCGCCTTGGGCCAGCGGATCACCTCCCCCAGCTCCTCCCGGGCCGCCAGGACGGCGTCGGCGGGCGGCTCGGCCAGCCAGTCGATGCGGGCGTCGGGGTAGGCGCGGCGCAGGACGGGGAGAACGGCCGAGGCCATGACCACGTCGCCGATGGCGCTCAGGCGGATGACCAGGATGGCGCGCGGCGCCGTGTCCTCGGGGGAGCGGGCCACGGCGTTCAGGGCCGGACGGTGAGGACGTCGCATTCCGCCCGGTGCAGGAGGTGGAGGTTGACGCTCCCCAGCAGGGATTCGCTCATCCCGCCCCGGCCCCGCGAGCCCACCACCACCAGATCGGCCTCCTGGGCCCGGGCTTGGCCGAGGATGACGCGGGACGGATCGCCCTGGCGGACCAGGGGGCGGCACCGGCCGCGGTCGCCGAAGCCGTCCAGGAAGCGGTCCAGCTCGGCCTTGGCGAGGGCGTGGCCCTCCTCCCGGTAGCGCTCGGCCACCTCCAGGGGCAAGGCGTCGTAGTCGATGCTCTGCTGGAAGGGCAGCTCGAAGACGTGCAGCACGTAGAGGGTGGCCTGGGGACAGAGCGCCAGCGCCCACTCCAGGGCCTTCCTCGAGGCCGCCGAGAAGTCCACGGCCACCACCACACGACGGTAGCCCCGCCCGGCCCCCTCCCCCGCGCGAACCAGCAGCACCGGCCGGTCGGCGGTGCGCACCACCTTCTGGGCGGTGACCCCGGAAAAGAGCCGCTCCTCGCCCTCCTGCCCATAGGCGCCCGCCACCACCAGGTCGTAGCCGCCGGCGCGGGCGTAGTCGCCGATGGCGGTGCGGGGGTGGCCCTCCACCACCTCGGCGCTGACGGTGCCAGCGTACTCCGCCGCCAGCCGCGCGCGCAGGTCCTCCAGGCGCTCCCGGGCGGCGGCCAGCACGGCCTCGCGGGCCTCCCGGCCCACCGAGACGCCCAGCACCTCGCGGAGCCGCTGCAGGGGGCCCTCGGCGAGCACGTGCAGCAGGTGCAGGCTGCCGTCGGCGGGGGCCAGGGCCAGGGCGCGGCGGGTCGCCCGCTCCGCCTGCTCCGAGAAGTCGGTTGCCACGAGGATGCGATCCGCCCGAAGGGTCACGCCCTCTTCCCCTTCATCAGTTCTCCTGCCACGGTCTCCGCGGCGTACTCCGCCGCGCTGGCGTAGGGCAGCAGCAGGCGCGGGATGCCCGCCTCGGTAAGCCGCTCGGTGTCCCGGTCGCTGAAGGCCGCCACCAGCACCTCGGCCTCGTTCCCAGTCTGCCCCAGGCCCCGCCACAGGGCCAGGTTGGGCTCCACCTTGGGCACCGTGCTAATGATGTAGGTGCCGCGCTTGCCGGGCAGGGCCTTGACCACCTCCGGATCGGAGGCGTCGCCCGGAAAGACGGTGATATCCGCCTCCTCGGCCCGGCGCGCCGCCTCGGGATCGAAGTCCACCCCCACCACGCGCGTCCCGCCAGCCTGCAGGCGGGCGGCGATGCGGCGACCCAGGCGGCCCATGCCCATGACCACCACCCGCGCCTCGCGCAGGGCCCGGGCCCGCTCCTCCACCGCCATCTCCCGGTGGGGGTGGCGGCGCTCGAAGGGCCCCAGCCAGGGCTCCACCCAGCCGAACAGGCGGTTGGAGTAGAGGATCATGTAGGTGGACAGGGTGATGGTCACTAGGCCCACCATGGTCACCAGGCCCAGGGCCTCCTCGCCGATGTGCCCCAGGGAGATGCCCAGGGCGATGAAGATGATGGAGAACTCGCTGATCTGGGCCACCGTGAGCCCGGCGAGGAAGCCCGTGCGCTTGCGATAGCCCATGAAGCCCATGATGGCGAGCACCACCAGGGGGTTCCCCACCAGCACGAAGGCCGACAGCACCGCGGCCGAGCCCAGCTCGCCGCCCAGGGTGGAGAGGTCCAGCTTGCTGCCGAGGTCGATGAAGAAGAACAGCAGCAGGAAGTCGCGCAGGCTGGCCAGGCGCTCCCCGATCAGCTCGCGATGACCCGCCGAGGCCAGCGAGAACCCCGCCAGGAAGGCCCCCACCTCCTTGCCGAAGCCGGCCACCTCGCCGAGGCTCGCCAGGCCGGTGCCCCAGGCCACGGCGAAGATCAGCAGCAGGTCGTGGGACTGGCCGAGCACCGGCACCAGACGGGGGAAGACGTAGCGCATGAGCAGCAGCACCGCCCCCATCACGGCCACCAGCGTGGCCGCCGCCGTGGCGGCGGTCACGACGCCGCCCTCCTGGCCCCCGGAGGCGCCCAGCAGGGCCATGGCCACCACCACGGCGATGTCCTGGACAATCAGGAAGCCCATGGCGATGCGCCCGTGCAGGGCGTCGATCTCGTGCTTGTCGGACAGGAGCTTGACGATGATGATGGTGCTGGAGAAGGTGAGGGCCACCGCCACGTACAGCGCCGTCATGGGCTCCAGCCCGAGGGCCAGGCCGATCAGGTAGCCGAAGGCGATGGTGAAGCCGAGCTGGCCCAGCCCCGTGGCCAGGGCCACCGGCCCCAGCCGCCGCACCAGGTGGAGGTCCAGCTTCAGGCCCACCAGGAACAGCAGGATGGTGATGCCGATCTCGGCCAGCAGCTCGATCTGGGTATGGGCGGTGACCAGGCCCAGCCCGGCGGGCCCCACCGCCAGCCCCACCACGATGAAGGCCACGATCAGGGGCTGACGCAGCCGGATGCCCAGCAACCCCACCCCCGCGGAGATGAGCAGCAGCAGGGCGATCTCGTGGTAGGTGGAGGCCATCGCAAGCCCCTGAGTGGCGGGTGGGGAACTGCCTCATTCTAGGGCCTGTCTCCGGCGGCGGAAACCGGCGCGGGACGCCACCGGCACCCGGCCCCAACCCGGGAAACTCCCGAGCAGACAAGGAAACGGTCATGGAGGAAGGCAAACGGGCCACGCGCGGCCCCCTGAAGGGCATGAGCCCGGTGGTCTACCTGGGCGCCTCCGCCCTCATGGTGGCCATGCTGCTGATGGGGACCCTGGCCAGCGGGGAGACGGCGCGTTTCCTGGAGGAGCTGCGCGACCGCGTGAGCCCCTTCCTCGCCTGGTACTACGTGGGGCTGGTGGCTTTCATTCTCGCCTTCGTCATCTGGCTCGGCGCTGGCCGCTACAAGAACGTCCGCCTGGGCAGTGATTTCGAGCAGCCGGAGTTCACCCTGGTCCCCTGGCTGGCCATGCTGTTCGCCGCCGGCACCGGCGTGGGGCTGCTGTTCTGGAGCATCGCCGAGCCCATCCTCCACCTCGGCGACAACCCGCTGGTGGAGGACGGCGGCTCCCCGGAGGCGGCCATGGCGGCGCTACGGCTCACCTACTTCCACTGGGGGCTGTCGGCGTGGAGCGTGTTCGCCGTGGTGGCCCTGGCCCTGGCCTACTTCGCCTACCGTCAGGGCCTACCCCTGACCCTGCGCTCGGCCCTGTACCCCCTGCTCGGCAACCGCATCCACGGCACCGCCGGCCACCTGGTGGACATCTTCGCCGTGCTGGCCACCGTGTTCGGCGTGGCCACCACCCTGGGCTTCGGCGCCCAGCAGATGGAGACCGGCCTCTCGGAGCTGCTCGGCATCGAGCGCAGCCAAACCCTGCAGCTCGGCATCATCGCCGTGGTCACCCTGGCCGCCACCGCCTCGGTGGCCTCGGGCGTGCGCCGCGGCGTGCGACGGCTGTCGGAGATCAACCTGTGGCTAGCGGTGGTGCTGCTAGTGCTGTTCCTGGTCCTCGGTCCCACCTGGCAGCTGCTCGGCTACCTCCTGCAGGCCGGCGGCGAGTACTTCCAGACGCTGATCGGCCACTCCTTCTGGACCGGCATGGACGGCAACCGCGACTGGCACACCGAATGGACGGTGTTCTACTGGGGCTGGTGGATCGCCTGGTCGCCCTTCGTGGGCATGTTCATCGCCCGCGTGTCCCGGGGCCGCACCCTGCGCGAGTTCGTCTTCGGCGTCCTGCTGCTGCCCACCGTGTTCAACTTCGTCTGGATCGCCGCCCTCGGCGGCACCGCCATCGACCTGGAGATGAACGACACGGTGGCCATCGCCGGCGCCGTGCAGCAGGACGTCACCGTGGCCCTGTACCGCACCATCGAGGCCCTCACCACCGTGGACGCCCTGGCCACGGGCACCGCCGCCCTGGCCACCCTGCTCATCGCCATCTTCTTCATCACCTCCGCCGACTCCGGGACCCTGGTGATCAACACCATCATGGCCTACGGCAACCCCAGCCCGCCCCTGCGCCACCGCATCGCCTGGGGCCTGGGCATCGGCGTGCTCACCGCCGTGCTGGTGGTGGGCGGCGGCACCCAGACCCTGCAGGACGCGGTCATCGCCGCCGCGCTGCCCTTCTCCGTCATCATGATCCTGATGGTGGCGGGGGTCATGAAGGGACTGCGCGAGGAGCGCTTCGCCCCGCGCGAAGGCCTCAAGCACCACCTGCCCGACGAGCCCTGGACGGGCGTGGACACCGAGGCGGAAGGCTTCGCGGAGGTGGAGGAGGAGCGGGTGTAGCCGGCGTCCGGCAGCGCTGGCCCGGTGGGAGCGGCTATCGGCTTCGACCGTTGGGCGGGATATCCTGCCGGGCCTCCGCGCTTGGGATGCAGAGGTCGTAAGCCAATCCCGGGGGAACCGCAAAGCCTTCCGCATGGACCATCAGGGCGCGTAAGCCCCCTGAACCACCCATCGGGAGCGACACACCAGGGGCAGCTACTCCTGGTCAGGGCCTGCGGGGATAGGAACCATGAAGGGTTGGGCCGAGGAATCCGAGGATCCCCGGCGCATGGTGAAACCGGTAAGCTTAAACCACCGGTCCTCAGACCATTGGGTGCTGGAGAAGCTAAGCTTGAACCGCACCCCGTTATCGGCCACCGCGGTCAGCTCGTAATCCGGTTCCGCGTCCTCCCGGCCCAAGAGCTCTGCGGCTTCCTTGAACTTCATTCCCCGCTGGATTCCGGGGCCCAGCTCCCATTTCACGTGGTCGAAGAAGGGGTGCTCCTCCGACTCCAGGTTGAATTTCAGCTGTCCCATGTTCTGGTATTGGACCTCGGAAAGGGCCCCGTCCTCGAAAACCATGGTAAGAGCCGTGCCATAGAAGAGCGCGGTTCGCCCCCCACCCAGGCGGGCCAAGCCGTTCGGGGATCCGAAGCGAGCGACCGTGTCCTCCAGGGAGGCTCCGAGCGGCAGACCGAAGACTCCGGATTCGGAATCGATCGCCCTTGGCAAATCCTTGAAATCGATATCGGCGGAACCCGCACCCGGCGGGGTGATCGGGACCTGGACGTTCTGTTCCTCCCCCTGGGCGGGGATCGCCTGGACGGACCACAGGCCCATGGCCAGCGCCAAGCCGGAGCGCCACGCGGCGCGCGAAGAAATAGGAAAACCCACCGTCCTCCCCCTTTCGCCCGTCTCGGGCTTACCGATCAGCCGCACTTGGAATCGCCGCACTCCAGGCACAGGTTGCAGCCGTCCATGCGCACCATGGCCATGGCGCCGCAGGCGCCGCACTGGGTGGCGTTGGAAAGCGCTCCGGACTCCTCGGCCTTGGCCTTCTTGGCCTTGAGCGCCTCCGGCGTCTCCTGCTTCTCGATCATGCCGATGCGCTGCAGGTGCATCTCCAGCACCTCGCCGAGCTCGGCCACCAGCGAGGGCATGTAGCGGCCGCCCTTCTTGAAGTAGCCGCCGGAGGGATCGAACACGGAACGCAGCTCCTCGACGAGGAAGCAGACGTCGCCGCCCTTGCGGAAAACCCCGGAGATCACCCGCGTCAGGGCCACGATCCACTGGAAGTGCTCCATGTTCTTGGAGTTGATGAAGATCTCGAAGGGCCGGCGGTGCTCCTTGGGCGTGCCCTCGTGCATGACCACGTCGTTGATGGTCACGTACAGGGCGTGCTCGGACAGGGGCGTCTTGATCTTGTAGGTAGAGCCCTCCAGCCGCTCCGGGCGCTCGTCGGGCGGCGTCACGTGCACCACGTCCGCCTCGCCCTGCTCGGCGGCCACCTGCGGGCCTTGATTCTGCTCGTTGTCGTCCTTCACCACCGAATAGCCGGTGATCTGCTGGTCGATCTTGATGGTCATTTGGTCACCTCAGTACAGGTTAGGCCTAGCTTTCACATAGGCGGCGAAAAGGGAGTCTCTGAAACGATAGTAACGGTCTCGGACTTTGATTAGCTCACCGCCATAATCTTGAGAGGTAAGATGGCCAACGAATTGACTAGCATTATCTACCCCCCAATCCAAGGCGAGCTTATAAGCAGTACCTGTAAAAACCTCATCTTCTTCAGATTGCATTTCTGCCATCGCCTTAAGGACCAACTCCCGATGCCTTGAAGAAGCCACCGCAGTTTTATAGCGGCCTTCCAAAATAGGGTCCGCCTCAGATTCAGCTATCCGACGCAAAGTAGCCTGAATATCTTCCTCGCCAATTACATCCACCTCCTTCATAAACGCTTCTCGAAGGGCAAACTTCCCAATCAAATGGACCATATACGGATGCCCCTGAGCCAGGGAGACAAGCTTTTCAGTGGCTTCCTCGTCAAATTCAATCTTATTAGAAACATGCCTCTCTGCTATACGGACAATTTGCCTAAGCTCCTCCTTTTCCATTGGAGGAACTTTAACAATGCTTCCAGCAAACAACCTGTCGGACGACTGGTGCTCCCTAATAAGGTTTTGAATGTCCTGAGCAACACCGACTATTACAAATTTGACTTTTGGCGCATTAGTTGAAAGCGACTTCAAAAATGACGCGAAACCTTCAGGATTTTGAATTTGATCAAATTCATCAATTACGATCAGTATCCCATCACGTGCAATCCGTTCCTTGACAATCTCTTGCACAATATTTGTGAAAACGGTTTCAACATCGTGGTCATCAATTGCAGAAGCGGTTTGCTCCACCTCTTTTTTCTCACCCCCTAAAGAGGCTACCCCCGCCGAGAATTTTGGAGTATATGACTCCATCACTTCTTTGGCCTTAGGCACATCGTAAACCCAATCCCAAAGACCTTCTCGAGCAGTAAGAATCTTATGTAGAAGTTCTTGGAAAGAACTTATGGACCTGCTCGCTGAGAAATAAATGGGCAGAAAATCCATTACTTCATCTGAAGGCAGGCCAAGTTGATTTAGAAGAGAATTATCACCCTCTGATATCGCCAAAATCTGCCTGGCCAAAGATGTTTTCCCCACACCTCTATTTCCCACAATGGCAATATTTGATCCTTCATCAATCAAGCCATAGTAGGAACTCTCCACAACACCCCGCCTTCCGGCAAACCTCTCCGGATCTGAAACCTCTTTGGCAGGCTGGAAGGCATTTTCAACGGTTTTTCTCTGCAAATATTTATTTTTTGTTCCAAACATTGAACTTTCAACCGATGTTCTCAAGGGGTTGTTAAGGGGAGGAAAGGTCCTCCCCTTAAGGCCTAAAACCGCCCGTAATACCCCTCCTTCAACGCGTCATACAGATTCGCGGCGTTGTGCAGTTCGCCGTCGTACTCGATCTCCTCGTCGCCCCGCGCCTCCACCACGCTGCCGTCGTCCAGCTCGAAGCGGTAGGTGGTGTTCTTGAGGTCCTTGTCCTGCACCAGCACGCCCTGGAAGGCCTCGGGGTTGAAGCGGAAGGTGGTGCAGCCCTTGAGGCCCTTGTCGTAGGCGTAGAGGTAGATGTCCTTGAAGTCCTGGAAGTCGAAGTCCTGGGGCACGTTGATGGTCTTGGAGATGGAGCTGTCGATCCACTTCTGCGCGGCGGCCTGGATCTCCACGTGCTGCTGCGGGGAGATGGTGTTGGTGTCCACGAAGTAGTCGGGCAGCCGGTTCTCCGGATCCTCGGCCTCCGGGTCGCCCTCGGGGTTCACGAACTGCTTGTAGGCAAGCAGCTCGTAGGAATCCACCTCCACCTTCTCCTTGGACTTCTTGCCGTCCCGGATCACGTTGCGGAAGTACTTGTGGGCAAAGCTCGGCTCGATGCCGTTGCTGGCGTTGTTGGCCAGGGACAGCGAGATGGTGCCCGTGGGGGCGATGGAGCTGTGGTGGGTGAAGCGCGCCCCGTGCTCGGCGATGGGGTCGGTGACCTCCTTGGGGAACTGCTGCATGTAGCGACTGTAGCGGGCCATGAGCACCTTGCCCGGCACCTGGTCGCCCGGCTTGTAGCCGTCCTCCGCCATCTCCGGGCGCAGGCGCAGCATCTCCTCGTCCACGGTGAACACCTCTTCCATGATCGGTGCCGGGCCTTTCTCTTTTGCCAGCTCGGCGCTGGCGCGCCAGCCGGTCTCGGCCAGCTCGCGGGCCACCTGCTCGGTGAAGTCCACCGACTTGGGCTCGCCGTACTTCATGCGCAGCATGGCCAGGGTGGAGCCGAGGCCCAGGAAGCCCATGCCGTGGCGGCGCTTGCGGCGGATCTCCTCCTGCTGCCGGTCCAGGGGCAGGCCGGAGATCTCCACCACGTTGTCGAGCATGCGGGTGAACACCGCCACCACCTCGCGGTACTGCTCCCAGTCGAAGTAGGCGTCCTCGGTGAAGGGATTGCGCACGAACTGGGTGAGGTTCACCGAGCCCAGCAGGCAGGCGCCGTAGGGGGGCAGGCCCTGCTCGCCGCAGTTGTGGGCGTGAATGCCGTTGGCGTCGAACTCATTCACCCCCGGCACCTGGACGTCGTAGACCGGCTCGACCCCTTCCTCCACGACCGAATCAACTCTGGCGGTGAAGCGCTCACGGTTGAGGGAACGCTTGTAGCTGCCAAGCAGGTTCGTGAGCCGGGCCTGCTTGTCGGTATCCGCGAAGCCGATCTCCTCCCGGAAGCGGGCTAGGTTCTCGCCGGCGATCACCAGCTCGTGCTGGGGCTGGATGGCGTAGTCGGCGCTGCCGCCCTTGCCGTCGGGAAGCTCGGCGGTGCCAACGCCCGCCCTGCGATCGGTGTAGACAGTGGACTTGATGCCCAGGCGCAGCAGCATCCGCTGCACCGCCTCCAGGCGCGGGAGGTCCGACTGCGCCAGGCGCACGGATACGCCCTTGGCCTGGGTGCCCTGCACCGAGCCATCGGCGTCGAACAGCCCCCGCAGGAAACCACGATAGAAATCGGCGGAGGCACGCTCCATCGTCGGGGTGATGGCCTTGTCGCCTGGGGCCATGCCCAGCTCGTCGGCCAGTTCCTTG
Source organism: Thiohalorhabdus denitrificans (assembly GCF_001399755.1). Classification (NCBI taxonomy): domain Bacteria; kingdom Pseudomonadati; phylum Pseudomonadota; class Gammaproteobacteria; order Thiohalorhabdales; family Thiohalorhabdaceae; genus Thiohalorhabdus; species Thiohalorhabdus denitrificans. The sequence continues at coordinate 131,782 of NZ_LJCP01000007.1, read as the reverse complement.
AGCGCCTTCATGGTAAGGCGGGACTCATTTCTGTCGGGGATCTCCCGCCAACCCGCGAAATCGGCTCGATGGGGCAGGCCCTCGGCAGCCCTTAGGGCTTCCGCCATTACCGCCTTCGGGCCCATCGCCTGGGCTCCGTCAGCGGCAGGGGCGGACTGCCAAACGGACAGTACCGCCTGGTCGGCCTTGAGCGTTCCGTCGCCTACCAGCAGGCCGGTCAGATAGCCCTGCTCGTGGTTATAGGGACCCTCCCAATCAGCGTTTCCGCGATGGTCGTGAAGCAGCACCCGGTCCCCGGCTTCCAGCTCACCGGCAGCCACCCAGGCGGTCTCGGTGGACCAGCGGGTCTGGCGCACCACCTTGCGTACCTGGTGGTCACTGGTGAGCCGCAGGCTATAGCCCTCCTGGGTGGTCAGGCGTACCACCGGCTTGTCGGCGGTATGGAAGAAGCCCTCGGGCGCGGTGGGATGGTCGGTGCCGTCCACCCGGGCATGGAAAGAGGTTCCGATGAGATCGCGCACCTGGCGCGGCCCCTCGCCGGTCTGCACCCAGGTGTCGGCGGTCACGCACGGATTGGTCGCCCGGATGTTCTCCACGAACCAGTTGTTGTTCATGTCGTTGTACTGGTCGATGAGGATGAAGCCGGGCTCGGCGTAGTCGTAGGTGGAGGACATGATGGCGTTCCACAGGTGGCGCGCCTTGATGGTGCGGTACACCTTGCAGGCCACGCGGCCGTCGTTGCCGGTGATGTAGCCCTCCTTGCCGGGCCAGTCCCGCCAGACCACCTGCTCGGGATCCTGGAAGTCGATGTCCTCCACCTCCGCCTGCTTCTCGGAGATGGGGAACACCAGCGGCCACCAGCCGTCGCTCTTCACCGCCTCCATGAAGTCGTGGGTGACCAGCAGGGACATGTTGAACTGGCGCAGGCGGCCGTCCTCGCGCTTGGCGCGGATGAAGTCCTGCACGTCCGGGTGGCCCACGTCGAAGGTGGCCATCTGCGCCCCGCGGCGCCCGCCCGCGGAGGAGATGGTGAAGCACATGCGGTCGAAGATGTCCATGAAGGACAGCGGCCCGGAGGTGATGGCGCCGGCGCCCGCCACGAAGGCGCCCTTGGGCCGCAGGGTGGAAAAGTCGTAGCCGATGCCGCAGCCCGCCTTCAGGGTCAGCCCCGCCTCGTGCACCTTGCGGAGGATGCCGTCCATGGAGTCGTCCACGGTGCCGGAGACGGTGCAGTTGATGGTGGAGGTGGCGGGCTTGTAGTCCTGGCCGCCGGCGTTGGAGACGATGCGCCCCGCGGGGATGGCGCCCTGGCGCAGGGCCCACAGGAAGCGCTCGTACCAGTGCTCGCGCTGATCGGCCTCCTCCACGTCCGCCAGGGCGCGGGCCACGCGCCGGTAGGTGCCGTCCACGTCCGCGTCCACCGGCTCGCCGCGCAGGTCCTTGAGGCGGTACTTCTTGTCCCAGATGTCCAGGGAGGCGTCCTGGAACTCCACCCGGGCCTGCGCGGCGTTCTCATTGAGCGGCTGGACTTTGGCGGTCATGGGCTTCCTCCGGGTGACGGTATGGCAGCCACAGCAGGCCGGCGCCGGGCGGACGCGGCCCTGTGGAAAATGTGGAATCTGTGGAAAAACACAATATCTTGTGTCTCCCGATTCAAGCTAACCAAATATATGGCCGACCGCAAGGAGGACTTTGTCCCTGGCCCTCCGCCGGAAGCGGGGGCCATTTTCGTCGGCCTTTCGGACATTGTAAGCGCACACAAACCGTCCCGAATTGAAGGGATCCCGGATCTGCAGTAGGCTGCCCCCTTTCCCCGTCCCCGCCGAGCGGACTGACTCCGGAGCCAGAGGACCGAGCCGCCATGAGCGCCGACCGCAGCGACGACACCAAGCAGGAAAACGCCACGCCCACTACCCACTTCGGCTTCCAGGAGGTGCCGCTCTCCGAGAAGGCCAAGCGGGTCAAGGGCGTGTTCGACTCGGTGGCGGGCAACTACGACCTGATGAACGACCTCATGTCGGGCGGCCTGCACCGCTGGTGGAAGCGCCACACGGTCATGCGCGCCGAGCCCAAGCCCGGGGACCGGGTCCTGGACGCGGCCGGGGGAACGGGGGATCTGGCGCGGCTGTTCAGCCCCAAGGTGGGGCCGCGCGGCTGGGTGCTGGTGTCGGACATCAACTACGAGATGCTGCACGTGGGCCGCCGGCGGCTGGCGGACGAGGGGCTGGTGGGGAATCTGGACTGGCTCACCGCCGACAGCGAGCGGCTGCCGCTGCCCTCGGACCACTTCAACGTGGTCACGGTGGCCTTCGGCCTGCGCAACATGACCCGCAAGGGCAAGGCCCTGCAGGAATTCCTGCGGGTGCTGAAGCCGGGCGGCCAGCTGCTGGTGCTGGAATTCTCCCACCCGGTGGCGCCGCTCAAGCCCTTCTACGACGCTTACTCCTTCCACATGATCCCGCGCATGGGCAAGGTGGTAACGGGAGACTCCGACAGCTACCAGTACCTGGTGGAGTCCATCCGCCAGCACCCGGACCAGGAGACCCTGCGCGAGATGTTCGCCGACGCCGGCTTCACCCGCACCGGCTACACCAACCTCACCGGGGGCGTGGTGGCCCTGCACACCGGCTTCAAGCCCTAACCGCCGGGGAACGTCGTGCCCGCCCCGCCCCCCGCCAAGCCGCCCGCCGCCTACCGACGCCTGCGGCCGCGGCATGTGCTGCGCATGCTGCGCATCGCCCGCACCTTCGCCAAGTACGGCCTGGACGAGCTGATCGGCGCCATCCCCTTCTTCCGGCCCTACGCTTGGGTAAGCCGGCTGGTGCCCTTCCGCAACCGCGTCGTCCGCACCCACACCCACGGCGCCCGCCTGCGGCTGGCCATGGAGGAGCTGGGCCCACCCTTCATCAAGCTGGGCCAGATCCTCTCCACCCGCCGCGACCTGCTGCCCGAGGACATCATCGGCGAGCTCTCCGCCCTGCAGGACGCGGTACCGTCCTTCCCCAGCGACCAGGCGGCGGCCATGGTGGAGCGCTCCCTGGGCGCGCCCCTGGAGGAGAGCTTCCTCGAATTCGACCGGGAGCCGGTGGCCTCCGCCTCCATCGCCCAGGTACACCGGGCGGTGCTGCCCGACGGCGAAGTGGCGGCGGTGAAGGTGCGCCGGCCCGGCATCGAGCGCGTCATCGAGACGGACCTGGCGGTGATGTTCGCCTTCGCCGCGCAGGCGGAGCGCTACCTCACCGAGGCGCGCCGGCTGCGCTTCGTGGCGGTGGTGGGGGAGTTCGCCAAGACCATCCACGACGAGCTGGACCTGGAGAAGGAGGGGGCCCACGCCAGCCAGCTGCGCCGCAACTTCCACAACAACCCCGTGCTGCGCGTACCGCGCATCTACTGGGGGCACACCACCCGCGATGTGCTTACCATGGAATGGGTGGAAGGGCTCCCCATCGACGAGCCCGACAAGCTCGCCGAGGCGAAGGTGGACGTGGTGGAGGTGTCGCGCAACGCCGCGGAGGTGTTCTTCCAGCAGGTGTTCCGGGACGGCTACTTCCACGCCGACATGCACCCGGGCAACGTTTTCGTGGGGCCGGGGAACCAGCTGCGGGTGGTGGACTTCGGCATCATGGGCATCCTGGCCGCGGACCAGCGCCGCTACTTGGCCGACATGCTGCTGGCCTTCCTGCGCCGCGACTACACCCGCGCCGCCGAGGTGCACCTGGAGGCGGAGTACGTGCCGCCGGACACCGACATGGTGGCCTTCGAGGACGCCCTGCGCGCCATCGCCGAGCCCGTGCTGGACCGGCCGCTGCAGGAGATCTCCATGGCCAACCTGCTCATGCGGCTGTTCCAGACCACCCGGCGCTTCCACATGCCCACCCAGCCGCAACTGGTGCTGCTGCAGAAGACCATGGTCAACGTGGAGGGCATCGCCCGGGACTTCAATCCGGAGATGAACATCTGGCTGGCCCTGCAGCCCCTGCTGCGCGAGTGGATGGAGGAGGAGAAGGGGCCCACGCGGCTGTGGAACGAGCTGCGGCAGGAGGCCCCGGAGTGGAACCGGCTGCTGCCCCGCCTGCCCCGGGTCACCTCCGCCTTCCTGGAACGGGCCGTGAACGACGAGCTGGTCCTCAACCTCCGCGGCCCGCAGCTGGACCAGCTCCGCCAGGAGGTGCGCGCCGGCATCCGCCGGCTGGCCTTCACCTGGACCGGGGCCACCCTGCTGGTGGCCGGGGCCGCGTCCGCCCTGATTCCCGGCCTCGGCGCACGCCTGGGCTTCCCGGCGTGGTGGCTGGCCGCCGGGCTGGCGGGGGCGGGCCTGGCCGCCATCCTGTGGAGCCTCGTCGACCGGCGGCGCTGAGGCTCCGCCTCGACCCTGGGCAACCCGCCCCGTGGGCGCCCCCGGAGGGCATGGCCCATGCCGGACAGCGTGCTCCTGCACCTGGATATCCAGACCCTGTTCCTCCTGCTCGCGGTGCTGGGGGCGCTGGTGGCCGTGGTGTTCGGCGGGCTGTGGGTGCAGGGGGTGGGCCGGCCGGAATCGGGGCCCTGGGCCGCCGGCCACGGCCTGGCCGGCCTGGGCTACCTCCTCTCCGCCCTGCGCGGAAGCGCCCCGGAACTGCTGGGCACGGTGCTGGGCGAGACCCTGGTGCTCGCCGGCGCCGTCCTCATCCTCAAGGCCCTCCACCAGCGCGCCGGCCGCCCCTTCGCCGACGCCTGGGCCCTGGCCGGGGTGATCGCGGCGGGGCTCGGGATCGCCTTTTACACCTACCCGCTGCCCAGCCCACCCGCCCGGATCGTGCTGTACACCGTGGCCGGTGCGGGGCTCCTGGGCGCCTGTAGCGCGGTCCTCCTCGCCACCCCGGTCAGGCAGCGCACCTGGACCCACCTCCTCATGAGCGGGGCCTTCCTGTTCGCCGCGGCGGGGCTCGCGGCCCGAGCCGGACTGGCCCTGGTCGCGCCGCCCGCCGGGCCCTTCGGTCAACCCCTGGTCCACGGCGTCTCCAAGGCCGTGCTCGTCGCGGCGGTGGCCGGCTGGACCCTGGGCTTCCTGTGGCTGATCACCCTGGACCTGCGCCGCACCCTGGAGCGCGAGGTGACCTCCCGACGCCGGAGCGAGCGCCTCTTCCGCTCCGTGTTCGAGCACAGCGCCAACGCCATCGCCTTGGGGGACGAGGAGGGGCGCATCGTCCTCGCCAACCCGGCCTTCGCCGAGCTGCTCGGGCGGCCGGTGGCGGAGCTGGAGGGCCGCTCCTTCCGCGAGCTCACCCACCCCGACGACGTGGCCAAGGAGACCCAGCGGATCCGCGAGGGCCTGGCCGCCGGCTTCGGCTCGGTGCGCCTGGAGAAGCGCTTCCTGGACCACGGGGGCCGCTCCGTGTGGGTGGACCTCACTTTGTCGCGGCTGCGGGACACGGTGGCCGGAGACATCCGCTACATCGCCGTGGCCAACGACATCCGTGCGCGGAAGGCCGCCGAGGCGGAGCTGGAGTACCGGGCCACCTACGACGCCCTCACCGGCGCCGTGAACCGCCTGCATTTCGAGGACCTCCTGGACCGGGAGCTGTACCGGGTGAACCGCTACGAAGCGGAGGCGGCCCTGGTGATGTTCGACCTGGACTTCTTCAAGGCGGTCAACGACGCGCACGGCCACGCCACGGGGGACGCCGTGCTCCGGGAGATGGCGGCCCGGGTCCAGGGGCGGCTCCGGGACACGGACGTGCTGGCCCGCTGGGGCGGCGAGGAATTCCTGGTGCTCCTGCCGGAGACGGACGCCGCGGCGGCGGTCAAGGTGGGCGAGGACCTGCGCCGCCTGGTGGCCGGCACCACCTTCGCCGGGGGCCTGTCCCTCACCATCAGCGTGGGTGTGGCCGGCATCCACCGGGGGGACTCCATGAAGGCCCTGCTCAAGCGGGTGGACGACGCCCTCTACACCGCCAAGACCGCCGGCCGCAATCGCCTGGAGCGAGCCCCGGACCATCCACCGGCGCCTCGCGGTCCCGGGGGCGCGGGCTAGCCCCGCGGGAGCGGGACCGTGCCCGGGACCAACTCGCCTCCCTCGCCCGCCACGTGGCCATGGGCTGGGACCGGCGGGCCATCGACCGCCTGGGCACTGCCGACTACCAGGCCGTCCCGCTGGTGATCCCGATCAATTTCCTGGTGGGCGGCGCGGTTTCCCGGAGGAGCTCCCGAAACAGGAGCGGTTTTCCTACAAGCGGGGCACCCCGCGCGCCGACGCCCCGGCGGCCGCGGAGGGCCAGGAGCGCAACCTGGCGCGTCTCTGCCGGGACCTGGAGCGGTGGCTCCTTGAAACCATCCGCGGGAGGCGCTGACCGGCCGTCACCGCTCCAGGCGGATGGCCAGGAGACCCCGGTCCGCGGCCTCCACGTAGCCGGTCACCCGTCGCTCGGGGGCATGCACGTCGCCCCTGGGGTAGAGGTCCACGGAGACCGGGGTTTCGGCCTCGAAGCCCAGGGGACCCACCTCGAGGTCCACCCGGTCGCGGTTGATCCGGGTTACGGCCCCCATGGCGACGGGGAGCCCCTGGTGGAAGACCATGCCCCGGTCGTAGAGGGGCCCGGCGCCGGGATCGGGAGCGGGCATGGATGGGTCTCCTTCCTCTCACCAAGCGGGCCGCTAGCGGGCGCCCACTAGGTAGATGGTCCCCCGCTCCTGCAGCTCCATGGCGAGGTCCTCCGGCGGGCGCGGATCGGGAAGGGGGGCTCTCCGGCACGGGTGCGCGGAAGTCGAAGAGGGAAAGCCGACCATCCTTCCCGGAGCCGTGTCGGGTACGGCCAAACCGTGCGCAACCATCGTAAAGTGTCAGTACGGTTCCCAGGATTCGGGCCCTTCCCAATGGCCCTGGGGTGTACCCCCGAGCCCCGGCACGGCCCTCGCCGAATCCCGGCGCCCCCTACCGCAGCCGGGACCGCGCAACCCCTGCTCCGTAGGGATTGGGCCAATTGCCCGGCCGGGCGCGGCACTGGATCCTGGATCCATGGCCCGGTGCCTCCCGGGATCTTTCCCTCCGACTTCCGCCCCTGGCTCCCTACAACAACCCTGCGCAGGAGGAGGCATGGCCCAAGCGCGGGCAGGAAGCAGACCTCCCCCATCCCTGGATCCGGACACGGCGGGCAGCCAGCCGATCGCCCGGACCCTTGAGGAGCTGGAAACCGACCCGGCTGCCGGCCTGTCCAGCCAGGAGGCCGACCGCCGCCGGGAGCAGGTCGGTCCCAACGCGCTGGAGGAGGAGAAGGCCCATCCCCTGCTCCGGTTCCTGTCCTACTTCTGGGGACCAATACCCTGGATGATCGAGGTGGCCGCCCTGCTCGCCGGGATCTCCCAGCGGTGGGAGGACTTCGCCGTCATCATGGTCCTGCTCGCCATCAACGGCGGGGTCAGCTTCTGGCACGAACACAAGGCCAGCCAGGCCATCGACGCCCTCAAGCGACGCCTGGCCCTTGAGGCCCTGGTCCTGCGCGACGGCCGGCGGGCGAGGATCCCCGCGCGGGACCTGGTGCCCGGGGACATCATCCTGGTGAGCCTCGGCCACGTGGTCCCGGCCGACGCGCGGATGTTGGAGGACCAGTCCCTGAGCGCCGATGAGTCCGCCCTGACCGGAGAGTCGCTGCCGGTGACCAAGGAGGGCGGCGACCTCCTCTACTCCGGCACCACCGCCCAGCTGGGCAAGGCCTGGGCGGTGGTGGTGGCCACGGGACCCGCCACCCGGTTCGCCCGCACCGTGGCGCTGGTGCGGGAGGCCGGCGGGGAGTCCCATTTCCGGCGGGCGGTCCTGCGCATCGGCTATTTCCTGATCGCCGCCTCCCTGCTCCTGGTGGCGCTCGTCGTCGCCCTCTCCCTCCATCGCGGCACCCCGGTCTGGACGGTGATCCTGTTCGCCCTGGGCCTGGTGCTGGCCGGGATCCCCCAGGCCATGCCGGCCGTGCTCTCCGTCACCATGAGCATCGGGGCCAGTCGCCTGGCCCGCATGAAGGCCATCGTCTCCCGCCTCGCCGCCATGGACGAGATGGCGGGGCTTCAGGTGCTTTGCGCCGACAAGACGGGGACCCTGACCAAGAACCAGCTCGCCCTCCAGGAGCCGGTCCTGATCGAGGGCAGGGACGCCCGGGAGGCCGTGCTCGCGGCCACCCTGACCACGGACCGCGAGGAGCCCGACCCCATCGACCGCGCCATCCTCGGCTACCCGCACCCCCCGGACGGCCTGGAGGGCTACCGGGTGGAGGCCTTCCGGCCCTTCGACCCGAACCGCAAGCGGGCCGAGGCGGACGTGGCCCGGGACGGCCGACGCTTCACGGTGGTCAAGGGCGCCCCTCAGGTGGTCCTGGACCTCATGGGGGAGCCGGAGGGCGTGACCGACCGGGTCCATCGGGAGGCGGACCGGCTCGGGGAGCAGGGCTTCCGCTCCCTGGGGGTGGCCCGCCACGATCCGGAGGAGGGGTGGCGCTACCTGGCCATCCTGCCCCTCCTGGATCCGCCCCGGGAGGATAAGGCCCAGATGGTCCGGGACGCCAAGGCCCGCCACCTCGACCTGCGCATGGTCACGGGGGACCACCCCGCCATCGGCCGGCAGATTGCCCGGCAGATCGGCCTGAACACCAACCTAGTGCGGGCCGCGGACCTGTTCGGACCGGGGGAGGCCGGGGGGCCGGGCCGGGGGGAGATCGACTGGAGCATCCACGAAGAGGTGCTGGCCGCCGACGGCTTCGCCGAGGTGACCCCGGAGCACAAGTTCGAGATCATCCGCCATTTCCAGGCGGCGGACCGGATCGTCGGCATGACCGGGGACGGCGTGAACGACGCGCCGGCCCTGAAGCAGGCGGATGTGGGCATCGCGGTACCCGGGGCCACCGATGCGGCCCGCAGCGCCTCGGACCTGGTCCTCACGGAAAGCGGCCTGGACGTCATCATCCGGGGCGTGGAGGAGGCCCGGCGCATCTTCGGGCGCATGACGGGCTACGCCACCTACCGCATCACGGAAACCATCCGTCTGCTGCTGTTCCTGTCCATCGCGGTGGCGGCCTTCGCCTTCCACCCCATCACCCCGATCATGATCATCCTGCTGGTGATCCTCAACGACATCGCCATCGTCGCCATCGCCTGGGACAACGCTCCCACCCCCGGGCGGCCGGTCCGATGGCGGATGCCGCGCATTCTGGCCATCGCGGGGTTGCTGGGTCCGGCCGGGGTGGTGTCCAGCTTCTTTCTGTACTGGATCCTGCGGGATCTGGTGGGGCATCCCGCCCACCTCATCCAGACCCTCCTGTTCCTGAAGCTCCTGGTAGCCGGGCACATGACCCTGTTCCTGACCCGACAGCAGGGCTGGTTCTGGCAGCGCCCGTTCCCCAGCGCGACCCTGTTCATCGCCCTGGAGGCCACCCAGGTCGCCGGGACCCTCGCGGCGGTATATGGGTTCCTGATGGCGCCCATCGGCTGGGTATGGGCGGGGATCGTGTGGGGGTATGCCATCGCGTGGATGGTCCTGCTTGACGGCATCAAGGTGCTCGCCTATCGGCGCTTCCTCGCCTCGCCCTGAGCCGGGTTGGCCTAGGAAACCTAGTTAGCGAGCCGCCCCGCCCCAACGCAGAAGGGCCCGCCCCTGCGGGGGCGGGCCCTTCTTCCTGCTCCTGGTGGCTTCCCTGCAGCCCCCCTCAGGCGGTGGCGGCCGCCTCCGGGCGCATGAGGCCGGACTCCACCTCGTCGCGCTTGGCCGGGCCCTCCAGGATCCCCACCAGCTCCAGGGCGAAGTCCATGGCGGTGCCGGGGCCCCGCGAGGTGGTCACCTTGCCGTCGCGGACCACCGTGTCCTCCTGGTAGTCCACACCCACGGCGGTGAGCTTCTCCTTGACGGCGGGGAAGCTGGTGGCGCGCTTGCCGTCGAGGACGCCGAACTCCGCGAGCACCGAGGGGGCCGCGCAGATGGCGGCCACCTCCCGGTCCGCATCCCGCAGGCGCTGGACCAGGGCCTTGAGGTCGGGGCTCTCGGCGAGCCGGGGCGTGCCCGGGCCGCCCGGAAGCACCACCATCTCCACCTCCGGGTCGTCCTTGACGGCGGCGACGGTGGTGTCCGCCCCCACCGGCACGTCGTGGGAGGAGCGCACGGGGCTCTCGGCCACCGCGGCGGTGACCACGTCGACCCCCGCGCGCCGCAGGATGTCCACGATGGTGAGCGCTTCCACTTCCTCGAAGCCTTCCACGAGGGGTACGACGACGCGGCTCATGGTGCCTCTCCTTCGCCTTGGTTGGTGTCGCTGTAGGCCAGGGTGCCGGCCCGGGCCGCCTCGCTGGAGCGTACCGCCACCACCTCGCGCACCGGGACGATCTCCACCCCCGCCGCCGAGGCGGCGGGCAGCATCTCCCGCAGCACCTTGAGGGTGGCGGGGTGCGGGTGGCCGATGGCGATGGCCGTGCCCCGGTTCCGGGCCAGCCGCAGGAGCTCCCGGAACTGGGCGCGGACGTATTCCTCCGTCGGCTCGTGGTCGAGGAAGACGTCCCGGCTCGCCGAATGGATTCCGGCGGACCGGGCCTCGTCCAGCGCCCGAGTCTTATGGGTGGTGCGCGAGTCCACGAAGAACAGGTCGTGCTCCCCCAGGGCTTCCATCACCCAGCCCATGGACCGTGCATCGGCGGTCAGGGCGCTGCCCATGTGGTTGTTGATGCCCACGGCGTGGGGGATGACCCGCAGATTGGCGCGCAGCTGGCGCACCAGGGCCTCCCGGTCCATGTCCTCCCGCAGGAAGGTGGGCCCCAGGGGGATGGCGCTGTCCCCGGGCTCCATGGGCATGTGCACCAGGACCTCCTTCTCCCGGGCATGAGCCTGCCGCGCCGTGTCGTCGGCGTGGGGGGTGCCCGGCAGGACGGCCATGGCCACCGGGTAGGGAAGCCGGCTGATGGCCCGCGCCTGGGCCCGGCTGCGGCCCATGTCGTCGATAATGATGGCGGCGCGCGGGCCGCGGTCCCGCAGCCCCGGCTCCTCCTCCGCGGGGTCGGCAGGACCCTTTTCGGGCTCGGCCTCCACCGAGGGCGTGCGCTGCACGGTGCGGTGGCCGGCGGGATCCCCCCCGCTGTACACCCACACCCCTATGCCGCCCACCAACCCCAGGAGCAGCCCGAGACCCAGGAGGCCGGCGGCCAGGTACCGCCGCCGGCGCTGGGCCGGGCTCGGCTTCTTGCGCTTGCCACTACGTTTCCGGGCCACGCTCTGCTTCCCTCAGGAGGCCTGCTTGGACTCCATAAGGATGATGCCGCGCAGCAGGTTCAGGGCCTGGTTGAGCTGATAGTCGTCCATGTAATCCGGGGCCTCGCCCTCCTCCGACTGCTCCTGGCCCTCTTCGCCGCCTTCCTCGCCCTCCAGGCTGTTGTTCATCAGATGGCCGGGGAGGTCCCGCTCGGTCAGGCGATTGCCGTTGTCCTCGGGCTGGGAAACCTCCAGCGGCTTGACGGCGATGTCCGGGTCGATTCCCTCGGCCTGGATGGACCGGCCGGCCGGGGTGAAGTACCGGGCGGTGGTGAGCTTGAGCCCGGAGCCGTCGGACAGCTCCAGGATGCTCTGCACCGAGCCCTTGCCGAAGGTGGGGGTGCCCACCACAAGGGCCCGCTCGGCGTCCTGCAGGGCACCGGCGACGATCTCGGAGGCCGAGGCGGAGCCGCTGTTCACCAGCACCACCATGGGCTTGCCGTTCAGGGCCTGGTCCGGGTTGGCGTTGAGGGTCATGTCGCTGTTGGACTCGCGGCCCTCGGTGTAGACGATCTTGCCGCCCTCGACGAAGGCATCGGCCACCTCCACCGCGGCGGAGAGGACGCCCCCGGGGTTGTTGCGCAGGTCGAGCACCAGCCCCCGAAGCTCGCCGCTCTCCCGCTTGTCCTGCAGCTTGTTGAGATGCTCGCGCACCTTGGCCCCGGTGTCCTGCTGGAACTGCTTGACCCGCAGGTAGCCGACGCCGTGCGGCAGCATGCGGGAGCTCACGCTCTCGATGCGGATCACGTCCCGGGTGACGGTGAAGTCCCGCGGCTGCTCGAAGCCCTCGCGAACCACGGTCAGCTTGATGTCGGAGCCCGGCTCGCCCCGCATCTGGTCCACCGCCTCCATGAGGTTCATGTCCTTGGTGGGGGTGTCGTCGATGCGCACGATCAGGTCGCCCGCCTGGAGGCCGGCCTTATCCGCGGGGGTACCGTCGATGGGCGAAACCACCTTGATGAAGCCGTTCTCGGTAGTGACCTCGATGCCAAGGCCGCCGAACTTGCCCTCCGTCTCCACCTGCATCTCGCCGAGCATGTCCCTGGTGAGGTAGGAGGAGTGGGGGTCGAGCTCGCGGAGCATGCCGTCGATGGCCCCCTTCATCAGGTCCTCGTCGGACACGTCCTCCACGTACTTGCCCTTGATCTGGGAGTACACCTCGCTGAAGAGCTGGAGCTGCTCGTAGGGGATGGGCACCTCCTCCGAGGAGACCCCCCGCTCCGCCTGGGAGATCCGCTCCAGCGTCAGGCCGGTCCCGATGAGGATGCCCAGCATCAGGACGAAAAAGGTTTGCAGGCGTTTCGGCGGTTTCATGCATGGCTCCATATGGCGAATACGTTCCCCGTACCGCGCCGGTGTGCAGGGGGATCAGGCTCCGGCGAGGAGGCTCCGGACGCGACCCGCCCGGGAGGCTCGGCCGTCCCGAGGAGGCAGACCGGGAGTTTTCAGCGCCCGGCGGAGCGTTGCTCGCTCCCGCCCGGCGCGCGACACCACTGCAGGGGGTCCACGGGCTCGCCGCCCTGGCGGATCTCGAAGTAGGTGGCCGGCCGGGACCGCCCGCCGGTGGTGCCCACGGCGGCCACCGGCGCCCCCGTTTCCACCCATTCCCCTACTTCTTTGTATACCACACGGTTATGGGCATACAACGAGAGCAGATTGTCGCCGTGGTCAATGATGGTGATGAGCCCGTAGCCACGGAGCCGTCCGGCGTAGGCCACCCGGCCCCGGAAGATGGAGCGGACCTCGGCTCCGGTTTCGGCGCCCAGCAGCAGGCCCCTCCAGCGCATGGAGCGGCGCTCCCGGGAGTCCCCGTAGTGGGCCAGTATTTCGGGCCGGGCCACGGGCAGGGGAAGCTCCCCCTTGCGGGCCGCCATGTGCTTCTCGCCCACCTTCTCGAGGACCCCATCCTCGCGCAGCCCGCGCAGCCGCTCGATGACCTTCTTCAGGGCCTGCTGGTCGGACCGCACGGCGGCTAGGCGGTTCCGCTTCCGCTCGGACTGGGCCTCCAGTTCCTCCAGCAGGGCCCGGCGCTCCTCCAGGCGCCGGGCAATGGCCCGCTTCTGCTCGGCCAGCCGGTCCCGGAGGCGCGTCTCCTCCGTCCGTTCCGCCGCCAGCTCGTCCATCACATCGGCGGCCCGCTCGCGGGCCTCCCGCAGGCGCTCCATCTCCTGGCGGCGCGCCTCGTGCAGGTAGCTCATGAAGGTCAGGGCGCGGCGGATGCGTCCAGGATCCCGGTGCTCGAAGAGCTGGCGCAGGAACCCGCTCTGGCCGGCGCGGTGGGCGGCCCGCAGATAGGCCTCCAGGCGGTCGCGGTGGCGGTCCACCCGCTCCCGCAGGCGCTGCCGTTCGGCCTTCAGCTCTTCCCGGCGCTCGGTGTTGGCCGCCAGGTTGCGCTCGCTGCGCCGGCGGCGGTTGCGCAGAACGGAGATGCGCTCTTCCAGCTCGAAGACGGCCTCGCGGGCGTCCGCCTCGCGCTTCCGGGTGCGCTCCAGCTCCTCGCCGATCTCCCGGGCGGCCCGGCGCAGCTCGGCCAGCTCCTCCTTTTTCCGCTCCAGGCGGGCCTCCGGGTCCTCCGCCGCGGCGGAGGCGGTCAGCCCCCCCAGGGCACCGAGCAAAAGCAGCCCGGCGGCCCGCGGCAGGGGAGACCGCGCGGCCCGCCCCGCGGTCACACCCCTTCGGCCTGTTCCGTGGCCACGTCGAGCTGGGCCAGGGCGTGGCCGGTCATCTCGTGGGGCTGGGGCAGCGCCATGAGGTGGAGCATGGTCGGCACCACGTCCTCCAGGGCCCCGGTCTCGGCCATGGTCACCTTGCGGTCGCCCACGTAGATGAAGGGCACAGGATTGATGCTGTGGGCGGTGTGCGGCTTGCCGGTCTCCGGGTCCGCCATCTGCTCGGCGTTGCCGTGGTCCGCGGTGACCAGCAGCTCCCCGCCGTGGGCGCGCACGGACTCCACCACCCGGCCCACGCACTCGTCCACCGCCTCCAGGGCCTGCACGGTGGCGTCGAAGTTGCCGGTGTGGCCCACCATGTCCGCGTTGGCGTAGTTCATGATGATGACGTCGTAGGTGCCGGCGTCCACCGCCTTCACCACCTCGTCGGTGAGCTCGTGGGCGCTCATCTCCGGCTGCTGGTCGTAGGTGGCCACCTGCGGCGAGTGGATCAGGATCCGGTCCTCGCCGGGGAACGGCGTCTCCTCGCCCCCGTTGAAGAAGAAGGTGACGTGGGCGTACTTCTCCGTTTCGGCGATGCGCAGCTGCCCCATGCCCAGGGAGGCGAGGTACTCGCCGAAGATGCGCTTCAGGCGCTGAGGCGGGAACGCCATGGGCACGTCGAAGGCGTCGTTGTACTCGGTCAGGCACACGAAGTGCGCCAGGTCCGGGACCACCGCCCGCTCGAACTTGTCGAACCCGGGCTCGATGAAGGGCTGGGTGATCTGCCGGGCGCGGTCGGAGCGGAAGTTCATGAACACCACCGCGTCGCCGTCACCCACCACCCCGATCGGGGCCCCGGCATCGTCGACCATGGCCGTGGCCTCCACGAACTCGTCGGTCTCGCCCCGCTCGTAGGCCATGTCCACGGCCTCGATGGCGCCTCGGGCCGCGTGCCCCGTGCCCTGGGTGAGGAGGTCGTAGGCCGCCTGCACCCGCTGCCAGCGCCGGTCGCGGTCCATGGCGTAGTACCGGCCGACCACGGTGGCGATACGGCCCCCGCCCACCTCCGCCATGAACTTCTGCAGGCGGTGGACGTAGCGGTGGGCGCTCTGGGGCGCGGTGTCGCGGCCATCGAGGAAGGCGTGGACATAGACCTCCGGGGCGCCGCGCTCCACCGCCAGCTTCACCATGGCCTCGATGTGCGACTGGTGGCTGTGCACGCCGCCGTCGGAGAGCAGCCCCATGATGTGCAGGGCCTTGCCACTGGCTTTCACCGCGTCCACGGCGGCGGTAAGCTCGTGGTTGCTATAAAATGAACCGTCCTCGATGGCACGATTGATCCGGGCGTACTCCTGGTACACGACGCGCCCCGCGCCCAGGTTCAGGTGGCCCACCTCGGAGCTACCCATCTGGCCGGAGGGCAGCCCCACGGAAGCGGCGGAGGCCTGGATCAAGGTATGGGGGTAATCGCGCCACAGGCCGTCCATCACCGGCAGATGCGCGGCATGGACGGCGTTGGACTCCGGGTCCTCCCGGTACCCCCAGCCATCGAGAATCATAAGCACCATAGGACGATGCGGCAGCGCCATCGGGCCTCCCTCTTCGTCTCCCGCCGCGGTCACGGACAACCCCGCGGGAGCCCGCGGGACTTATAGAAAGGTTCTAAATTCTAGCAAAAACCCATAGCCATGTGACGCCCGGGGAACCCCCAGGTTCCTTGACTCGGACATATAATATTATTATTACTCAGTAAAACAGCCCAGAATTCTGGGGGAGGAAGGTCATGGAGTCCACCGAACACCTGCTCGAGGGCGACGAGAACATCGAGCAGGCCTCTCGCTCCCTCAAGGCGATGTCGCACCCCTTGCGCCTCAAGGTCCTGTGCACGCTCAACGACAAGGAGATGAGCGTGCAGGAGATCGTGGAGGAGGTGGGCACGTCTCAGAGCAACATTTCCCAGCACCTGGGGATCATGCGCGACAAGGGCATCCTCAAGGCCCGGAAGAACGCCAACAAGGTGTACTACCGGGTCGGCGACCCCCGCACCCTGAAGCTGATCTCCCTGATGCGCGAGGTCTTTTGCCCATTCGACGACGATCACGCGTAACTTCTATCATGGGTGGGTCCGGCTCGGCCGGACCCCAGGGGAACGGGTCGGCCGCCCCCACCTGACCGCGAAGGACAGGCCCATGCGGGAAAGGTTCTCCCAGATGGCCGTACGGGAACGTCCGGGCAAGGTGCTCGGATTTATTTATGGTTTTTAATATAAGCAAATGGTAATTTAATAATATGGTTATTAAAGACCTGCTCCGACTCCTGCCCGTGGGCCTCCTCGGCGCCGCTCTCGCCCCGGGCACCGCCCAGGCCCTGGAGCTTCCCGAGGCCGTGCGCCAGGCCCTGGAGAACAACAACCAGGTTCAGGCCCAGCGCTACCGGCAGGAAGCCGCCGGATACCGCGCCGAGGCCGCCGGCAGCGGCTACCTGCCCGTGGTGGACCTGGAGGTGGGCGCCCGCGCCACCAACAGCCCCGCCCAGGCCTTCATGGCCAAGCTGAGCCAGGGGGACGTGCAGGGCGAGGACTTCGGGGACCTGACCCAGGGGGATTTCGGCACCCTCAACGACCCCGACACCACCAGCGACCTCGCCACCGCCCTGGTGCTGCGCCAGCCGCTCTACCGCGGCGGGGCCACCAGCGCCGAGGTGCGCCGGGCCCGCTCCAACCGGGAGGCCATGAGCCGCCAACTCGATCAGACCCGGCTCGACGTGGCCCTGGGCGCCACCAAGGCCTTCCTGCGGGTGCAGCTGGCCGAGGCGCGGGTGGCGGTAACCGAGGAGGCCCTGAAGGCCGCCCGCGAGCACCTGCGCATCGCCGAGAACCGTCTGGAGACGGGCGCGGCCATGCGCGGGGACATGCTCCAGGCCCGGACCCGGGTCAGCGAGCTGGAGGAGCAGCTCCTCGCCCACCGCAACGGGGTGGCCGTGGCCAAGAGCGCCCTCAACGAGCGGCTCGGGCGCGACCTCGACGCCCCGGTGAACCTCGACCGTGACCTGGGCGAGGACCTGCCCGCCAAGGCGCCCGGGCTGGACGCCCTGGTGGAGCGGGCCATCGCCAAGCGACCCGCCATCGCCGCCACCGAGGCCCAGCTCGGCGCGGCCCGCGCGGGGGTGGATGCCGCCACCGCGGAGCTCCTCCCCCACGTGAATCTGGAGGCGCGACTGGAGGACCATCGCGCCAGCACCGCCGACCAGAGCTGGCTGGCGGGGGTGCGGATGGACTGGCGGCTGTTCGGCGGCGGCCGCTGGGCCAGCCGCGATGCGGCGGAGGCGGAGCGCTACGCCGCCCGGGCCCGGCTCACCGACATCCGGCGCAAGGTCCGGCTGGAGGTGAAGCGGGCCAGGCTCGACCTGGATACCGCCCGGCGCCGCCTGGACACCGTGGGCCACGCCGTGGCGAGCGCCCGGGAGAGCCTGCGCACTAACACGGACCGCTACCGGCAGGGAGCGGCCACCATGGTGGAGGTCCTTGACGCCCAGCTTGCCCGCCAACAGGCCCGGCTGCGGCAGGTGGAGGCCTTCTACGACCTGCGCCTGAGCCACGCGCGGCTGCAGAAGGCGGTGGGCCAGACCCCCGTCCTGGACCGCCTCGCGGGCCCGGACGGGACCGGCGGCGCCCCCCACGGTTGACGCACCGCCGCCCCATTGCCCTCGGGGCGCCCGGCGCGCCCCGGCCCGACGATCCCAACCACAGGAGCACCGCATGAAAAGGCTCGCCGTTGTCCTGGCCGGAGCTGCCCTTTTCGCGACGGTGTCCGCCGAAGCGGCGGAGATGCCCTTCGAGACCATGGTGCTGGAGCCCCAGCCCGTGGAACGGATACGCAGCGCCCCCGGCACCGTGGAGTCCCGGCGCGCCTCCCGGATCTCCGCGGAGGTGAGCGGCCAGGTGGTGGCCATGCCCTACGACGTGGGCGACTCGGTGGCCAAGGGCGACACCCTGGTGCGCCTCGACGACGAGAGCCTGCGGGCCCAGCTGGC
Organism: Thiohalorhabdus denitrificans; assembly: GCF_001399755.1. Lineage (NCBI taxonomy): Bacteria > Pseudomonadati > Pseudomonadota > Gammaproteobacteria > Thiohalorhabdales > Thiohalorhabdaceae > Thiohalorhabdus > Thiohalorhabdus denitrificans. The sequence goes on along the minus strand of NZ_LJCP01000007.1, from coordinate 113,848 downwards.
GGTGACCGAGGCCGCCCTGGAGGCCGCGAAGGCGCGGGCCGAGGAGGCCCGGAGCACCTTCCAGCGGACCAAGAGCCTCTACGAGCAGAACTCCGCCTCCGAGCAGCAGATGGACGAGGCCAGCGCGGCCCTGAGCCGCGCGGAGGCCCAGCGCAGCCAAGCGGAGGCCGAGATCCGCAAGCTGCGCATCCGGCTGGACAAGACCGAGATCCAGGCCCCGGTGGACGGCGTGGTGACGGCGACCCACATGGAGGAGGGCGAGCTGGCCCAGCCCGGGGCTCCCCTGATCACGGTCCTGGATCCCAGCCGGCTGCGCCTGACCGCCCGAGTCCAGGAGAGCCGCATCCCCGAACTGCTGGCGGACGGCGAGGCCCGCGCCTGGATCCCCGCCCTGGACGAGCGCTTCCCGGCCGAGCGGGTCACCATCGTGCCGCAGGGCGACCCCACCACCCACACCTTCCAGGTCCGCCTCCGGCTCCCCGAGGAAGCCCCCGTGTCCGCTGGGATGTTCGGCCGGGCGGAGTTCCTGATGGGCGCCGAGGATTCCCTGGTGGTGCCGCGTCGGGCCCTGGTCCACCGCAACGAGATCACCGGGGTGTACGTGGTGCGGGAGAACCGGGTGGTGTTCCGCCTGGTGGAACTGGGCGAGCACTCCCAGGAGGGCCGCGAGGTGCTCGCCGGCCTGCGCGCAGGCGACCGCATCGCCCTGGACCCCGAGCGGGCGCTGCGCTACCTCAAGGAGGAGCAGCCCGCCGCGGGAGACGAGGCCACGGAGGCCGCCCACTAACCGGACGCGCCGGGGCCGCGCGGCGGGCGCGCCCCCCTTTATATCGCTCCACGGTCAGCGAACCAGGCAAGGACTAGCCCATGGCCGAGCAAACCTACGGCATCGCCGGACGGATGGCCGCCAAGTTCATGGGGGCCCGGATCACCCCGCTGCTAGGGATCCTGGCCCTGCTGGCCGGCCTTCTGGCGGTGATGCTGACGCCCCGCGAGGAGGAGCCCCAGATCAAGGTGCCCCTCGTGGACATCTTCATCCCCTTCCCGGGCGCCTCGGCGGAGGAGGTGGAGTCCCTGGTGGCCACCCCCGCCGAGCAGGTCCTCTCGGAGATCAAGGGCGCCAAGTACGTCTACTCGGCCTCCAGCCCGGACATGGCGGTGATCACGGTGCGCTTCGAGGTGGGCTCGGACCGCACCGACGCCCTGGTCAAGACCTACAACAAGGTCATGGCCAACCGCGACTGGATCCCTCAGGCGGTGGGCGTGGGCGAGCCCATCGTCAAGCCCAAGAGCATCAACGACGTCCCGGTGGTCAACCTGACTCTGTTCTCGGACGAGTACACCGGGTACGAGCTGCGCCAGACCGCCCATGCGGTGGAGGCGGAGCTCAAGAAGGTGCAGGACACCGCCGACGTCTACACCCTCGGCGGCCCCGATCACAACGTCCGGATCCACATGCAGCCCGACCGCATGGCCGAATTCGGCGTCGGCCCGGGGGCCATCCGGGACGCCCTGAAGGTCTCCAACAGCAGCCTGCCCTCCGGCGAGCTGACCCGCGACAACCAGTCCGTCATCGTGCAGACGGGCACCTTCCTGACCACCGTGGAGGAGACCCGCAACCTGGTGGTGGGGGTGCACGAGCAGGCCCCGGTCTATCTCAAGGACGTGGCCGAGGTCTCCGAGGGCCCGGGGGATCCCGACCAGTACGTGTGGATGGGCACCGGACCGTCCGCCGGACAGAAGGGTCTGGAGGCCGGGACGCGCACCCCCGCGGTGACCGTGGCGGTGGCCAAAAAGAAGGGCACCAACGCCGTGGAGGTCGCCGAGGCGGTGGTGGAGCGCTTCGAGGACCTGAGCGGCCACATCGTCCCCGAGGACATCGAGTACAGCGTCACCCGGGACTACGGCTACACCGCCAACCACAAGGCCAACGAGCTGCTGTTCCACCTGGGCGTGGCCACGGTCTCCGTGGTGCTGTTCATCGGCCTGGCCCTGGGCCGCAAGGAGGGCACCGTGGTCCTGGTGGTGATCCCCATTACCCTGGGCCTGACCCTGTTCGCCTCCTACATGTGGGGCTTCACCATCAACCGGGTGTCGCTGTTCGCCCTGATCTTCTCCATCGGCATCCTGGTGGACGACGCCATCGTGGTGGTGGAGAACATCCACCGCCACCACATGCTCGGCGAGCGCTCCCTGGACGCGGCCACCCCCTACGCCGTGGACGAGGTGGGCAACCCCACCATCCTGGCCACCTTCACGGTGATCGCCGCCCTCCTGCCCATGGCGTTCGTGACGGGGCTGATGGGGCCCTACATGAGCCCCATCCCCATCAACGCCTCCTTCGCCATGTTCTTCTCCCTGCTGGTGGCCTTCATCATCACGCCCTGGCTGGCCTACCTGCTGCTCAAACGCAGCGGGACCCACCATGAGGGGGAGCCCGGCGGGGAGCAGCCCCTGGAGGAAGGGGGCGCCGACCGCCATCCCGAGGAAGGCTGGACCTTCCGGTTCTACCGCTGGTTCCTGACGCCGTTCTTCGAGAGCCGCGGCAAGCGCTGGGCCATGTTCGCGGTGGTGCTCGTGCTCATGGGGGCGGCCATGTCGCTGGCCTACTTCAAGCTGGTGACCCTCAAGATGCTGCCCTTCGACAACAAGTCGGAGCTCCAGGTGGTGGTGGACATGCCCGAAGGCACGGCCCTGGAGACCACCGCCCAGGTGACCCAGGAGCTGGGACAGTACCTGGCCACCGTCCCCGAGGTCACCGACTACCAGGAGTATGTGGGCATCCACTCGCCCATCAACTTCAACGGCCTGGTGCGCCAGTACTACATGCGGGAGGCGCCCCACCAGGCCGACATCCAGGTGAACCTGGCGCACAAGGAGCACCGCGAGCGCTCCAGCCACGAGATCGCCCTGGACGTGCGCGACGAGCTGCACGCCATCGGCGAGGAGCACGGGGCCAACGTGAAGATCGTGGAGGTGCCGCCGGGCCCGCCGGTGCTTTCCCCCCTGGTGGCGGAGATCTACGGCCCCTCCTACGAGGGCCAGCTGGACGTGGCCCGGCAGGTGGAGGAGCGCTTCCGCCAAGTGGACACCGTCACCGACGTGGACAGCACGGTGGAGGCCCAGGGCGAGAAGGTGCGGCTGGTGGTGGACAAGGAGAAGGCCGCCCGCGCCGGGGTCTCCGAGCAGCGCATCGCCCAGGCCATCTCCATGGCCCTGGAGGGCGAGGACATCTCAGCGCTGCACCGCGAGAACCAGAAGTACCCGCTGCTGATCCGCGCCGAGCTGCCCGACGCCCAGAAGGCGCGCATCGACTCCCTGCTGGAGATGCGGGTGCAGTCCCGCGACGGCGCCCTCGTGCCGCTGGCGGAGCTGGTGACCCCCGTGGAGACCACGCGGGACCAGACCATCTACCACAAGAACCTGAAACCGGTGGTCTACGTCACGGGCGACAAGGCGCAGCCCAACGACAGCCCCCTCTACGGCCTCTACTACATCTGGGACAGCCTGCAGGAGGAGCCGCTCGACCAGGGCTACACCATCCCGCAGCTGTTCACCCAGCAGCCGGAGCAGGAGTACAAGTACGCCCTCAAGTGGGACGGCGAGGCCCAGGTCACCTACGAGACCTTCCGCGACATGGGCGCCGCCTACGCGGTGGGCCTGGTGCTGATCTTCCTGCTCATCGTGGGGCAGTTCCGCAGCTACCTGGTGCCCGTCATCATCATGGCGCCCATACCGCTGACGGTGGTGGGGGTGATGCCCGGGCACGCACTGTTCGGCGCCCATTTCACCGCCACCTCCATGATCGGCATGATCGCCCTGGGCGGCATCATCGTCCGCAACTCCATCCTGCTGGTGGACTTCATCAACCAGGAGACGGCTCAAGGGGTGGACTTCCAGGAGGCGGTGATCCGCTCCGGCGCGGTGCGGCTGCGGCCCATCGTCCTCACCGCGGCCGCCGCCATGGTGGGCGCCTTCGTGATCCTGTTTGACCCCATCTTCCAGGGTCTGGCCATCTCCCTGCTGTTCGGGATCGCCGCCGCCACCCTGCTGACGCTGGTGGTGATCCCGGTGATGTACTTCGCCTTCATGCGCAAGCGCATGGATCGGGTGATCGAGGCGGGCCGGGCCGGCTGAGCCGGGTCCGTTCGCACCCTGAACCGCACAACGGAGGAAACGAGTCCATGACGACCGAACGCGTGGTCCGCATCTTCGCCGGCACCGTGATCCTGGTGTCCGTTGCATTGGTGATCTACCACAGCCAGTGGTGGCTGCTGCTCACCGGCTTCGTGGGCCTGAACCTGTTGCAGAGCGGTTTCACCCGCTTCTGCCCGCTGGACTCCATGCTGGGCAAGGCCGGCCTGCCCTCCGGCGGCATCCAGCGCCCCGCGGGGAAGTAAGCGGAACGCACCCCCTGCCCGGGCGGGGCCGCGGCCGGACCCCGGCGCGCCCCGCTTGCCCCCGCCTCCGCCCCGAGGCATTCTGGCCGAGTTCCAGGCTTTCGCGGGCGCGCCCACCCATGGAATCGGTCGCCGGCTTCCTGCTGCCCTACGAGTTCTCCCCCACCGTGCTGGCCGTCACCCTGGGGGCGGCCGCGCTGTTCCTGCGCGGCCTGCTGATCCGCCGGCGAACCGGCGAGGGCACCGGCTTCTGGCGCTCCGCCTCCTTCCTCCTGGGTCTGGGCCTCACCTACGCCATGCTCCAGACCCAGATCGACTACTACGCCCAGAACATGTTCTGGATCCACCGCGCCCAGCACCTGGTGCTGCACCACGTGGGCCCGGTGCTCATGGTGCTGGCAACGCCCCATGAGATCCTGGGCCGCGGCCTGCCCGAGGGGCGCCTCAAGCAGGGCCTGCGCCGCCTCTGGCGGCACCCCGCCATCCGGGGACCCTACCGCGGCATCCAGCATCCCCTGGTGGCCCCCCTGCTGTTCGTGGGGCTGATCTTCCTGTGGCTGTATCCGCCCGTCCACTTCGACGCCATGCTCAGCCTCCCCCTGTACCAGGCCATGAACTGGAGCATGGTGGTGGAAGGCCTGCTGTTCTGGTGGCTGGCGGTGGACCCGCGTTCCCCGGCTCGCGGGGGCGTCGGCTTCGGTACGCGGATCATCATGCTGTGGGCCATCATGCTTCCCCAGATCGCCCTGGGCGCCTACATCAGCCTCAGCAACGAGGTGCTGTTCGACATCTACCAGGTCTGCGGGCGGGCCTGGCCCATCGCGCCCCTGCTCGACCAGCAGATCGGCGGCCTGCTCACCTGGATCCCGGCGGCCATGATGAGCGTGGTGGTGGGGCTCATCGTGCTGCGCATGTGGATGCGGGAAGGCCACCGGCCCCGGGGCCGGGCCACCATGGCCGACCCCGCGGGAACGCGCTGAGGAGCGCCCCATGCCCCGGATAATGCCCCGCCGCCGGTTCCCCGCCCTGCTGCTCCTCGGAGCCCTGCTGCTGGTAGCCGGTTGCAGTGGCGACAGCCCCTGGCGGCTCAAGGACATCTCGGGGCTCATGCCGCGCCTCGCCTTCACCATGACCGACCACCAGGGCGCGACGGTGCGCGGGGCCGACTACCGGGGAAAGGTGACCCTGGTCTACTTCGGCTTCACCCACTGCCCCGACGTCTGCCCCGCTACCCTCGCCAACGTCCGCCAGGCCCTGGGCCGCCTGGGGGAGGAAAAGGCCGACCGGGTGCGGGTGCTGTTCGTTACCGTGGACCCCGAGCGCGACACCCGCGAGGTGCTGCGCTCCTACGTGCGCGCCTTCGGACCCCGGTTCGTGGGCTTGCGCGGCAACCGCGAGCAGCTCGACGCCTTCACCAAGCGCTACCGGGTGGCCTACGGCTACGGCGAGCCCGACGCCCACGGAAACTACGACGTCTCCCACAGCACGGGGCTGTTCATCTTCGGTCCCGAGGGCGAGCCGCGCCTGCTGGCCCTGCCCGACGACGGCCCCGACGCCATCGCCCACGACCTCGACCGGCTGCTATCCGCCCGCGCGGGATCCGAGCTCGCCCGACGGTAACCACCGCCCCTTCCCGGGCCGCGCCTCCCGCCTTTCCCGACCCCCTTCCGGAACCGGAACCTTCCGGACTGATCCGGGGCCCTGTTTCGGCCCACGATGGGGCCAGCGGCCTCCGCCCCCAGCTCCAACCGAACGGGGCCGCACTGGGAGCCCCTATGACCGAACGGATCACGCTGGGATTGGTGCCGGCCCCCGGGCTTTGCGAGCAGGTGGCCCGCAGGCTCGCCGACGAGCTCCCGGGACTGCTGGAGGAACGCGTGGACCCCTCCGTCACGTGGGAGGTACAGCTCCGGACCGACCCTTTGACGGGGAGCGACCTGGAGGCCCCGGATCTGTTGCCCCACTGCGAGGACCGGCAGGAGCGGGAAGGCTGGGATATGGCCCTGTTCCTCACTGACCTGCCGATCTTGCGCAGCAAGCGGATCGTCGTGGCCACGGAGAGCCAGGCGAAGGGGGTCGGCGGGGTATCGCTGCCCGCCCTGGGGGCCTGCAGGCTCCACCGGCGGGCCCGGAATGCGGTCCTGCAGCTCGTCCGCGAGATCGCCGAGCCGGGACGGGAGGCCGCCCCGGAGGCGGGACAGGCCGGTCGCAGGAAGCCACGGCGCCGCGCACGCCGTCGGCCGCGGCTCTTCTTCGGCCCCCTTTCCCAGCTCCTGGCCCCCATCCGCCGGCACGCCCAGATCGCCCGGGAAGAGGCCGACATCGGGGGCAACGTGGAATACACTACGCCCAAGCGCCGGGGGCTACCGAGGCTCTTGGCCGGCATGGTGCTGAACAACAGCCCACGCAACCTGTTCCTGAGCTTCCGGGGGGCCCTTGCCGCGGCCGCCGCCACGGGCGCCTACGCCGTGTTCTTCACGAGCGTGCACCAGGTGAGCGTGTCCCTCGGGGAGACGAAGCTTCTCGCCCTGATGGCGGTCTCCCTCGCCAGCCTCACCGGTTGGACCATCGTCGCCCACCACCTGTGGGAGGCCGGCCGCTACAAGCGGAGCAGCCGGGGGCTGACGGTGCTGTACAACACCGTAACCGTCCTGACCATGAGCACCGCCGCCTTCCTGTTCTACCTTACCCTGTTCGTGCTGCTCCTGGCGGGCGCCTGGCTCTTCGTTCCTGAGAACGTCTTCCGGGCGGCGATACAGAACGTCATCAAGGGCTACCCCCTGTCCTGGCCCGATTACCTCACCCTGGCCTGGCTGGCGAGCTCCCTGGCCACCATTGGCGGGGCGCTGGGGAGCGGCCTGGAGGACGAGGAGAACGTCCGTCAGGCGGCCTTCGGCTACCGCCAACGGATCCGCACCGGCTCCGAGTCCACCTGAGCCCGGCTCCCCGGATGACGGACTCTGGCGCCTGCGCCATAATCCGGGAATCCCCACCTTTCCCCGGACGCCCCATGGGCCGCGAACCGCCACACCAGGAGCCACCCTCCTCCCGCGACCGCGCCGCTGCGGGCCTGCCCGAGGCTCCCTCCCGGGCGGAGCGCCGCCTGCGCCGGGCCGGCATCGACCCGGACCGTTTGCCCATCCTCCACTTGGGCCTGCCTGCGGGGGCCCTCCGGCCACCCTACCCCCACTGGGCCCGCCGCATGGTGCTAGGGGTGGTCCTGTGGGCCTTCCTGTACCTCGGCGAGGGCCTCGGCGTGGCCCTGCCGGAGTGGGCCGCGGCCGCGGGGGCCCTAGTCGCGGGGATCCTGCTCCTGCAGGCGGCCTGCGAGGCGTTCGTGGTGGGGAGCCAGCGCCTGGCGGCGCGGCTGGAATGGGACCACTACGTGGCCGGCACGGTGGCGGAGGTCCTGTCCACCCTTCCCGAGCTGGTGACCATCGCCTTCGTGGTTCCGGTGAGCCCGGTGGCCGCCTTCACCCTGGCCCTGGTGACCATCTACCTGAACACCCTGGTGTTCAGCCTGTACTCCTACTTCCTGCCCAAGGACATCCACGGCAAGTTCCTCATGCCGCGCCCCATCACCGAAGCCGGCACCCAGGTGCTCATCGCCGGGGCCGCCATGGGGCTGATCCTGGGGCTGGTGATGCTGACCCTCAACGCCAACGGCCACGCCAAGGACGCCTTCGCCCCCCTGGACCTGGCCGTGGTGGCGGTGGTCCTGCTGGCCATCTTCGCCGTTTACATTTACAAGCTGCTGGCGGAGTACGCCCGGGAGGAAACGGAGGTGCGGGAGACCCTGGACCTCTCCGAGGCGGAGGTGGAACGGCGCCTGGACCTGGTCTACCGGGGCGTGGCGCGCAGCCCCCTGCCGGTGATCGGCTGGCTGCTGCTGGCGGGTATTGGCGGGGCCTTCCTGGGCGGCGAGCGGGTGGCCCACTTCGCCGAGGTGGCCATGGCGGACTTCGGCTTCAACCCCCTGCTCACCGCCCTGGTCCTGGCCGGCTTCGCCGGCATGAGCGAGTACGTGATCCTGTGGCAAGCGCACCGCAAGGGGGAGTACGGCATCGCCCTGGCCAACGCCTTCGGCGGCATCACCCAGGTGATGTTCCTGGTGGTGCCGATCACCCTGCTGGCCATCGCCGCCTACCAGGGCTGGGTGGCCCCGGACCATCCGACCCTGCCGCTGGGCTTCGACCTGTCCAACACCTTCCTGCTGCTGTTCCTGTTCCCCACCTTCTTCGTGCTGCTGGAGCTCATCGAGGAGAACCACACCCTGGGGATCCTGGACACCACCATCATGACCGCCATCGTGGCCCTGCTGATCCTGGTGCTGATCGCTTATGGGAACCCTGTATGAAACGCCGCATCGGCCCGATCACCCTCCTGGCCCTGGCTGCCCCGGCGCTCTGCGCCGCCCAGGGGCCGCCCGGCCAGCCGCCGGTGATGGTGGGGATGGGCGTGGTGGCCTCGCCCTCGCCCTACGCCGGGGTGTCCAGCAACCTGACCCCGGTGCCGGTGGTCAACCTGGACCTCGGCCGGTTCAAGCTTCGCGGCATCCAGGCGCAGTACCGCCTGTGGGGCGACCGCGACTTCCGCCTGGAGGCGGTGGCCCGGCCGCGCTTCCAGAGCTTCCGGGCCGAGGACAGCCCGGCCCTCGCCGGCATGGAGACCCGACGCCGGACCGCCGAGGCCGGCCTGCAGCTCACCCGGCGCCTCGGCCCGTGGCGCCTGCGGGCACAGGGGGTAACGGACCTGCTCGGGCGGCATGACGGCCAGGAGGTTTCCGTCGAGGTCACCTACCGGCTGGGGGGCCGCCGGCTCAGCGTCTCGCCCGGGGCCGGGATGGAGTGGGCGAGCGGCCCCTTCGTGGACTACTACTACGGCGTGCGGCCGGAAGAGGCCCGAGCCGGGCGTCCGGCCTACACGGGGACGGCGGCCTGGAACCCCTACGTGGCCCTGGTGGGGCGGGCCCGCCTCACCGGCCGCTGGGGGCTGTTCGCCTACCTGCGCCACAGCTGGCTGGACGACGCCATCACCGACAGCCCCATCGTCGACCGCAGCACGTCTTATAGCGGCATCCTGGCGATCAGCTACGCCTTCGGCGGGGGGCAGCAGCGAGGGAAATAGACAGAACGACATCCAACCGCCAAGGCCGCCAAGCACGCCAAGGAAGACCAAAAAGACCAACCACCCGAAGGCGAATGGATATGGGCCCGGTAGGGGCCTCCATCGCCGAATTCATAAGGCACAGTCTTGGCCGTTTCCTTCTTGGCGTGCTTGGCGGCCTTGGCGGTTCACCGTTTTCAGAACACCGCCAGCAACAGCAGGCCCAGCGCAATCCGATAGATGACGAAGGGCCCCATGCCGATGCGGCGGATCCAGGCCAGGAAGGCCCAGATGCACAGGTAGGCGGAAAGGGCGCTGGCGAGGAAGCCCACGGCCAGCAGGGACAGCGGCTGCCCCGCCTCGCCGCGGACCACGTCCACCGCATCCAGCCCGCCGGCCAGAACGATCACCGGGATGGCAAGCAGGAAGGAGAAGCGGGCGGCTGCCTCGCGGGTCCAGCCTACCGCCAGCCCTGCGGTCATGGTGATGCCCGAGCGGCTGGTGCCGGGGATCAAGGCCAGGGCCTGGGCGCAGCCGATCACCGCCACGTCCTTCCAGGTGAGCTGGCGCTCGGTGCGCACCCGCCGCCCCCAGCGGTCCGCCCCCCACAGCAGCACGCCGAAGCCGATCAGGGCCCAGGCCAGCACGTGTGGATCGCGCATGACCCCTTCCACCTGCTCCTTGAAGGCGAGCCCGGCCAGCCCCACCGGGATGGTGGCGAACAGCACCGCCCAAGCCAGCCGGGCCTCCCCCGCCAGCCGACGGGTAACCAGCGACCGCCCCCAGTCCCGCGCCATGGCGGCGATGTCCGCGCGGAAGTAGAGCAGCACCGCCATCAGCGAGCCCACATGCACCGCCACGTCGAAGGCCAGCCCCTGGTCAGGCCAGCCTGCCAGGGCGGGGAACAGGATCAGGTGGGCGGAACTGGAGATGGGCAGCCACTCGGTGATGCCCTGGATCAGAGCCAGCACCAGGGCCTGGAGGTAGGTCATGGAGTCCCCTTTAGTCGGATAGCGGCAGGAAAAAGGGAATTAACCGCCAAGGACGCCAAGCACGCCAAGGAAAAACGGCGAGATCCCAAAACCTAGAAGGGAAGCATCGCCATCTGAAGGGGATGCAGCCTTGGCATGTATTCCTTATGTTTTTGTTTCCTTTTCAACTTTTCTTGGCGTACTTGGCGGTTCGATGTCTTCGGCGCCTACAGCTCCCCGGCGCGGTCGCCCTGGCGGTAGCCCGGGAAGGGCCCCTCCACCCCCCGCACCAGCAGCAGGGCCTTGAAGGACTCGCCCATGCCCTGGGGCAGGGTGAGCTGCTTCAGGGCCGTGGCGAGCTGAAGCTGTTCCTCGTCGCTTACCGCGCCGCCGCCCAGGTACTCCTCCACCCGGTGGGTGAGGCCCAGGTTGATGAGGAACTGGGCCTGGTTGGTGAAGCCGCCCACCTCCAGGCCGGCCGCCTGGGCGGCCTCGGCGACCGCCGAGAAGTCCACGTGGGCCGTGATGTCCTGCACCCCGGGTAGGTAGAAGGGGTCGTCGTGCGCGCGGTGGCGGAAGTGGCACATGAGGGTGCCGCGGGCGCGCTCGGGACGGTAGAGCTCGGCGGCGGGATGGCCGTAATCGATAAGCAGCAGCCCGCCCCGCTCCATGCGCTCCGCGGCCTGGGCCACCCAGGCCGGCGCCTCCAGGTTCACCTCCGTCTCCATGCCCACCGGCAGCCCGGAGAGGTCGCCGAGGCTGTCGGCCACGAGGGGGTCGCTCACGGGGCCTTCCTGCCACTTGAAGCCGCCGCTGTCCTCGTCCGGGGCCACGTAGAGCTCCTTGAGGCCCTCCTCGGTGATGCGCACCCGGTGCACCGGCAGGCTGTCCAGCAGCTCGTTGGCCACCAGGACGCCGGACCAGGGCTCGGCGGGGAAATCCTCCAGCCATTCCACCCGATCCAGGAGGTGCGGCAGGGTGCGCTCCAGGGTGCGACGCTGGCGGTCCTTGAGGTCGGGGCTCACCTCCAGGATGCGGTAGCGCTCGGGGAGGTTGCCCAGCCGCTCCAGCTCGGCGAGCAGCTGGGTGGCCAGGGCGCCGCTGCCGGCCCCCGCCTCCAGGACGTCCCCGCCCCCGCAGCGCGCCAGCAGGTCCACCACCTGCCCGGCCACGGTGTACCCGAAGAAGGGGGTCAGCTCGGGGGCGGTGACGAAGTCGCCGCCGCGCCCGAGCCGCTCACGGCCGCCCACGTAGTAGCCCAGGCCGGGCTCGTAGAGGGCCGTGCGCATGAACGCGTCGAAGGGGATGGCACCGCTTCCGGCCATGCGCTCGCGCAGGGCCGCGGCCACGGTCTCGGCGCGCTCGCGCTCGGCGTCGTTGGGCTCGGGGAGGGCGGACTCGGTGTATTCCATGGACATCCTCGGCGGGATTGGCAATGCTTGGCGATCGGGGCGGCCTTTACACGGGCCGCCGGGGCCCGGCCCCGGACGGCGGGGCGGGAAAAGCGATGGGAGCTCCCCAACCTTCTGAGGACGGCATATGGCCGATGGCAATCTCGCCGACCACGTGGCCCTGGTGACCGGGGCCGCCCACCGCCTCGGGCGGGCAACCGCCCGGCAGCTGCACGCAGCCGGGGCGGACGTGGCCATCCACTACCATACCAGCCGGGCCGAGGCGGAGGCCCTGGCCGAGGAGCTGGAGGCCCGGGGGCCGGCCCGGGCGCGGGCCTTCGGCTGCGCCCTGGAGGACACCGCCAACCTCGCGCCGCTGGTGGAGTCGGTAGCCGCCGCCTTCGGCGGCCTGGACATCCTGGTCAACAACGCCGCCCGCTTCTACCCCACCCCCTTGCGGGAGGCGAGCGAGGCGGCCTGGGACGATCTCCTGGGGACCAACCTCAAGGCCCCCTTCTTCCTGGCCCAGGCGGCCCAGGAATACCTGGAGGAGCGCGGCGGGGCCATCATCAGCCTGGCCGACGTGTACGCCGAGCGCCCCCTGGAGCACCACGCCGTCTACTCCATCTCCAAGGCGGGGCTGGTGATGCTGACCCGCGCCCTGGCCAAGGAGATGGGGCCGCGGGTGCGGGTCAACGCCGTGGCCCCCGGTGCGGCCCTGTGGCCGGAGTCGGGCAAGAGCGAGCAGGACAAGGAGGCCATCCTGCGCCATACGGCCCTGGCCCGGGCCAGCGGCCCCGAGCCCATCGCCGAGGCGGTTCACTTCCTGGCCCGCGCCGACTATATTACCGGCCAGGTGCTCGGCATCGAGGGCGGACGGCTGCTGTATTGAGTCCGCGGCTCCCGCGGTGGGAGCGCGTTTGTAGGAGCTCACTTACAGTGAGCGGTCCGAACTTGTCTTCCGGGCAAGATCGAACCATCGCCCGCTAAAGCGGGCTCCTACAGCAGGCCGATCGGTCCTGGGGGAGAAAGGCCCGGGGCCCTCTCAGCAGGGCAGGTCCAGCTCCTCGCGGCGCATCCCGGCCTCCGCGCCCTCCGGGAAGGACGCCCACACCTCCCGGAAGGTGCGGCCGTCTCCGGGCAACCGCCCTTCCGGATCCAGATCGGCCAGGGGCTTGGCGACGAAGGCGTAGCGGGTCACGTCCTCGCGGGGCAGGACCACCGGCTCGGCGATGACCCGGTCGCCGAACAGGAGCAGGTCCAGGTCGAGGGTGCGGCTTCCGGAGGGATCCCCGGACCCGCCGCCCGACCGCTCCCGCCCGCAGCGGGCCTCGATGGCCCGGAGGCGATCCCGGACCGCCTCCAGGGAGTCCTCGGTGGCCAGGCGTACCACCAGGTTGAGGAAGGAGGGCCCTTCGAAGCCCACGGGCTCGGTCCGGTAGACGGGCGAGCAGGCCACCGCGGGGAAATGGGCCCGCAGCTCCTCCACCCCGGCCCGCACGTGGGCGGCCGGATCCAGGTTGCTCCCGATGCCGACATAGGCGATAGTCATGGGGCCGCGTTCCGGGTCAGGGGCATTGGCCGCGCTCTACCTCGACGCCCACGTCGCGGGCACCGCTCAGGGCCCCGGGCTTGTGCAGCCGGAGGCGGATCCACGGCACCCCGAACTCGGCCCGTACCATCTCGGCCGTGCGCTCGGCGGCCGTCTCCACCAGCTGGAACTCGCCCTCCACCAGGAAGGCGGAGACCCGCTTGGCCAGGGCCTTGTAGTCCACGGCCTCCGTCACCCGGTCGGTGGCGGCCGCGGCGGCGCAGTCCGCCGCCACCTCCAGATCCACGGCAAGGGTCTGGCGGATGCGCCGCTCCCATTCGAAAATACCGATCACCGCGCTGACCCGCAGGTCGGTGACGAACACCTTATCCATGGGCACCCCGAAGCCGGTCCGAATCCGCCCTCACTCTACGGCCGGGGCGGTCGCCCCGCAAGCACAGGTAACGCCGCATGAGCCGAGCCCTGGACAACGCCCGACGCACCCTAGCCATCGAGGCCGACGCCATCCGCGCCGCCGAGCGCAGCCTGGACGGGGCCTTCGAGCGTACCACTGAGCTGATCCTGGGGTCCCAGGGGCGCGTGGTGGTCACCGGCATGGGCAAATCGGGCCTCATCGGCCGCAAGATCGCCGCCACCCTGGCCAGCACCGGCACCCCCGCCTTCTTCATGCACCCCGCCGAGGGCAGCCACGGCGATCTGGGCATGGTGACCCGGCAGGACGTGGTGCTGGCCATCTCCTCCTCGGGCGAGACCCAGGAAGTGGTGGCCCTGCTGCCCCTGCTGCAGCGCCTCAAGGTCCCGCTGGTGGCCATGGTGGGCCGGTTGGATTCCACCCTGGGCAGCCGCTCCGACGCGGTGCTGGACATCAGCGTGGAGACGGAGGCCTGCCCCATGAACCTGGCGCCCACCGCATCCACCACGGTGACCCTGGCCCTGGGCGACGCCCTGGCCGTGGCTTTGCTGGAGGAGCGCGGCTTCACCCCCGAGGACTTCGCCCGCTTCCACCCCGGCGGCAGCCTGGGCAAGCGCTTGCTGCTGCACATCCGCGACCTCATGCACACGGACGACGACATCCCCCGCGTGCCCACCACCGCCTCCATGCGCGAGGCCCTGCTGGAGATGACCTCCAAGCGGCTGGGCATGACCGCCGTGGAGGACGGCGAAGGACGCCTGGCGGGCCTGATCACCGACGGCGACCTGCGCCGCGCGCTGGACGAGGAGATGGACCTCCTCGCCACCACCGCCGGCGAGGCCATGACCCCCGACCCCCACACCATCGGCCCCGACGAGCTCGCCGCCCGGGGCCTGCAGTTCATGGAAGAGAAGGCCATAAACGGCCTGCTGGTGGTGGACGGCGACCACTGCGTGGTGGGGGCCCTGAACATGCACGACTTCCTGCGGGCGGGTGTCATATGAGCGACCTCCAGCCCCTGAGCCCGGCCGAGGTCGACCGGCGCGCCGCGGCGGTGGAGCTGCTGGTGCTGGACGTGGACGGCGTGCTGACCGACGGCGGCATCGTCCTGGACGACGACGGCAAGGAGTCCAAGCGCTTCCACGTGCGCGACGGCCACGGCATCAAGCTCCTGCAGCGCCACGGCGTGCCGGTGGCCGTGGTCACCGGCCGCACCTCGCGGGTGGTGGCGGCCCGCGCCGAGGAGCTGGGCATCGCCCACCTCTACCAGGGCCGCGAGCAGAAGGCACCGGCCTTCCAGGAGCTGCTTGAGCGGGTTAACGTAGCCCCCGAGGCGGTGGCCATGGTGGGCGACGACGTGGTGGACCTGCCCATCCTGTCCCGGGCAGGGCTGGCCGTCACCGTGCCCAACGCCCATGCCGCCGTGTGCGCGCGCGCCCATTGGTGCACGGAAAGCCCCGGCGGGCACGGGGCCGTGCGCGAGGTGACCGACCGCCTCCTATGGGCCAAGGGCCTGGAGGCGGAGATCCTGGCAGGCTACCTCGGGGGCGGCCCCTGACCATGGCGGCGCGGGGGGCGGGGCGGGGCCTGGCCCCGGGGGGACGGCCCTTCCTCCTGGCCCTGGTGGTGGCCGTGGCCGCGGGGGTGGGCGTGGCGCTGCTCTGGCAGGATCGGGGCCGGGCCCCCACCGTCGCGGAAGAGGGCCCCGAGGCCGACATGGAGGCCTGGGACGTGCGGCTGCGCCAGCGCTCCGCCGACGGCGACCGCTGGCAGCTCATCGCCGACCACGCCGCCCACTTCCCCGAGGCCGGCCAAACCCGCCTGCGCACGGTCCACCTGGAGGTGAGCCGCCCCGACGGGCCGCCCCTGACCGTGCGCTCCCGGCGGGGCCGGGTGGCCGACGACAGCAACCAGGTCACCCTGGAGGGCAACGTCCGGGTCGCCGACCCGGAGGGCTATCGCATGACCACCGAGACCCTGCATTATTTCCCGCAGGAGCAGCGGGCCTCCACCGAGGAGCCGGTACAGGTCACCGCCGACTTCGGCACCGCCGACGGCGTGGGCGCCACCGTCTGGACCGACGAGCGCCGCGTGCGGATCCACGAGCAGGTCAACACCACCTTCTGGAAGGTCCCGAGTGAGCCCGGCTGACCGCATCCTCCCGCCCCTGTTCCTCCTGGTCCTGGCCGCCGCCCTGTCCCCGGGGGCAGCGGCCCAGGAATCCCCTTCCCCGTCCACCGCGCAGGACGGCCCCAGCCGCGAGGAGCCGCTGGTGGTGGAATCCGACGAGATGACCATCCGCGACGCCGACCAGGAGGCCATCTACACCGGCAACGTGGTGGCCACCCGCGGGGACATGGTGCTGCGCGCCCGGCGCGTGGTGGTGAGCTACGGCGAGGAGGGGATGCGCACCATCCGGGCCTTCGGCGCCCCGGTGACCCTGGACCAGGGGGAGCGCCACGGGGAGGCGGAGGAGGCCCTCTACGACGCCCGGGAGGGCACCGTGCTGCTCACCGGCTCGGCCTATCTGGAGGAGGGACCCAACTCCCTGGAGGGGGCGCGCATCCGGTACTACCTCGACGAGGAGCGCACCGAGGTCTTCAGCGGCGAGGGGGAGGAAAACGGCCGGGCCCGGGGCGTGTTCCAGCCGGGCAGCGAGCCGGGAGCGCGGGAATCCCGAGAGCAAGGCGGCGCGCCGGACGATGAGTAAGCTCGAGGCCACCAACCTCACCAAGCAGTACAAGGGCCGCACCGTGGTCTCCGGGGTTGACCTCGCCCTGCGTCCCGGTGAGATCGTGGGCCTGCTCGGGCCCAACGGCGCGGGCAAGACCACCAGCTTCTACATGATCGTGGGCTTGGTGCGGCCCGACGACGGCTCCATCGCCCTGGACGGGGCCGACATCACCGAGCTCCCCATGTACCGCCGGGCCCGGCTGGGCATCGGCTACCTGCCCCAGGAGGCCTCGGTCTTCCGGCGGCTGACCGTGGAGCAGAACCTGCTGGCCATCCTGGAGACCCTGGACCTGACCCGGGCCCAGATGGAGGAGCGTCTGGAGAGCCTGCTCCAGGAGCTGGGGGTGGACCACGTCCGCCGGCAGAAGGGTCAGTCCCTCTCCGGCGGTGAGCGCCGCCGGGTGGAGATCGCCCGGGCGCTGACCACCGATCCCCAGTTCATCCTCCTCGACGAGCCCTTCGCCGGCGTGGACCCCATCGCCGTGCGGGACATCCAGCACATCATCCACCAGCTCGAGGAGCGGGGCATCGGCATCCTCATCACGGACCACAACGTCCGCGAGACGCTCGGCATCTGCCACCGGGCCTACATCCTTTCCGAAGGCACCGTGCTGACGTCCGGACGGCCAGACGCTATCATTGGTGATGAGCGCGTCAGGCGCGTCTACCTGGGCGAGAACTTCCAACTGTAGGTTATGAAACCAGCCCTCGAACTCAAGGTCTCCCAGCAGCTCAAGATGACCCCGCAGCTGCGGCAGGCCATCCATCTGCTGCAGCTATCGCGCCTGGAGCTGGATCAGGAGATCCGGGAAACCCTCGAGGAGAACCCCCTGCTGGAGGAGGTCACCCCCGGGAACGAGGACGAGTTCGAGACGGAGGCCGATTCCGAGCCCCTCTCCTCCATGGAGGTGGAGGACCGGACCTCCGAGCCCGAGCGGGCCTCCGAGGACCAGGGCACGGCGGAGTCGGTGGATACCGACTGGGACGCGGGGGTTGCCCCCGACAGCCCCGGGCTCTCGGGCTCCGGCGAGGAGGACGAGCTGCCCGGGATCGAGGCCCGCAACTCCGCGCCCGAGACCCTCGGCGACCACCTCCTGTGGCAGATCCACATGGCCCCCCTGTCCCCGGGGGACCGGGCCATCGCCGAGGCCCTGGTCTCCGGGATCAGCGACGAGGGGTACCAGACGGCGACCCTGGCCGAGGTGGCCGAGACCCTTGGGGTCCCCGAGGAGGACGTGCACGCGGTGCACGTCTGGGTCATGCACCTGGACCCGGTGGGGGTGGGGGCCCGGGATCTTGCGGAGTGCCTGGGGGCGCAGCTGGACCTCCTGGAACAGGACACCCCGGGCCTGGACACGGCCCGCGCGGTGGTGGCCCACCACCTGGAGGACCTGGGCAAGCACGACCTGAAGGGCATCCGCAAGGCCCTGGGCGTGGGGGAAGAGGAGCTGGACAGGGCGGTGGACCTGATCCGTACCCTCAACCCCCGTCCGGGCTCGGTCATGGGCGGCCAGACCGCCCCCACGGTCCTCCCCGATGTCCTGGTCTACCACCGGGGCGACCGCTGGCAGGTGGAGCTGAACGCCGAGGCCATCCCCCGGCTGCGCATCAACGCCGCCTACTCCGATCTGGTGCGAGGCACCGCCGCGGACCAGGAGGCCCGCAAGTACGTGCGGGACCACCTCCAGCAGGCGCGGTGGTTCATCAAGAGCCTGGCCAGCCGCAACGAGACCCTGCTCAAGGTGGCCACGGCCATCGTCGAACGGCAGCAGAGCTTCCTGGAGAACGGCCCCACCGCCATGCGCCCCATGGTCCTGCGCGACATCGCCGAAGCCGTGGACCTGCATGAGTCCACCGTCTCCCGGGTCACCACCCAGAAATACATGCACACCCCGCAGGGGGTGTTCGAGCTCAAGTACTTCTTCTCCAGCCAGCTGGGCACCTCCGACGGCGAGGGCGTTTCCGCCACCGCCATCCGGGCCATGATCCAGCGGCTGGTGGACGAGGAGGAGCCGGGCAAGCCGTACAGCGACGCCAAGCTCGCCGAGATCCTTGAAGAGCAGGGGTTCCAGGTGGCCCGCCGGACCGTGGTGAAATACCGCAAGGCCCTGGGCATCCCCTCCTCCAGCCAGCGGCGCCGGATGACGCGGCGCTGAACCGGGCGGCCCCCGCCCCCCACTGGGAGGAAGCAAATGCAGCCAGAGGTTAGCGGTCAAAACCTGGAGATCACCGACGCCCTGCGCGATTACGTGCGCGAGAAGACGGACCGGGTAGCGCGCCATCTCGACAACCCCACCGGGGCGCACGTGGTGCTGTCGGTGGAGAAGATCCGCAACATCGCCGAGATCACCATCACCGTCGACGGCGCCACCCTGCACGCCGAAGCCGAAGACAAGGACATGTATGCGGCAATCGATGCGATGGCCGACAAGATCGACCGGCAGGCGCGCCGGCACCAAGGCAAAGCAAAAGACCACCACCAGCGTGAAGCCCGCGATGCCAAGGAACAGCCCCCCGAAGCCACCGACTGAGCCGGAGGACGGCGAGCCCCAGGAGGCCAACGGGCCCATCCGGGTGCGGGACCTTCTGTCGCGGGGGCGGATCCGCACCGATCTGGCCGCCTCCAGCAAGAAGAGCCTCCTGGACCAGCTGGCGGAAGAGTTCCACGCCGACCATCCCGAGCTGGACGAGCGCGAGGTGTTCCAGACCCTCCTGCGCCGGGAGCAGCTCGGTTCCACCGCCGTCGGCCACGGTGTCGCCCTCCCCCACGGGCGCATGGCCGACCTGGACCGGCCCCTCGGCGCCTTCACGCGGCTCGAGGAGCCCACGGACTTCGACGCCCTCGACGACCAGCCGGTGTCCCTGGTGTTCGCCCTGCTGGTGCCGGACGAGGAGAACGACCAGCACCTGCAGGTGCTCTCCCGGCTGGCGCGCATGCTCGACGACGGGGAATTCCGGGAGCGCCTGCGCCACGCCCCGGGGCGTGAGCTCTACGACCTCCTGGTGGGCAAGGACGAGGAAATGGCGAGCCAGTGAGCGCCACCACCATCACCGTTGAGGAGGTCTTCAACGCCCAGGCCGAGCCCCTCGGCCTGGAATGGGTGGCGGCGCGGGCGGCCGGGGACCACGAGATCGAGTCCGAGATGGTCCAGAAGCCCTCCCTGGCCCTCGCCGGCCAGCTGGACTTCGTCTACCCCAACCGCCTGCAGGTCTTCGGCCGCGCCGAGATCAGCTTCCTCAACAAGATGGCCTTGGGCGACCGGCGCGCCGCCCTGGAGGGCCTGTTCGGCAAGGGCCTGTCGGCCCTGGTGGTCAGCGACCGCGGCCGCCAGGACCTGCCACCGGAGCTCACCGAGGTGGCCGAGGCCCACAGCACCCCCCTGCTCCTGGCCCGCCTCTCCAGCCCCCGACTGGTGCACCACCTCCACCACTACCTGAGCCGGGTGCTCGCGGAGCGAACCACGGTCCACGGCGTCTTCCTGGACGTCATGGGCCTGGGCACCCTGCTCACCGGCCCCAGCGGGGTGGGCAAAAGCGAGGTGGCCCTGGAGCTCCTCACCCGCGGCCACCACCTCATCGCCGACGACGCCCCCGAGCTCGCCGCCGAGGTCCCCGGCATGCTGGTGGGACGCAGTCCGGAGCTTCTCCAGGACCACATGGAGGTGCGCGGCCTGGGCATCCTCAACATCCGCCACCTGTTCGGCCCGGCCACCATCGTGGCCAGCAAGCGCTTACGGCTCATCATCCAGTTCAAGCGGGTCCAGGGCGACGACCTCTCCCAGATCGACCGTCTCCAGCAGGAGCAGGATACCCAGTCCATCCTGGGCATCGAGATCCCCCGGGTGGTGCTGCCGGTGACGCCGGGGCGCAACCTGGCGGTGATGGTGGAGGTGGCCGTGCAGAGCTACTTCCACAAGGCCTCGGGGTTCAACCCCGAGAAGGACTTCCGGGACCGGCTGCGCAAGCGGCTGCTGGAGGACGACCGGGGCGGCGAATGGAACTGATCATCGTCAGCGGCATCTCCGGCTCGGGCAAATCCAGCGCCATCCATGCCCTGGAGGATGCCGGCTACTACTGCGTGGACAACCTGCCGCCCGACCTGCTGTGCGACCTGGCCCGGGTGCTGGCCTCCGGGCCCAAACCGGTGCGCAAGGCCGCGGTGGGCATGGACGTGCGCACCCGCGCCCACCTCGAGGATCTGCCGCAGGTCCTGCACGGCCTGGAGAAGGAGGGCGACCTGGAGATCCGCGGCCTCTTTTTGGAGGCCAACGAGACCAGCCTCCTGCGGCGCTTCAGCGAGACCCGCCGCCGCCATCCCCTGGCCGAGGGCGGCCTCAGCCTGCCCGAGGCCATCGGCCTGGAGCGGCGCCACCTCGCTCCGCTCGCCGAGGCCGCCGACCGCGTCCTGGACACCAGCGAGCTCTCCGTCCACACCCTGCGGCGGCGGGTGCAGGACTTCGCCTCCGGCGGCTCGGCCCCGCGCCCCCTGACGCTGCTCTTCCAGTCCTTCGGCTTCAAGCACGGCATACCGATGGACAGCGACCTCCTTTTCGACATACGCTTTTTGCCCAACCCGAATTACGAGTCCGGCCTGGCCGAGCTCACCGGGCTGGACCAGCCGGTCCGGGACTACCTGGAGGCCCAGCCCGAGCTGGAGCAGCGGCTGGCGGACGTCCACCGGCTGCTGGAGGACTGGCTGCCCGCCTACGCCGAGGAGCCGCGCAGCTACCTGACGGTTTCCATCGGCTGCACGGGGGGCCGGCACCGGTCCGTGTACATGGTGGAACGCCTGGCCGAGCGCTTCGGCGACCGGGCGCCGCATGTGCTGGTGCGCCACCGGGAGCTGGGGTCCGGGCAGCCGGCGGGGCATCAACCGGGGCCAGGAGCGCAATGACATTGCCCATGGCCGGAATCCTGATCATCGCCCACCAGCACCTCGGCCACGAGCTGGTGCGGGCCGCCCAGCACATCATGGGCCGCGACGAGGCCGCCCTGGCGGCGGTGGACATCGGCCCGGAGACCGCCTACGAGGAGGCCCGCGAGCGCATCCGCGCCGCCCTCGACGAGGTGGCCGGGGAGGAGGGCGTGATCATCCTCACCGACATGTACGGCGGGACCCCGGCCAACCTGGGCATGGACTTCCTGGATCCCGGCCGGATCGAGGTGATCGCCGGGGCCAGCCTGCCCATGCTGGTGCGGCTGCTCACCTACCGCTCCCGGCCCCTGGAGGAGCAGGTGCAGAAGGCCCTGGAGGGGGGCCGGGAGGGAGTGGTGCTCGGCCGCAGCCGCTCCCTGCGCCACCCGTCCCCGGGCCACCTATGATCCAGCGGCCCCTGCGCATCATCAACAAGCTGGGGCTGCACGCGCGTGCGGCCTCCAAGCTGGTTTCCCTGGCCTCCTCCTACGAGTCCGAGGTCAGCCTCACCCGCGAAGGCCAGACGGTATCGGCCAAGAGCATCATGGGGGTCATGATGCTCGGCGCCAGCCGCGGCACGGAGCTCGAGCTCATCGCGGAAGGCCCGGACGAGGAGGACGCCGCCGACGCCATCAGCGAGCTGGTGGAGGATCGCTTCGGCGAGGGGGAATGACCGGGTTGCATCACCGTTAGGCAAACCCAGCGACGAGGAAAGAACCATGAGCGGACACGAGCTGCCTTTCGAGAAGCGCGTCGACCGCAATACCATGCATAGCTTCTTCGAGTACCACGGCTTCGACGAGGAGCTGGAGGAGGAGTACTACCGCTTCCTGTACGACTTCGTCCTGGAGCGGATGGAGAAGGACAACGGACTCAAGGCCGCCTTCGGCCCCACCTTCCAGCACTACCCCCACGGCCAGCACCACGGCGAGGACTTCCACCTCCACGGCCACAAGTGGGCGGTGCGCACCGCCGATCTGGGCAACTTCATCGGCAAGACGGCCTACCTGGCCATGTCCGATGAGGACAAGCAGGAGTTTACCCGGCGGCATGAGGAGAAGGTGGCGGAGCTGGGCAAGAAGGCGGAGCAGAAGCCCAAGGAGGAAACCGACGACATCCCGGGCTTCCGCCACACCTGAGGGCCCGGCCCCTCCGGACCCACACAAGGGCGGTCCCGCGGGGCCGCCCTGCTTGTTGCATCGGCCCGACCCCGCCCAGTAGCCCAGGGAGCAAGCGCATGTCCGACGCCCCGCGCGCCATGACCGCCGAGGAAGCCGAGGCCTTCATCGCCCGCCTGGCGGAGACCGACCCCGCCCCCACCACCGAGCTCAACTATTCCACTCCCTTCGAGCTGCTGGTGGCGGTGAGCCTGTCGGCGCAGAGCACCGACGTGGGCGTGAACAAGGCCACGGAGAAGCTGTTCCGCGTGGCCAACACCCCGCAGGCCATGCTGGAGCTGGGGGAGGAGGGGATCCGCGACTACATCCGCAACCTGGGCCTGTACAACAACAAGGCCAAAAACCTGGCGGAGGCCGCCCGCATCCTGGTGGCGGAGCACGGCGGCGAGGTCCCCGAGGACCGCGCCGCCTTGGAGCGGCTACCGGGAGTGGGCCGCAAGACGGCCAACGTCATCCTCAACACCGCCTTCGGCCACCCCACCATCGCCGTGGACACCCACATCTTCCGGGTCTCCAACCGCACGGGCCTGGCCCCGGGCAAGAACGTGACGGCCGTGGAGCGGGCCCTGGAGGCCATCCTGCCGGCGGCCTACAAGCGCCACGCCCATCACTGGCTCATCCTCCACGGCCGCTACACCTGCACCGCCCGGCGACCCAAGTGCGCCCAGTGCCGGGTGTTCGATCTGTGCCTGTGGCCGGAGAAGGCGGAGTACGCCGAGTCGGCGGCCTCGTGAACGGCAGAACGCCAACACCAAACCGCCAAGGGCGCCAAGAGACGCCAAGGAAAAGACTCGAACCCACGGCCCGCCTGTGGGAGCTCGTTTCAGCGAGCGCCAGCCCGATTCGGCCATCCAGCCATTGATGAATTCCCTCGCTGAAGCGAGCTCCTACGCAAGGCGCTAACGTCGCGAGGCATCCATCCGTGACCTCAGTGCCCTCCGTGGTAAATAATCCGATTTAGACCTGCGAAAAAGCGAACAAGGATTCCCCCATGCTATTCGGCAACGACCGCTCCGAGACCCGCGAGGTGTTCTTCCGCTCCTGGGAGAAGTTCCACAAGGGCGAGACCCTGGAGCCCGGGGAGCAGCTGGTGATCGACGTCCTCCACCGCCACCCCGAGTACCACCGGGTGGTGGGCGACCGCGCCGGCTACGCCGATTACGAGTGGACCCCGGAGAGCGGCGAGACCAACCCCTTCCTCCACATGGGCATGCACATCGCCATCGCGGAGCAGGTGGGCACCGACCGCCCGCAGGGGATCCGCGAGGCCTACCAGCGCCTGGCGGCCGGCATGGGCGACACCCACGCCGCCGAGCACGAGATCATGGAGTGCCTGGGCCGGGCCCTGTGGGAGGCGCAGCGCTCCGGGACCCAGCCCGACGAGCAGGGCTACCTGGAGTGCGTCCAGCGGCTGGCCCGCGACAAGGGAGGGCCGGCGCAATGACCACGGACGTGCAAGCGGTCCGCTGGGACCTCTCCGATCTCTATAGCGGGCCGGAGGACCCGGCCCTTCAGCAGGACCTGGACGCCGCCGATGCGGCGGCGGGCGCCTTCCGCGAGCGCTACCACGGCCGCGTGGCGGATCTGGAGCCCGCCGAGCTGGCCAAAGCGGTGACCGATCTGGAAGCCCTGGAGCAGCGCCTGGCGCGGCCGGCGGTCTACATCCAGCTCCTGCACACGGTGCGGACGGACGACCCCGAGGTGGGGGCCCTGCTCACCCACGTGCAGGAGCGGGCCACCGCCATCGGCAATCAGGTGCTGTTCTTCCAGCTGGAATGGCAGGGGGTGGACGCGGACCGGGCCGAGGCCCTGCTGGCCGACGACGCCCTGGCCGGCTACCGCCACTTTCTGGAGACCGCTCGCCAGCACCGCCCCTACCGCCTCTCCGAGCCGGAGGAGCGGATCCTGGCGGAGAAGCAGCTCACCAGCCGCGCCGCCTGGAACCGCCTGTTCGACGAGACCTTCGCCCGGCTACGCTTCACGGTGGACGGCGAAGGGCTGCCCGAGGAGGAGGTCCTGGCCCGCCTCAAGCGGGAGGACCGCGCCACCCGACGGTCCGCCGCGACGGGCTTCACCGCCGGGCTGCAGGAGCAGCTGCCCCTGCTCACCCACGTCTTCAACACCGTGCTCTCCGACAAGGCCATCGAGGACCGCCTGCGCGGCTACCCGCACTGGCTCACGGAGCGCAACCTGGACAACGAGGCCTCCGACGCCATGGTGGAGGCCCTGGTGGGGCGGGTCACGGACCGCTACGACCTGGTGGCGCGCTACTACCGCCTCAAGGCGCGCCTGCTGGGCCTCGATACCCTGTACGACTACGACCGCTACGCCCCGCTGCCGGGCACCCAGCGCACCGTCTCCTGGGACGAGGCGCGCGCCACCGTGCTGGACGCCTTCGGCGGCTTCTCCCAGCGGATGCGCGAAATCGCCGAGATGTTCTTCGAGCGCGGCTGGATCGACGCCCCGGTGGCCGACGGCAAGCAGGGCGGCGCCTTCTCCCACCCCGCCACGCCGGACGCTCACCCCTACGTGATGGTGAACTTCACCGGCACCCCCTCGGACGTCATGACCCTGGCCCACGAGCTCGGCCACGGCGTCCACCAGTACCTGGCCCGCGAGCGGGGCTACTTCAACGCCGACACGCCGCTGACCACCGCCGAGACCGCCTCGGTGTTCGGCGAGATGCTCGCCTTCGAGCACCTCATGGGCCGGGAGTCCGACGAGCGCGCCCGGCTGGGGCTGCTGTGCAACAAGCTCGAGGAGATGTTCGCCACCGTGTTCCGCCAGGTGGCCATGAACCGCTTCGAGCACGCGGCGCACACCGCCCGGCGCGAGGAGGGCGAGCTGTCGGCGGAGCGGCTCGGCGAGCTGTGGCTGGAGACCCAGCGCCCCATGTTCGGCGACAGCGTGGTGCTCACCGAGGACTACCGGTCGTGGTGGTCCTACATCCCCCACTTCCTTCATGTGCCCGGCTACGTCTACGCCTACGCCTTCGGCGAGCTGCTCACCCTGGCCCTGTACGAGCGCTACCGGGACCAGGGCGAGGACTTCGTGCCCCGCTACCTGGAGCTGCTGGCGGCGGGCGGCTCGGACTCCCCGGAGGCGTTGGTGGGCCTGCTCGGGCTGGACCTGGCCGATCCCGGCTTCTGGGACCGCGGTCTGGACGTGCTGGCCTCCATGGTGGAGCGGGCGGAGCGGCTGGCCGACGAGGTGGGACCGCTGACGGACTGACCCGCCCGGGCTAGGGAAAGATAGCGTCCAGCCAGGTCCTGCGATTGGGCTCCAGGTCGGCGAGGTAGCGTTCGTAGGCCAGCCCGATGCGCTCCTCCAGGGACCGCGCCCGGTCCGCCAGGGTGGGGCCGGGCTCCGCCGGCAGGCCGCCCCGGCCGGCGAAGGCCGACACGTTGGCCCTTCCCCGCGCCTGCAGCCGGTAGACCGGGGCGCCGAAGACCCGCTCCATGGCGTCCAGGGCCGCCCGCAGGCGCCGGCGGCGGCTGCTCCACAGGTTGGCCGCCAGCACCCCCTCGGGGTGCATCCCCGACCGGCAACGCTGGTAGAAGTCCTCCAGCAGGGTGGCGGGGTCCGGACCCTCGGAGTTGTAGGCGTCGGCCACGATCAGGTCCCAGCCCTCCCGGGGCGCCGTGCCCGGCTCCGCGAGGAAGGACCCGGCCTCGCGCAGGTGGACCGTCAGCCGGGGGTGGTCGAGGGGCAGGGCGAAGAAGTCCCGGGCCACCGCCACCACTTCCGCTCGGTTCTCCACGGCCTCCACCCGGGCCTCCGGGAAGTGGTGCAGGAAGAAGTGGGCCAGCGCCCCGCCGCCGAGCCCCACCAGCAGGATCCGGCGCGGCTCGGGCCGGAACAGGAGAGCGGCGGTAAGGGTCCGAGTGTAGGGCAGAACCAGCTCGTGGGGGGCGTCGGGACGGACGCTGCTCTGCTTGGAGGGACTGCCGAAGTAGAGGCTGCGGGCGTCCCGTTCCTGGACCACCTCGATGGTCCCCTCGTCGTCCCGATGGCGGTACAGGATCTTGCGGTCCACGGCGTCTCCGGGTAGGGATGGGGATTCCCGCATTCTGGCATACGGCGGCCTTCCAGCCCTTGCCCCCGACGGCCGCCGAAGGCAATGGTGGAAACGAGGACAGCATGCGCCGCAGCGACCCGCTCCAGCCCCTCAGCCGGCAGCACCACATCGCCCTGGTCTTCGCCAAGACCCTGCGCCAATGGGGCCGCCTCGCTCCGCCGCCGGAGGCGGCGGAGAAGCGGGCCGTGGCCGAGGCCGCCCACCGCTTCTGGGAGGTGGAGCTGGTCCCCCACTTCCGGGCCGAGGAGGAGGGCCTGCTGGGCCGCTGGCAGCGGCCGGCCACCGACCCCCTGGCCACGCGCGTGCTGCAGGAGCACGTCGGCATCCACCGGGTGGCCCAGCGCCTGAGCCGCCGCCTGCGCGCCGACGACCTGGAGGGTGCCTGGGAGGAGACGCTGCGCCTCGGTCAGTGCGTCAACGCCCACGTGCGCTTCGAGGAGCGCACGTGGCTGCCGCAGCTGGAGGCGGAGCTGGAAGCGGAGCTGCTCGCCGAGGCCGAGGCGGGGATCGGCCACGCCCTCGACCCCGAGGCCGCCGAGGCGGTTTTGCCGCCCCGCCCCGACCCCGAACGGATCGTCGAAGACCCCTGACCGACAGCGGGATGCCCGCCATGGAGCCCTGGACCAGCGCCGCGGTCTCCGAGATCGGCGCCCGCGGCGCCAACGAGGACGCCTTCCTGGAGGCCCCCGACCTGCGCCTGTGGGCGGTGGCCGACGGCATGGGCGGCCACCGCCACGGGGAGGTGGCGAGCCGCACGGCCCTGGCGGGCCTGAAGCACGCCATCCTGGAAGACGCGGACCTGCCGGGAGCGGTGGTCGCCGCCAACCGGGCCACCTGGGAGGAGGCCCGCCGCCGCGACTCCGACATGGGCACCACCCTGGTGGCCCTGCGCCTCCACCCCCACCGCTGGGAGCTGGCTTGGCTCGGCGACAGCCGCGCCTACCGCTGGACGGGGGAGCGGCTGGAACAGCTATCCACCGACCACACCCTGGTGCAGGACTGGGTGGCCCAGGGCCGCATCTCCCCCGCCGAGGCCCGCCGACACCCCTACGGACATGTCCTCACCCGGGCCGCGGGCCTGGAGCAGGAGGCCTACCCCGGCACCCAAGAAGGGCCCCTGGCGGGCTCCGAGACCTTCCTGCTGTGCAGCGACGGGCTCACGGACACCCTCGGCGACGAGCGGATCGCGGCCGTCCTCCGGGAATCCCCGCCCCCCGAGGCGCCCAGCGCCCTCGCGGAAGCCGTCCATGCGGCCGGCAACCCCTTTCAGGACAACCTCACGGTGGTGGTGATCGGGCCAAGGCGCTAGCCTGGGGGAAAGCCCCGCAATCGCCGCGCACCGCCGGAAGGGATCCGCCATGCCCCGCTACTCCATCGACGCCCTCAACCCCAGCGGAAGCCGCGCCTGGCGCCTCCAGGACGACCACACCTGGCGCAAGGCCCAGTTCGCCGAGCCGCTGAGCGCGGGCGACCTCACCACCACCGATCCCGCCGAGGCCCGGCGGTGGCTCGCCGGCCGGTTGCAGAAGGACTGGCGGGGACGACTCTCCTGGGAGGCCGCCCCCGACCGGGGCCCCTTCGCCCCGGGGGAGATCGGCATCCACCCCATTGCCCACCGGGAAGGCACGGCACGGGTCCCGGACCGGGAGGCCCTGCAGCGGGTGCTGGCGCAGGCCCCCGCCGATGAGCGCCGAGTCCTCTGTCTGGACACCGACGGCAACTTCCGTCTGCGTGATCCCGAGGCCGAGCCCTTGGCCGGGGACCCGGATCTGGCCGCCCACGGGGACAGCCTGTCCGGGGCGGCCTATCTCGGCCCGGAGGCCGCCGCCGACAGCCGGTACGTGGACGAGACCTACCGCAAGTTCCTGGGGGCCTGGTACCAGCACCTGCGCAGCGGGCGGGTCAGCCTCTACGCCGGCGAGGCCCCCTGGGACCTGGACACGGACACGCTCATAGCGCGGATCCAGGAATGGCGGGGGGGCGGCCAGGAGAGCTGACCGGCTCGCTCCGACGCCGGCGGCGGCGCCTCACCCCCGCGGCAGCGGCGGAGGTCCGCACCAAACACGCGGGGCCCGGCGATCACGCCGGGCCCCGTTCGTGCTGTGCCCTTTCCCGGCGGCTCGCCGCCGGGGTGCCCGCCTTCAGGCCCGGGCGTCCTGGGCGACCTCTTCGATGGTCATGCCCAGCTTGTCCAGCAAGGCCCGGTCGCTGTTCTCATCGGGGTTGGGCGTAGTGAGGAGCTGCTCACCGTAGAAGATGGAGTTGGCCCCGGCCATGAAGCACAGGGCCTGCTCCGCCTCGGTCATGGACAGGCGGCCGGCGGCGAGCCGGATGTAGGAG
Source organism: Thiohalorhabdus denitrificans (assembly GCF_001399755.1). Taxonomy (NCBI): domain Bacteria; kingdom Pseudomonadati; phylum Pseudomonadota; class Gammaproteobacteria; order Thiohalorhabdales; family Thiohalorhabdaceae; genus Thiohalorhabdus; species Thiohalorhabdus denitrificans. The sequence goes on along the minus strand of NZ_LJCP01000007.1, from coordinate 84,772 downwards.
GTGGGCAGGGCGATGCGCGCCGCGGCCACGGTGCGGATGAACTCCACGGCGTCCACCGGCTCCCGGTCGCCCATGGGGGTGCCCGGTACCGGCACCAGGTTGTTGATGGGCACGCTCTGCGGCTGGGGATCGAGGGCGGCGAGCTGGGCGATGAGGCCGGCGCGGTCGCTGCGCTCCTCGCCCAACCCCAGGATGCCGCCGCAGCAGACCTTCATGCCGGCGTCCTGCACCCTCTGCAGGGTATCCAGCCGGTCGTCGTAGGTGCGCGTGGAGATCACCTCGTCGTAGTGCTCCGGCGAGGTGTCCAGATTGTGGTTGTAGTAGTCCAGGCCCGCATCCGCCAGGCGCTCCGCCTGGCCCTCCCGGAGCATGCCGAGGGTGGCGCAGGTCTCCATGCCCATTTCCTTGACCGCGGCCACCATCTCCGTCACCTGATCCAGGTCCTTGTCCTTGGGCCCCCGCCAGGCGGCGCTCAGGCAGAAGCGCGTGGCCCCCGCCTCCCGGGCCGCGCGGGCCCGTTCCAGCACCTCGTCCACCTCCATCAGGCCGTCCCGCTCCGTATCGGTGTGGTAGCGGGCGGCCTGGGAGCAGTAGCCGCAGTCCTCCGGGCAGCCCCCGGTCTTCACCGACAGCAGGCTGCTCACCTGGACCGCCCCCGGGCGGAAGTGCTGGCGATGGACGGTCTGGGCCTCGTAGACCAGATCGAGGAAGGGCTTCTCCAGAAGCGCTTGCACCTCTTCGGGGGTGATTCGGGCCATGATCGCTTCTCCGGCTGGGAAAGGCACCGAACCTAGCGACGGGGCGGGCACCTGTCAACGTCCCCCTTTTCCGACAAAATCGATAAACATGCTAGAATCCGTCCTCCATTCAAACATTTCCCCGCCCTGGGGGAATGCGGATGGCGTGGGCCTTGCCGAGCGGCCCCCTACGGGGGCCCTCCTTGCCACGGAATCAACCACCGCCTGGAAAGCCTGCCGGGAGTCCGAGAGGGGGCGGACATACCGGGGCCCGCACAGGGGCCAAGGGGTCACCCACCCGGGCGGTGCGGACCCATCTCCCTGACCATAAAACCTTTTGCCGGGCCGCGGTACGGCCCGGTGTCCTGCACGCAAACGCCCCGGCACGGGGCCGGGGCCAAACGAAGGAGGATCCGAAGCATGCCCGGTTTCATTCGCGCGATCGCCCTGGGGGCGGCATTGGCCACCACCTTGCTGACCGCTACCCCCGTGGCCGCCGACCCCATGCGCTGGGGCGGTTGCGGAATCACCAAGAAGGCCTTCATGTCCTCGCTGGCGGAAGGCTTCCAGAAGAAAACGGGCACCCGCATCGAGATCGAGGGCGGTGGGGCCACCCACGGCATCCGGGCGGTGAAGAGTCATGAGCTCGACCTCGGAGGCGCCTGCCGCCCGGCCCTGGCCAAGGACAAGCGCGAGGACGTGCAGATGGTGCAGGTGGCCTGGGACGCCCTGGTCGCCATCGTCCACCCCGACAACCCCGTGGACGAGATCAGCAGCGAGGAGCTCCAGAAGATCTTCCGCGGCGAGATCACCAACTGGAAGGAGCTCGGCGGCCCCGACAAGTTCATCATCGTCGGCTACCGCTCCCAGGACCTGTCCGGCGTGGGCCTGGCCTTCCGCGAGCTGGGCTTCCGTGAGACCACCGGCGCCGGGGACTTCACCCAGGGCCTGGCCCAACGGTCCTCGGGTCCCCTGGAGATCGCCGTGGAGAAGATGCCGGACGCCATCGCCGTCACCGGCGCCTCCAGCGCCCGGAAACGGGACGTGAAAACCCTGGGCCTGGACGGCGTCGCCCCCTCCGTCGAGAATATCGCCCAAGGCGAGTACCCGCTTTACCGGCCCCTGTTCCTGACCGTCTCCAAGGATCCGGAAGAGGAGGTGCAGCGCTTCGTGGACTTCGCCCTGTCCTCGGAAGGCCAGCGCATCATCGCCGACGAAGGCACGGTGAACCTGGAGATGGGCAAGGGGATCGACAACCCCTGGGGCGGAGCGCACATTGAGCTGTGACCGTGGGGACACCCCCTAAGGGGATCCCCGGCCTACTGCGCCCGGCCCCGGGCCGGGCGGACAAGGAGGAGCCCAAGTATGCCCGGTATCATTCGTTTGGTCGCCCTGGGCGTGGTCGTGGCCACCACCCAGATCATGGCCTCCCCCGCGTCCGCCGCAACCCTGCAATGGGGCGGCTGCGGGATCACCAAGAAGGCCTTCATGTCCGCCCTGGCCGAGCGCTTCGAGGCGAAGACCGGCACCGAGATCGAGATCCAGGGCGGCGGCGCCACCTTCGGCGTGCGGGGGGTCAAGGAAGGGGAGATCGACCTCGGCGGCTCCTGCCGGCCGGCGGTGGCGGGGGATGAGCGCGAGGACGTCCAGATGGTGCAGGTGGCCTGGGACGCCCTGGTGGCCATCGTCCACCCCTCCAATCCCGTGGACGAGATCAGCAGCGAGGAGCTGCAGCAGGTCTTCCGCGGCGAGATCACCAACTGGAAGGAGCTCGGCGGCCCCGACAAGTTCATCATCGTCGGCTACCGCTCTCCGCCGCTCTCCGGGGTGGGCTACGCGTTCCGTGAGCTGGGCTTCCGCAAGACCACCGGCTCGGGCGATTTCACCCAGGGGCTGGCTCGCCAGTCCTCGGGACCCCTGGAGACCGCCGTGGAAAAGCTCCCGGACGCCATGGCGGTAACCGGGGTGTCCAGCGCCAAGAAGCGTGAGGTGAAGCTGCTGGCGCTGGACGGGGTGAAGCCCACCCCAGAGAACATCGCCAGCGCCGAGTATCCCCTGTACCGCCCGCTCTATCTCACCGTCTCCAAGGACCCGAAGCCGGTGGTGCAGCGCTTCGTGGACTTCGCGCTGTCTGCCGAGGGGCAACGCATCATCGCCGACGAGGGCACGGTGAACCTGGAGATGGGCGAGGCAATCGACAATCCCTGGGGCGGCGACTACGTCGAGGTCGCCCAGTAACCGCCCCCGCAGGAGGCAGCCCCCATGGGCCACCGGCTTTCCCGCATCTACACCCGCACGGGCGACCAGGGATCCAGCGACCTGGGCGACGGCACCCGCGTGCCCAAGGACCACTTCAGGCTCCATGCCTACGGGGACGTGGATGAGCTCAACAGCCAGGTGGGGGTGATCGCCGCCCAGGGGGTTCCCGAAGAGTTCGGGGAGCTGCTGGCGGACATCCAGCACGACCTGTTCGACCTCGGGGCCGAGCTGGTGGTCCCGTCCCACGAGGCCCTGCGGGAGGCCCAGGTGGAGGCGCTGGAAGAGCGCATCGACGCCTTCAACGCCGAGCTGGGCCCGCTCCAGGAGTTTATCCTGCCGGGCGGGGGACCGGCCGGGGCCCAGGCGCACGCGGCGCGCGCGGTGTGCCGTCGGGCGGAGCGGACCGTCTACGCCCTCTCCCGGGAGGAGGACGTGTCTCCGGTAACCCTGCGTTACCTGAACCGCCTCTCCGATCTGCTCTTCGTCCTGGCCCGGCTGCTCAACCGGCGCGGCGGCGCCCCCGAGACCCTGTGGGACCGCGCCCGCAAGGGACGGGAACGGGACTGACCCCCCCGCACGGCTGCCCGTGCCCGCGCCCCTACGGGGCTTATCGGCCTCCCTGGCCGGCAAGCGGGGTCCCATGCGGCCCACGGGCCAGGCTGGTGCCGGCGTGGCCCTCCTTGGCCGCCCCGGGACCCAGCTCCTCCGCCAGGGAACGGAGGAGGGCCCCATAGGCGTCCGCGAGCAGCTCCTCCAGCGTGCCCACCACCGCCTCCAGGCGGTTGGCCGGGGCCACCCGGTCCCGCGTCCTCCGGATGCGTATTGCCTCGGCTTCAGGGCGTTCCAGGCTCCCCTCCAGGGTGACCCGCACCCGGGGTGGCCCATCCATCCCCTCGGGGTACACCGCCTGGAAGTCCCGCACGACCACCCGCAGGCGATACTCCGCCCCACGCACCTCGCCGGACCGCGCCCCCTGAACTTCGGGAAGGCCGTGGCCCAGGCTTTCCACGAAAAAGTCCTGCAGCAGCTCGGGGAGGGGCCGCACCCAACGGGCCCCGGCGAAGTAGTCGATCCGCCGCTCGTCCCGGATGAGCGCGATCCGGTCCGTGCCCAGCCCGGGCGCCACGCGGGGCACCTCCACCGCCATCATGGCCGACTCCCCCGCGCGCTCCTCCCCGCTTGGTCGGTCGTCAGGAGGCGGGGCGTTCAACCGGTACAGGGCGGGGGCCTCCTCCGGCTCGGGAAGGGACAGGCATCCGGCGAACAGCAACGGGATGAGCAGGGCCGCCAACGCCCCGAGCATTGGGGATCTCATCGGGGAATCTCCACGCCTTGCTTGCCCGGCGGATAGAGGATGCGAGAGGGGTCCTCCTCCAGCCGCCGGCTCAGCTCTCGGATCTCCTGGAGGGTGGCGCGACCCTCCTCGAGGAGGACATGCACGTCCTCCAGCCCCTCCTCGGCGAACCGGTCGAGGGACTCCTCGTGTCGGGCGGTAAACCGGTCCAGGCGGCGGCTCGTGGCCCGCAGCCGCTTCAAAAGGGCCTCCGCCTCCGGCGCGAGGCCTCGGGCCGTCGCCAGGGTCTCCCGGGTCTCCCCCAGGGTGGCTTCCAGGCTCTCCATGGTGGAGTCGCTTTGCGCCATCAGGTCGGCGAGCTCGCCGGCCCGCCGGTCGAGCTTCTCGCTGAACGCCTCGGAATTCCGCAGGATCGCCTGCACCCGGCGCTCCGTATCCTCACCGAGGAGCTTCTCCAGCCGGGCCGTTACGGACCGGATCCCCTCCATAACCCTCGGCAGGTCCTCGAGCATGCGGTCCATGCCCGAGGTGCGCGACTCGAGCACCGGGAAGGGCTCCCCCGAGACCCGTTCCGGGGGCGGGGCCCCGGCGTCCTCGGTGCGCAGTCCCACGTAGGAGAGGCCGGTGAGTCCCACCGAGCTGCTAGTGGCGACGGTGCTCCGGTTGATGGGGGTACCGGCCCCGACCTGGATGGTCACCCGAATGTCCCGGGGACGGTCCTTCAGCACCTCCACCCCCGCCACCCGGCCCACCGCCACCCCCTGGTACCGGACCTCGCTTCCCGTGTCGAGGCCGCCCACGCTGCCCCGGAAATAGATGGTGTAGTGTTCGGCCTCGTCGCCCCCGGGCTTCTGGGAGAACCAGAGGACAAACAGGAAAAAGGCGATCCCGGTGAGGATCACGACGATCCCCACCACCAGATAGGGGACATTGCGCTCCATGGCCTCAGTCCGTCCTCAATGCCGACTGCATGCGCGCCCCGCCGAAGAAGGCATGCAGCCAGGGATGGGGATGGCTCCGCATCTCCTCCAGGGTCCCCGTCACCGCCCGGCCGTCCACCAGTGCCGTCAATCGGTCGCAGATCTGCGTGAGGGTGTGAAGGTCGTGGGTGGTCAGCACCACCGTCAGGCCCAGGGTGTCCCGCAGGTCGCGCACGAGCTCGTCCAGGGCCGTGGCCGACAAGGGATCGAGACCGGCGGTGGGCTCGTCCAGAAACAACACCTCGGGATCCAGGGCCAGGGCACGTGCCAGAGCGGCCCGCTTGGTCATGCCGCCGGACAAATCCGCCGGGAACTTGTCCCCATGCTCCAGGGGGAACCGGGCCAGACGCAGCCGGAGCCGCGCCAGGGGGCGCAGCAACTCGGGCGGCAGCTTGAAGTGCTCGCGCATGGGCAGCTCCACGTTCTCCTGCACGGTCAGCCCGGAGAACAGGGCCCCTTGCTGGAACAGCACCCCCCAGTCCTCCTGGACCGCGCGCCATTCCCGCGCGGACAGGGCCCGTATATCCCGTCCCTCGAAGAGGATTCGTCCATCAAGAGGCCGCTGCAGGCCGATCAGGCTCCGCAGCAGGACGGTCTTGCCGCTCCCCGATTCCCCCACCAGGCCCAATATCTCCCGCCGGTGCACCTCCAGGTCCACCCCGTCATGCACCAGCTGGCCCCCCAGGCGGTTGACCAGCCCCTCCACCCGGATCACGGGCTCCGTGCCCGGAGCCCCCATTCAGGCCCCCAGCCGGGAAAGGGCCACCGAGACCAGGGCGTCGGCGACGATGACCAGGAAGATGGATTGGACCACGGAGACCGTGACCTGCTGCCCCACCTTCTCCGGCGAATCCGCCTCCTTCATCCCCCAGAAGGTGGCGGTGAGGGCGATCAGGAAGGCGAAGATGGGGGCCTTGATCATGCCCACCCAGAAAGACGCCGGGGTCACCGCCGTCTGCACGTGATGCAGGAACTGGGGGAGGGAGAGCCCCACGAGGATCCGGGCGCTGAAGGCGCTGCCCACTAGCCCGGCGAGGTCGGCGAGGAGGGTCAGGAGAGGGACCATGATCAGAAGGGCCAGGATGCGGGGCAGCACCAGGATTTCCGTCGGGGGCATGCCAAGGACGTGCATGGCGTCGATCTCCCCGTTGAGGCGCATCACCCCCAGCTCCGCGGCGAAGGCGCTCCCCGATCGGCCCGCCACCACCACCGCCGTCAGCAGCACTCCCATCTCCCGCAGCAGCGAGACCACGGCCAGGTTGATGGTGTAGATCTCGGCCCCGAAGCGTTCCAGCTGAACCATTCCCTGGTAGGACAGGACGATGCTGATGAGGAAGGCCATAAGGGCCACGATCGGGATGGCGGTCACCCCCGCGCGGAACATGTTGGCCACCATCACCCCGAGCCGGAACCGGTGCGGCAGCAGGAGACAGCGGACAAAGTCCAGCAGCACCTGAGCCAGAAAGGCGGTCAACTCCCCGACGTGCCGGATCCCGCCCACCGAATGGCGCCCGAGCCGCTCCAACCGCGTGACCGGCCCGGCCCAGTGGCGCCGGGGCGGAGAGACGGGGGGCTCGAACCCCTGGCTGATGCGGGCCAGGAACCGGGAGTGGGGCTCCCGGAACCCCTCGGAGGTGGTGTCCAGGCCCTGCTCCGCCAAGGCCTCGAGCAACCGCTGCAGCAGCCACGCGCCGGTGGTGTCCAGGGCCCCAATGGCGCTGCCGCGGACAATCACCCGGCCCTCCCCCTTCACCCTTCCCGGGATCGCCTGGATGCGCTGGTCAAGGCTGATGGCGTGGTCGATCACCCAGTCCCCGGACAGGCTAAGGAACACCTCGCCCCCTACCCGCTCCAGGTCGATTCGGGGCTCGGCCGCCATGCCCTACTCCCTCGGTCGCAGCGCGCGTTTCCACCCCGTCTTCCGTCCATCCTTCCCCCATCAGGCCCACCCTACCGGGCAGGGCAGGAGCCCATCCGCCTGGGACCATCGCGGGCGGCCCGCGCGGGACGGGGCGGCGACACGCCGAATGGCGCAAGGCGGCCTAGCAGCGGCAGCCCTCCCGATCCGGCATTCTTTCCATCAGTATTCCTCCCGATAAGGAAAGACGCCATCCGGGGAAGCCCCCAGAAACAAGCCATTTCCGGGCCGGAGGCATGACCGGAACCAAGCCGAAGGGGCCGATTCGGGAACGGGAAAGGACGTGTCAGACGGAGGTAGCAAGCGGGATGGGATCGGGCCCGAGGGGCCAGTCACCACGGGCTTTAGGTCGGGCGCCTAACGGAATAAGGAAGCGGAGTGCTCTTCAGCCCTGTAGGGGTTCGAATCCCCCGGTCCCGCCATAGCCGAAAAAAAAGCCCGCGCTGGGCGGGCTTCAGACACTCCGGTGGATACCCGGATCTTCCGGAAGAGGGAATGGTGGGCTCGGTCGGACTTGAACCGACGACCAAGGGATTATGAGTCCCCTGCTCTGACCAACTGAGCTACGAGCCCGTAGGAGAACAAAATTTACCCCAGGTCCAACCCTTCCCGCAAAAGGAAGGCGGACGCTGGGGTAAGGGGTTCCGGCACGGGCTAGGCGCTGCTGCCCTCGCTGTCCACCTCCATGAAGCTGGACAGCCGCTTGGAGCGGGAGGGGTGGCGTAGCTTGCGCAGGGCCTTGGCCTCGATCTGCCGGATGCGCTCGCGGGTGACGTCGAACTGCTTGCCCACCTCCTCGAGGGTGTGGTCGGTCTGCATGCCAATGCCGAAGCGCATGCGCAGGACCTTCTCCTCGCGCGGGGTCAGCTCCTTGAGCACCTCGTCGGTGCATTCCGCGAGGCTGGCGGAGATGGCCGCGTCCACCGGGGCCTGGGTGTTCTTGTCCTCGATGAAGTCGCCCAGCGCGCTGTCCTCGTCGTCGCCGATGGGCGTCTCCATGGACAGAGGCTCCTTGGCGATCTTGAGGATCTTGCGCACCTTCTCCTCGGGCATCTCCATCTCCTCCGCGAGCTCCTCGGGGGTCGGCTCGCGGCCCATCCGCTGCAGCATCTGCCGGCTGGTGCGGTTGAGCTTGTTGATGGTCTCGATCATGTGCACCGGGATACGGATGGTGCGCGCCTGGTCGGCGATGGCCCGGGTGATGGCCTGGCGGATCCACCAGGTGGCGTAGGTGGAGAACTTGTAGCCGCGCCGGTATTCGAACTTGTCCACCGCCTTCATCAGGCCGATGTTGCCCTCCTGGATGAGGTCCAGGAACTGCAGGCCGCGGTTGGTGTATTTCTTGGCGATGGAGATCACCAGCCGCAGGTTGGCCTCCGCCATCTCGGTCTTGGCGCGGCGGGCCTTGGCCTCGCCGGTGGTGATCTGGCGGTGCAGCTCCTTCACCTCGCGCACGGGCAGGCCGGCCTGCTGCTCGATGTCCGCCAGGCCCTCCTGGTGCTCCCGGACGCGATCCCGGACCGCCTTGAGGCCGTTGGCCTGGGGATGGTCCTTTTCCAGGAGGTGGTCCACCCATTCCGCGTTGCCTTCCCAGCCCTGGAAGTTGCGCAGGAACTCCTTGCGCGCCATTCCGGCTTCCTTGCAGCACAGCTCCATGATGGAACGCTCGGACTGGCGCAGTTCGTTGACCTGCTGCTGGGCGCGCTCGGTGAGGTCGTCGATCAGGCGGGGGTTGAGCTTCACACGCTGGAACTCGGCGGCCAGGGCATCCCGTTTCTCGTGGTAGCCCTCGGCACCCACGCCTTGGTCGGCGCGGACCTCCATGGCCTCCCGGTAGAGCTCCCGGCAGCGGGTGAACCACTCGCTGGCCTGGGCCTCCAGCTCCTCCTTGGAGAGCTCCTTGGGACCCTCCTCCTCGCCGGCCACCGAGTCGCCCTCTTCCTCCTCGAGCTGCTCCACGGCGGCGTCGAGGGCGGCGTCCTCCTGCTCGAGGTCGCCTTCCTTGGCCTCGCCCTGCTCGGCGTCCTCGGCGTCCACGGCCAGGACGATCTCGTCGAGGCGCACCTCGCCCTCGGCCCACCGGTCCCCGAGGGCGAGGACCTCCTCGAAGGTGGAGGGCAGGCTGCACAGGGCGCGGATCACCTGGTTCCGGCCCTCCTCGATGCGCTTGGCGATCTCGATCTCGCCCTCGCGGGTGAGCAGCGGCACGCTGCCCATCTCGCGCATATACATCCGCACCGGGTCAGAGGTCTGCCCCAGGTCGGCCTCGACGTTGGCTACCGCCTCCTCGGCGTCCTCGTCCGTGGCGGCCGTCCCGCCGATGAGCATCTCATCCTGGGGGGCCTCGTCGAGGACCTCGATCCCCATGTCCCCGATCATGCTGATGATGCTCTCGACCTGCTCGGCCTCGAGAACATCCTCGGGGAGGTGATCGTTGATCTCCTTATAGGTGAGGTAGCCGCGCTCTTTCCCCAGCGCGATGAGGCGCTTTAGCTCGGAGCGCTCGGCCTGGTTACTCATGCGGCAATCCCTCCTGACTGAACTGAAACATATGCTTGGTCCCGGTGCTGAGACACGGGCGCCGGTGCGGGCGCGTCCGGATCGAACCGTCCTCGCGCAAATCCTGTTACCCCGTCGGGTCGGGAGCGGCTCACGGGGTCGCCGAGCCCGGCTGGGGCGCGTTGACCCGCTCCAGGGCCTGCTTCTGGCGCTTGAGCTCGGTGAACTCCTGCCACTGCTCGGCCGCCAGCGATCCCGAGCGCGCCTCCTCCTCCAGGGCATCCAGCCGGGCCTGGATGGCGTGGGCCTGGAGCTTGTGGAGGCAGCCCTTCAGCTCCATGCGCCGGCCCTCCGCCGGCACGTCGGGCTCCTCCCCGGCCAATTGGCCGAGCGCCTCTCCGTAGGGGACCTGACGCATGTGCTCGATCAGGGCGCCCACGGAGATCCCGGGGTTGGCCCGCACCGCCTCCGCCGCCGACAGCAACAGGCGGATACCGGTGGAGCGGTGCCGGGCCAGGTTGTCCGCGACGGCCAGGATGTCCTCCGCCAGCTCCTGGGGGTCGCTCAGCAAAAGGAGCAGGGCGCGCCGCGTAACCGGTTGGCGGCGCAAGAACTCCAGGGAGCGTTGTTCCGTTTCCGCCGCCTCTGCTTGGTTAGACCCGCGATTTCGCGGTGTGCTCCGTTGCAGATACCGAACGACTTGTTTTTGGCCTAGTTTGACAATGCCATCCAGGCGCTGAACCAGCAAACCACGCGCCTTCTCGTCCTCCAGGCGGGCGTAGAAGGGCCCGGCCAGCTCCAGGAGGCGGTCGCGCCCCTCGGGGTAGTCCAGGTCCACGCGGCTTTTGAGCCCCTGAATCAGGAACTCCAGCAGAGGGACGGCGGCGTCCATGCGCGCGCGGAAGGCCTCGGCCCCCTCGCGGCGGACCAGGGTGTCCGGATCCTCCCCCTCGGGGAGGAACAGGAAGCGCACCAGCCGGCCCTTGCCGGCCTCGGGGAGGGCGGTCTCCACCGCCCGCCACGCCGCCTCCCGGCCGGCATCGTCGCCGTCGAAGCAGAACACCACCTCGGGCACGGTGCGCAGCAGGAGACGCAGCTGGTCGCCGGTGAGGGCGGTTCCCAGCGGGGCCACGGCGTGGTCCACCCCGGCCTGGGCCAGGGCGATCACGTCCATGTAGCCCTCCACCACCAGGGCGCGCTGCTCGCGGCGCAGGGCCTGCCGCCCTTCATGGAGCCCGTAGAGCTCCCGGCCCTTTTGGAACAGCGGGCCCTCGGGGGAGTTCAGGTATTTGGGCTCGTCGTCGCCCAGGACGCGGCCGCCGAAGGCGATCACCCGCCCCCGCCGGTCGCGGATGGGGAACATGAGCCGCCCGCGGAAGCGGTCGTAGACGGAGCCGTTGCGGTTGACCACCAGGCCCAGGGCCTCCAGGGCCTCGCGGCTCTGGCCGTCCCGGCCCAGGGCGCCGGCCAGGTTGCGCCAGCCCGGCGGGGCGTAGCCGAGCCGGAAGCGGGCGGCGATCTCGCCGCTGATCCCACGGTTGCGCAGGTAGTCCTGCACGTCCCCGGCCTGGTCGTTGTGCCGGATCTGGTATTCGTAGTAGCGGGCGGCCTTCTCGTTCAGGTCCGCCAGGAAGGCCGGATCCGGCCCCCCGGCGGGCCGGGTCTGGCGCTCGCCCCCGGCCTCCTCCGGCACCTCCAGCCCGTAGCGGCCGGCCAGCTCGCGCACCGCCTCGGGAAAGCGCAGGTGCTCGTACTCCATGAGGAAGCCGAGCGCGTTGCCCCCCGCACCGCAGCCGAAGCAGTGGAAGATCTGGCGATCGGGGTTTACATTGAACGAAGCGGTGCGCTCCTCGTGGAACGGGCACCGGGCCTTGTAGTTGGCCCCCTGCTTCTTCAAGGGGACGTACTCGTCGATGACCTCCACGATGTCCGCGCGGGCCAGGAGCTCATCGATGAAGGATTGGGGGATCCGCCCCATGGGCCGGCCTCTTTTCGCCGTCAGCCGGAACGGGCGCTAACCGCCCTTCTTGAATTCCACCTCGGTGACCCCGGCGCCGCCTTCCTCCGGGCGGGCGTGGCCAAAGCGGGCCACCCGGGGGTCATCGGTGAGGGCCTGCTGGACCGCCTCGGCGAGCACGCCCGTCCCCTTGCCGTGCAGGACCGTCACCTGGCCCAGCCCGGCCCCATAGGCGTTGTCCAGAAAATGCTGCAGGGTGGCCAGCGCCTCGTCCCGACGCTGCCCACGCAGGTCCAGCCGGGTGCTCTCGGGGAGGGCGGGGCCCCGCCCGCTCGTGCCGCCACCGGCGGGCTCCGGCGCCGGTTCCTCGGGGCGGGGCGCGGCGGCCTCGGTGCGCTGGAAGTTGGCCAGGTCCCCGCGCACCCGCTTGCCGCCCAGGTCCATCTCCACCTCACCGCGGTCGTGGTCCACAGCCACCACCTCTCCCGCCTTCCGGAAGGGAGCCAGACGCCCCCGGTCGCCCACGGCCACCTTCGGACCTTCTTCGACAATGGCCGGTTCCGCCTGTTCCGTCGGGGCCTGGCGACGGAACTGCTGGTCCAGGCGGGCCAGGGCCTCGTCGGCGGCGGCGGTGTTCCCGGACTCCTTGAGGTGGCGGATGATCTCCCGCACCTCCCGCCGGGCGCCCTCCAGGGTCTGTTGCCACTCCGCCTCCACCTTGCCGAAGGCCTCCTCCCGCTCGGCGGCGAGGCGTTCGCGCAGGGCCCGGGCCTCGCGCTCGGCGGCCTCCGCCCGCTGACGCGCGGCCGTCGCCTCGTCCCGTTCCCGATTGGCCTCGGCGAGCAGCCGGTCGCGCTCGGCGAGCAGCCGCTCCACCTCCTGGGTCTCCTCGCCCAGGGCCTCCCGGGCGGCCTCCAGGAGGTCGTCCGGCAGCCCCAGACGCTCGGCGATCTCCAGGGCCTGGGAACGGCCGGCCTGGGCCCACTCCACCTGGTAGGTAGGAGCGAGCCGCTCCACATCGAAGGAGAGGGCGGCGTTGATCACGCCCGGGCTGCGGACGGCGTAGTGCTTGAGGCGATCGAGGTGCGTGGAGACCAGGGCCACGGCCCCGGCCTGACGGAGCCGCTCCAGCACGGCCACGCCCAGGGCACTGCCCTCGCCCGGGTTGGTCCCCGAGCCCAGCTCGTCGATGAGCACCAACCGGTGCTCGTCCAGGCCCTCCAGGACCCCCTTGAGGCGCACGAGCTGCGCCGAGAAGGTGGACAGGTCGGCGGCCAGGCTCTGCTGGTCGCCGATCACCGCCCACAGGTCGCTGAAGCGTCCCACGCGGCCCCGCCCCGCCACCGGCAGGCCGCAGTAGGCCATCCAGTGGGCAAGGCCCACGGTCTTGAGCAGCACCGTCTTGCCACCGGTGTTGGGGCCGGAGACCACCAGGCAGTGGTCGTCGCCGCCCAGCGCAAGGTCGGTGGGCACCACGCCCTCCTGCCCGTGCTCCAGCACCAGCAGCGGGTGGGCGACGGCCTCCAGGGCGAATTCCGGGCCATCGGCGAGTTCGGGGATGGTACCGCCCAGATCGGCGCGCAGGCGCTCCCCGGCCTGCAGCAGGTCCAGCAGGCCGAGAAAGCCCACCGCCCCTTCCATCTCCTCGCGGGCCCGGGCCACGGCCCGGGTGGCCAGGACCCGCACCTGGTACTCGGCGCGTAGGGCCTCGCTCTCGGCCTTCTCCAGGGCATTGTTCAGGGAAACCGCGTCCAGCGGCTCCATGAACACGGTCTCGCCGCTGCCCGACGCGGCGTGCACCACGCCCTTCACCCGGCCCTGGCTCTCGGCCTTTACCGGGAGCACGTAGCGGCCCTGGCGCAGCGTTACGCGGGTGTCCTGCAGCAGCGACCGCAGGGCGCTGCTCTGGGCCCGCTGTTCGAGGTGGCCACGTACCCGGTCGCGGGCCTGGCGGACGCCGGAGCGGGCGGCGGCCAGCTCGGCGCTCGCTTGGTCCCGGATCCCCCCGGCCGGATCCATGATCCGGTCGAGGTGGCGCACCAGCTCCTCGGGGCGGGCGAAGCCGCCGAGGAATTCGGCCAGCCGCGGGTTCTCCGCCTCCGCGGCGCAGGCCTCCACCTCGGCGGCGGCGCTGAGGAACCCGTGCAGGGCACCGAGCTCGTCGGTCTCCAGCACGGCGCCTTCGATGCTGGCCCGTTGCAGGGCGGGGCGTATCTCCGCCAGGGCGAGACGGGGCAGGGGCCGCCCTGCCGCCGTTTCCTCCGCCACTGCGCCGGCCAGGGCCAAGCGGCCAGCCACCGCCGCCGCGTCCGCCAGCGGGTCCAGGGTTTCGGCCCGCTCGGCCCCGTAGACGTGGGCGGTGCGCTCCCGCAGGGCCTGGCGGACGCGGCCCGCTTCCAGGGGGTCGTCCGGAGGCGTGGCGCCGGCGGCGTAGCGGCCGAGCGCCGTGGCCAGGCCCGGATCACCGGCCCGGCGGGGGATCTCGCGGTCCGAAATCGGTTGGCTCACCGCCGCTTCGTTACGCTCCACGGGTTCCTTCCGGCCCCAACGAAGACATGGGCCCGCGGCAGGAAATGGCCGGGGGCCCCAAATACAGCACGCCCCCGGGTTGGCCCTCGGGGGTGCGATCCGTGCGCTTGCCTGTTTGACCGCTCAGGAGCCCAAACGCTCCTTGACGCGCTGGCTGACCTCACCGAGGTCGGCCCGCCCCTGGAGCTTGCCCTTGAGCAGGCCCATCACCTTGCCCGTCTCCTGGGGCCCGCTGGCGCCGGATTCGGCCACGGCCTCGTCGATGGCCGCGTCGATCTCCTCCGGGCTCAGGGCCGGCGGGAGGTACTCGGCGAGCAGCTCGGCCTCCGCGTCCTCGGCGGCAGCCTGCTCCTCGCGCCCGGCATCGCGGTACTGGGCCGCGGAATCCCGGCGCTGCTTGATCAGCTTGTTGATCAGCGCGAGCTGCTCGGGCTCCGGAAGCTCGCCGCCCTGCTTGATCTCGGCATCCTTGATGGCCGAGCTCAGCATGCGCAAAGTCCCCAGACGGGCCTTGTCCTTGGCCCGCATGGCGGCCTTGGTGTCTTCAGTGATCCGGTCTTTGAGGGACACCGCGCGACCTAGCGGTTGCGCCAGCCGCTGGAACCGCGCTCCATCCGGCGCTGCTGACGGCGCAGGCGCTTGAGCAGGCGCTTGCGGGCGGCGGCTTCCTTGCGCTTGCGGGCCTCGGTGGGCTTCTCGTAGCGCTCGCGGCGACGGGCCTCGGAGATCACACCCGCCTTCTCGCAGGACTTGCGGAAACGCTTGAGCGCGGCCTCGAACGGCTCGTTATCGCGTACCTTCACGGCTGTCATAGACACCCCTCCTCGTGGCTAGCCGACTTCACCGGAAAACTATTCATTCTACGCAAGGCGACCAAGCCCTTGCAACTACCCCCAACCGGGAGCGCCAAGGGCCCCGGATTCCCGCCGGGGCGCGAAGCGCCTAGAATAGGCCGCCCGGCAACCAACCTGCGCGAGGCCCCGTGCGCGTTCTAGGCATCGAAACCTCCTGCGACGAGACCGGCGTTGCCCTCTGGGACAGCGAGGCCGGGCTGCTCGCCCACCGCCTCCACTCCCAGACCGAGGTCCACGCCGCCTACGGCGGCGTGGTCCCCGAGCTGGCCTCCCGGGACCACATCCGGCGTACCATCCCGCTGGTGGAGCAGACGCTGGCGGACGCCGGCGTGGACCTGGACGGGGTGGACGGCGTCACCGCCACCGCCGGCCCGGGCCTGCTCGGTGCCCTGCTGGTGGGGTTGTCGGCGGGCAAGGCCATCGCCTTCGCCCGGGACCTGCCCTTCCTCGGCATCCATCACCTGGAGGCCCATCTGCTGGCGCCCGCCCTGGAAGACAACCCCCCGCCGTTCCCGTTCCTGGCCTTGCTGGTCTCCGGCGGCCACACGCTGCTGGCGGAGGTGGCGGGGGTGGGCCGCTACCGGCTGCTGGGGCAGAGCCTGGACGACGCCGCCGGCGAGGCCTTCGACAAGACCGCCAAGCTCCTGGAGCTGGGCTTCCCCGGCGGCCCGGCGGTGGCCCGGGCGGCGGAGGGCGGCGACCCAGAGGCCTTCGCCCTGCCCCGGCCCA
Source organism: Thiohalorhabdus denitrificans (assembly GCF_001399755.1). NCBI lineage: Bacteria > Pseudomonadati > Pseudomonadota > Gammaproteobacteria > Thiohalorhabdales > Thiohalorhabdaceae > Thiohalorhabdus > Thiohalorhabdus denitrificans. Next base: position 69,016 of record NZ_LJCP01000007.1, on the reverse strand, counting down.
TGGTGGACAAGCCCAACCTCGACTTCAGCTTTTCCGGCCTGAAGACGGCGGTGCTCAACGCCGCCAAGACCCGGGGCGAGGACGCCGATGCGGCCTTCCGGCGCGATCTGTGCGCCAGCTTCCAGGAGGCGGTGGTGGACGTGCTGTGGCGCAAGTCGGCGCGGGCGCTCCGGCAGACCGGCCTGGAGCGCCTGGTGGTGGCCGGCGGGGTGGGCGCCAACGCCCACCTGCGCGCGCGCTTCGCGACGGAGGCCGAGGCGCGGAGCGTCGGCCTGCACTTCCCCCGCCCGGAATTCTGCACCGACAACGGCGCCATGGTGGCCCACGCCGGGGGCCTGCGCCTGCTCGCCGGCGAGCGCGACGGCTGGGACCGCACCGCCGTGGCCCGCTGGCCCCTCGACGAGCTCACCCCGCCTTCGATCTGATAACGGCAAACAAAGGGTTAACCGCCAAGGACGCCAAGCGCGCCAAGAAAGCGGCAACGACCAAAAAGACAGGCGATACGGGCCGCACCCCCGGCCAACGACCGGAAGGGCTTGCGCCTTATCGCTGTACTTGGCGGTCTTGGCGTCCTTGGCGGTTCGACGCCTTTAGCCTCTTTCAGGCCGTCTTAGACTTGTCGCCGATCCGGGATTCCTCGCCCCGGAGCAGGCGCGCGATGTTGTCCTTGTGCCGGTAGACGAGTAGCACGGCGAGCACCACCCCCAGGCCGAGCAGCGGGGTGCTGCCGGGGTACCAGAAGGCGCTCCACAGGGGCACGCTCACCGCCGCGGCCAGGGCGGAAAGGGAGGAGTAGCGGGTGAGGGCGGCCACCGCCAGCCAGGTGGCCACCAGGGAGCCGGCCACCGGCGGCGCCAGCGCGATGTAGACCCCGAGCCCGGTGGCCACCCCCTTGCCGCCGTTGCGCAGACCGGAATAGAGGGGAAACAGGTGCCCCAGGAAGGGCGCCGCGGCCACCGCCATCAACGGCCAGCCGGAAAGCCAGAGCATGGCCACGGCCACCGGCAGGGTGCCCTTGAGGACATCGGCGATGAGGGTCAGGGCCGCCGGCAGCTTGCCGCCCAACCGCAGGACGTTGGTGGCCCCGGGGTTCTTGGACCCGGCGTAGCGGGGGTCGGGCAGCCCGAGGGCCCGGGAGACCACCACCGCGGAGGTCAGGGAGCCGATGGCGTAGGCGGCGGCGACGGCCGCCACCGCGATCAGCCAGGTCGAATCCGGATACACAAGCGCACCCTCCGTGGCAGGGAGTTGAAAAGATCGGGGCCGGTGTCCGGCCGCGCCAAGGATACCGCACCCCGAGGGCCACGGGGATGGGTTTTGGCGCGACCCACCGGACTCCATTCGACCGGCCCAACCTTGCCGCTCTCGGATCCGGGGCGAGTAACGGCACACCTGCACAGCCCCGCCCCGCTGTGGTAGTCCTTTAGGGACCGCGCCGGGAGCCGGGGGCTCCGCGGCCATCCAATCGGGGCATGCAGGGGCGATTCCTTATGGATCTGAAGGCGTTACTCAAGTTCATGGTGGACAAGGAGGGCTCGGACCTCTACCTCAGCACCGGGACCCCGCCGTCCATGAAGGTGGACGGCAAGCTGGCGCGGATCGGCAAGACCGCGGTCCGCCCGGCGGACACGGAGAATATCGCCCACACCATCCTCAGCGAGCGGCAGCAGGCCGAGTTCGAGCGCGACCTGGAGCTGAACCTGGCCCTGTCCTACGAGGGGCTGGGGCGCTTCCGCGTCAACATCTTCCGCCAGCGGGGCACCGTCGGCCTGGTGATCCGGCGCATCTACGACCAGATCCCCTCCTTCGAGGAGCTCAACCTGCCGGACCAGGTGCGGGAGATCATCGAGGCCCAGCGCGGCATGGTGCTGGTGGTGGGGGCCACGGGGTCCGGCAAGTCCACCTCGCTGGCGGCCATGATCGACCACCGCAACCGCACCCACGCCGACCACATCATCACGGTGGAAGACCCCATCGAGTACGTGCACAGCCACAAGAAGTCGCTGGTGAACCAGCGCGAGCTGAGCATGGACACCCACTCCTGGGAGTCGGCGCTGGAGAACACCCTGCGTCAGGCCCCGGACGTGATCCTGATCGGCGAGATCCGCAACGCCGAGGTGATGGAGCACGTGATCGCCTTCGCCGACACCGGCCACCTGGCCATCTCCACCCTGCACGCCAACAACGCCAACCAGGCCATGGAGCGGATCGTCAACTTCTTCAACGAGGACCGCCACAACCAGACCCTCATGGACCTGTCCCTCAACCTGAAGGCGGTCGTCTCCCAGCGCCTGGTCCCGCGCGCCGACGGCCGCGGCCGGGTGGCGGCGGTGGAGATCCTGCTGAACACGGGGACCGTGGCCGACCTCATCGCCCAGGGCAAATTCGGCGAGATCAAACAGGTGATGGAGAGCTCCCGGGACCTGGGCATGCAGACCTTTGACCAGGCCCTGCTGGATCTGTACAACCGCGGCGAGATCACCGCCGAGGAGGCCCAGAGCCACGCCGATTCCGTCAACGACGTGCGCCTGGCGGTCAAGATGGCCAAGATCGAGAATGGCGAATCGGTGGCGGAGGAGTCGGAATACCAGATCGACGACGGCTCGGCGGGAGGGGATCGAGGCGGCCGGCGGTTGTAGAGCGCCCCTCGCGGCCCCATCTTGGAACGTACGAGCCCTTCAGCATAAGGAGTGGAACATGGCCCGGGAAATCCAATGGCACAACGATGATTCCCTGAACCTGCTGTCGGAGGCCCTGGACAGCGGCGACGAGGTGGTGGTCTGGTTCGAGGGCGAGCCGGTGGAGGACCTGGTGGCCATGGCGCGGCACCTGGACCCCCTGAACGAGAAGCCGGAGCTCAAGCGCCCCGGCCTCTACCCCGTGCAGGCGGTGCTGGGCGCCGGCCGGCACGACAACCTCAGGCCGCTGGCCCAGCTCCACGACAAGGCCGACGGCAATGGCTACCTGGTGGACCTGGATCCCGACGCCGGGAGCATGCGGTTCTACAAGGAGGTGTAGGCGGGGGCCTCCTCAGAAGAGGGCGTCCTCCCCGCTCGCCAGCTTCACGCCGCAGGCCTCCTCCACCCGCTCGAAGTAATAGAGCAGGTCCAGGGGCGGCGACACGCCGTCCACCCAGCGCAGGAACCCCCATTCGCTGACGATCAGGAGGTCCGCCGCCGACAGCCGGCCGCTGAAGAAGCGGCTCTTGGCCAGCAGGTTGGCGAAGCGCTTCAGCTCGGCCTCCGCCTCGAATTGGCGGTAGTCCGCATAGCGGGCGTTGACCAGCTCCTCCAGCTGGGCGCCGTGCCGGCTCTCCACCTGGCGGCGGAAGTACGCGGCGGCCTCCTCGTCGTCGCCCAGCCCGGCGTAGCCCAGCTGGACCGGCCCGCGCAGCCGGTCCACCAGGGGCTCGAAACCCTCCATCCAGCGTTTCAGGGAGGCGTAGTCGTCCGGATCGATGGCCCCCTCAAACAGGGGCGGCTCCGGGGCGTCCCGGTCCAGCCGGCCCAGGATGGCCTCCGACTCCAGCAAGACCTCCCCCGCGTCGGTCACGAAGATGGGCACCTGCTTCTTGCCCGCAAGCTCGATGGGGGTCTCCAGGTCCGTATAGGCCAGCGCCACCTGCTCGGCCGGGATCTCCTTGAGGCCCAGCGCCAGGCGGACCCGCTGGGCGGGAGGGCAGAAGGGGTAATGGTAGAGAGTCGCCATGGCCGCGGTCAGTCCGAGGTGTTCAGGGATTGCACCATGCCCACCATGATCAGGAGGAGCCCCACGGGCACCAGCGCGTAGACGGCGGACTGGAACTCGGTCAGGAAACCGCCGATGCCGCCCGCCACCACGGAAACGGCGCCGGCGCCCAGTATGATCTTGCCCAGCATGGTTCTTCCTCCTTGCCCGGCCTTACCAGGCCACGTAGGTGTAGCCCTCGTTTTTCTGCAGCTCGACCATGTCCACCACCCCGCTGGCTACGTAGGTGGCCTCGTCGATGAGGGCCTCCTTGCCGAGACCGAGGGCCTTCAGGGTCTCGCCGCAAGCGTGGAATTTCACGTCGTAGGCGGCCAAGCTCTGGATCCGCTCGCGCACCTCCGGATCCACCGGGGAACGCGGCTCCTCGAGCAGGAGATGGATCCCCGGTCCGAAGCACTCCACCACGATGGCGGCGTTGTTGTCGTAGTTCTGCAGGACCACGGAGGCGCTGTGCATGATATGCCCCTGGTACTCGGGGTCGTTGCGGTTGAGCTGATACAGCACCTTGGCGTCGGGATTCTCCCCCGGGAAGGCCAGCTCGTCCTGGGCCTGCGCCGTCCGCGCTCCGCCCAGGGCCAACAGACCGCCGCCCACGGTCCCCGCCAGACCGCGCAGCACCCCCCGGCGGCCCGTGTCCGTACCGCCGGAGGAGGCGGCGTTCCGCGGCTTGAACCATGCTTTCATCGGCTAGCTCCTCTCCATAGAGAACCGTCGGTGGTGGAGTGGATGCGTCTTCTCCGTGGACCATCCCGGGACTGATAAAATCCCGGGCCACTATAGCAAAACCGCCTAACCCCGTTCGATTGCAACCAAGAGGCGTCCCCGATGGACCGGAGAGCCGGCGGCATCCACATCGGCACCCGCGGCTGGGTCTTCCCCGACGACGCCAGCGGGTTCTACCCGGAGGACCTCCCGGAGGATTGGGCGCTGGAGTACTACACCACCCAGTTCCACGCCCTGGAGCTCCCGCCGGTGCAGGCCCTCCCGGACCCGGAGACGGTCGCCGCGTGGGAGGAGGGCACCCTGGAGGACGCCGCCCTCAGCCTGCCCCTGGGGGGCGACTGGGCCCGGCGTCTGGCGGCGGGGGGCGACCTGCTGCCCCTTGCCCGGGCCCTGGAGCCCCTGGGGGAAAAGCTGGCGGCCCTGGTCTGGCCCCAGAAACCCCCCACCCAGGCGCCCGCCTTCTGGCCCAACGCCCTCCACGTGGACGCCCCCCGGGAGGTGATCACCGACCCCCATCCGGCGACCGACGGCGACCCTCCGGGCTCCGTGTATCGCCGCCTGGAGGGACCCGGGCGCTACGCCCCGGAGACCCTGGGCCGCCTGGCGGACCACCTGGCGGCCCGGGGGCGCCAGGGGCGTCCGAACTTCGTCTTTTTCACCGCGGTCGAAGGGGGCAAAGCGATCCTCGACGCCATGACCCTCCAGGAGCTGGTGGACGCCAAACGGCGTGTCTGACGGCCCTCTCCCGCCAAGGCAGGGTTGACCGCCGCCCCCGACCCCCTTACATTGACCAAGCACCGCGGCCCGCTGGGGGCCGCCGGCAGGCTGCGCCCCCTTTACCGAAACCGCGACCGGGCGGTTAAATATCCCGTACGTCCGGTCCAGCGCAGGAGGAAGGGATGAGCTCGACTCTGGATGTCACCGATAGCACCTTCGAAGAGGAAGTGCTGAACGCGGACAAACCGGTGCTGGTGGACTACTGGGCCGAATGGTGCGGTCCGTGCAAGATGACCGCCCCGATCCTCGACGAGGTGTCGGACGAGTACGCCGACAAGCTCAAGGTGGCCAAGCTGAACATCGACGAGAACCCCAACACGCCCCCCAAGTACGGCGTGCGCGGCATCCCCACCTTGATGCTGTTCAAGGACGGCAACGTCGAGGCCACCAAGGTGGGCGCCCTGTCCAAGGCCCAGCTGCAGGCCTTCGTCGAGGAAAACCTGTAACATCGTCCCAGGGCTGCCCCTGCCGCGGAGTGGGAGCCCTTCCCCCGACCCGGACCACCGGCGGGGCCGGAGGCCAGCGCGAGGCCGCCAGAGGGCGGTCCGCCGGGCCCCTGCCCCCAACCGCAAGCTTGCCGTTCGCCCGGCCCGTCAGGATCTTCCGACAACCCCCTGGCCGCCGTGGCGTAGGCCATCACATACCCTAAGAGGCGGCTCCCCCCAGGCGCCGCCGTTCCGCCGCCTATGACGGCCATTCCCTAGCCGAGACCACCCCGAGCACACCGACCCGAACTCCCTCGCTATCCAGGAAACGCAGTCAGGACCGAATCGCACCCATGAACCTCAACGAACTCAAGGCACAAACTGCCTACGACCTCAATGAGCTGGCCCAGGAGATGGGAATTGAAGGCGTGGGCCGCCTGCGCAAGCAGGACCTGATCTTCAACATCCTCAAGGCCCGGGCCAAGCAGGGTGAGAGCATCTACGGCGAGGGGGTGCTGGAGATCCTCTCCGACGGCTTCGGCTTTCTGCGCGCCGCGGATGCCTCCTACCAGGCCGGCCCCGACGACATCTACGTGTCGCCGAGCCAGATCCGGCGCTTCAACCTGCGGGTGGGCGATACGGTGGCCGGCCAGATCCGGCCGCCCAAGGATAGCGAGCGCTACTTCGCCCTGCTCAAGGTCGAGCAGATCAACTACGAGTCGCCGGAGAGCACCAAGCACAAGGTCCTGCTCGACAACCTGACGCCGCTGTTCCCCGAGGAGCGGCTGCGCATGGAGGTGGAAAACGGCGACCCGAAGGACCTCACCGGCCGGGTCATCGACCTGGTATCGCCGGTGGGCAAGGGGCAGCGCGGCCTGCTGGTGTCCCCGCCCAAGGCCGGCAAGACCATGATGCTGCAGTCCATCGCCCACTCCATCACCGCCAACAACCCCGAGTGCTACCTCATCGTGCTGCTCATCGACGAGCGGCCCGAGGAGGTGACGGAGATGCAGCGCTCGGTACGCGGCGAGGTGATCTCCTCCACCTTCGACGAGCCCGCCCAGCGCCACACCCAGGTGGCGGAAATCGTCATCGAGAAGGCCAAGCGGCTGGTGGAGCACAAGAACGACGTGGTGATCCTGCTCGACTCCATCACCCGCCTGGCGCGCGCCTACAACACCACGGTGCCGAGCTCCGGCAAGGTGCTCACCGGCGGCGTGGACGCCAACGCCCTGCACAAGCCCAAGCGCTTCTTCGGCGCCGCCCGCAACATCGAGGAGGGCGGCAGCCTGACCATCATGGCCACGGCGCTGGTGGATACGGGCTCGCGCATGGACGAGGTGATCTTCGAGGAGTTCAAGGGCACCGGCAACCTGGAGCTGCACCTGGACCGCAAGATGGCGGAGAAGCGCCTCTACCCCGCCATCAACATCAACAAGTCCGGCACCCGCCGCGAGGAGCTCCTCATGACCCAGGAGGAGCTGCAGAAGACCCAGATCCTGCGCCGGCTGCTGCACCCCATGGATTCCAACGAGGCCATGGAATTCCTGCAGGAGAAGCTCAAGGCCACCAAGGACAACGAGGACTTCTTCGCCAGCATGAACCGCTAGCTTGCGGGGCGCGGCAATTCCTTATATCCTATAAAGCTTTTCCAACGGCGATTACAGCGCTTCGAGGGCCCTGCGATGAAGGAAGGGATCCATCCCGAATACCAACCCGCCACGGTGAGCTGCGCCTGCGGCCACAGCTTCGAGACCCGGACCACGGTGGGCGACATCCACGTGGACGTGTGCTCGGCCTGCCACCCCTTCTTCACCGGGCAGCAGAAGATCGTGGACACCGCCGGCCGGGTGGAGAAGTTCCGCCGCAAGTACGGCCAGCAGGCCGGCGACCAGTAGCCGGCCGCGCCCGGCGGGATGGGCATGTGGAAAAGGGCGCCGGCGGGCGCCCTTTTTTTGCTTGTCCTGCTCCCGGCGCCAGGGGCCCCGGGCAGCGAGGTCTATCGCTGGGAGGATGAGGACGGGACCGTCCACTACGGCGACCGTCCGCCCCCGCAGGCGGAGCGGATCGCCGGAACGAAGCCGGATCCGGCCGAGGCCGGGGAGCTTCGGGAGGTAGAGCGGGTGCTGGACGGAGACACCCTCGAACTCGCCAACGGCACCCGGGTTCGCCTCATCGGCCTCAACGCCCCGGAGGTGGCCCACGGGGGCGATCCGGCGCAGCGCGGGGGACCGGAGGCCCGGCGCTTCCTGCGCGACCTCCTGGCGGGCCGCAGGGTGCGGCTGGAGCGGGGGGCGGAGGAGACGGACCGTTACGATCGGACCCTCGCCCACGTCTTCACCGCCGACGGCACCAGCGTCAACGCCCTGCTTCTGCGCCGCGGGCACGCCCACGTGGCCGTCCACCCGCCCAACCTCTCCCGGGTGGCGGATTACTTCGCCGCCGAGCGGCAGGCCCGCCGGGACCGGCGCGGCATCTGGGCCCTGTCCCGCTACGAGGTCCAGGGGGCCGATAGCGGCCGGGACCTGCGCAACTCCTTTCGCCGCATCCGCGGACGTGTGAAAACGGTAGATACGGCTCGCAAATACGTCTACCTGCGCTTCGCGGAGGACTTCGTCGCCATCCTGCGCAAGGACCGGGCCGAGGCCTTCGCCGACGCCGGCAAGGCCCTCGAGGCGCTGCAGGCACGAACCGTGGTGGTGCGCGGCTGGATCCGGCTGCACGAGGGCACGCCCGCCGTCCGCATCCACCACCCCGCACAGATCGAGGCGGTGCGATGACCGAGCACGGCGAGCTCAGCCACCGCGTGGTGCTGACCACCCCCGACCTGCCCGCGGCCGGGCAGGCCGTCACGGCCCTCACCGAGGCCGGCATCGAGGGGCGCCACATCCGGGTTTTCCACCAGCAGCTGCCCGGCGGCGTGGACGCGGAACAGGCCCCGGAGCACTTCGGCCAGCTCACCTCCCCGTGGCTCTGGGCGCGCAAAGGCGCCCTATACGCCCTGCCCCTGGGCCTGCTGCTGTGGGCCACCGGCTTCCACTGGCTGTGGCTGCCGGGGGTGGTGGCCATCGGCGCCGTATGGGGCTGGTTCGCCCGCTTCTACCTGGACCTGTTCCAGGGCGACCAGACCGAAAAGCTGGAGGAGCTGGGGATCCCCAAGGAGGACGCCCCCTTCTGGCAGACCCATGTCACCGACGGCGGGACGCTCCTGGTCATCACCCTCCCCGCCGCCCAGGTGCCGGTGGCGGTGGATGCCCTGGAGCACGCCGGCTTCGCCGACCGCCGCATCTACCTGCCCTGATCCGACGGAGCGACGCGACCCACCATGTCCAGCCAGGAATCCTTCCGCGCCGACGCCCTGCGCTACCACGCCCAGCCCCGCCCCGGGAAGATCGAGGTGGAGCCCACCAAGCCCTGCGCCACCCAGCGGGACCTCTCGCTGGCCTATACCCCGGGAGTGGCCGAGCCGGTGCGGGCCATCCACGCCGACCCGCCCACCGCCTACGACTACACCAGCCGCGCCAACCTGGTGGGGGTGATCACCAACGGCACCGCCGTCCTCGGCCTGGGCGACGTGGGGCCGCTGGCCGCCAAGCCGGTGATGGAGGGCAAGGGCGTGCTGTTCAAGCGCTTCGCCCACATCGACGTCTTCGACCTGGAGGTGGACGCCGAGGACCCGGACACCTTCATCGACACCGTGGCCCGCCTGGAGCCCACCTTCGGCGGCATCAACCTGGAGGACATCGGCGCGCCGCACTGCTTCCGCATCGAGGAGGCGCTCAAGGCGCGCATGGACATTCCCGTCTTCCACGACGACCAGCACGGCACCGCCATCATCATCGCCGCCGGGCTGATCAACGCCCTGGAGCTGCAGGGCAAGGACATCGGCAGCGCGCGCATCGTCTGCATCGGCGCCGGCTCCGCGGGTATCGCCACCCTGCGCCTGCTGGTGGCCCTGGGTGCGCGGCGCGAGAACCTGCGGCTCACCGACCGCCTGGGCGTGGTCCATGCGGGGCGCAAGGACGAGGTGGACCCGTACAAGGCCGAGTTCGCCGCGGAAACGGACGCACGCAGCCTGGAGGACGCCCTGGAGGGCGCGGACGTGGTCATCGGCGTCTCGGTGGGCGGCATGCTCCAGGACCACCACATCGCCTCCCTGGCCCCCCATCCCATCGTCTTCGCCCTGGCCAACCCGGACCCGGAGATCCTCCCCGAGGACGCCCATGCGGTGCGTGACGATCTGATCATAGCCACCGGCCGGTCCGACTACCCCAACCAGGTGAACAACGTCCTGGGCTTCCCCTTCATCTTCCGCGGCGCCCTGGACGTGCGAGCCCGCGAGATCAACACGGAGATGCAGCTCGCCGCCGCCCGCGCCCTGGCCGCCCTGGCCCGCGAGCCGGTGCCCGACGAGGTGGCCCAGGCCTACGACGTGGACCGGCTGGCCTTCGGCCCCGACTACTTCATCCCCAAGCCGCTGGATCCGCGGCTGATCCAGTGGGTGCCGCCGGCGGTGGCCCAGGCCGCGGCGGAGACCGGGGCGGCCACCGTGGCCGCCCCGGAGGCCCGGGAGTACGCCGCGCAACTGGAGGGCCTGCTGGACCGCTCCATGCTGCTCATGCGCAAGGTCATGCGCCGCGCCCACCGCGCCCCGAAGCGGGTGGTCTACCCGGAGGGCGAGAACCGCACCATCCTGCGGGCGGCGGAGGCCGTCCGCGACGAGGGGCTGGCGGAGCCGCTGCTGGTGGGCCGGGAGCGCGTCATCCGCGAGCGCCTGGCCGAGGAGGGCGTGTCCCCGGACGGCCTGAAGATCGTGGACCCGGCGCAATTCCCCGCCATCGAAGACTACATCGCCGACCTGCACACCCTGCGCGGCCGCAAGGGCCTGAGCCTGCGCGACGCCCGTCGGGCCATGCGCATCGATCCGTTCCGCTTCGCGGCCATGATGGTGCGCCGCGGCGACGCCGACGCCCTGGTGGGCGGCGTGGAGAATCACTACGCCACCCTCCTGCGGCCCTCCCTGCAGATCATCCCCCACCGCCGCGTGTTCGGCATGCACATGCTGTTCGTCGGCGAGCGCATCTACTTCCTCGGCGACACCACCGTCAACATCGACCCCTCCGCCGAAGACCTGACGCGCCTGGCGGTGGAGGCGAACGGCCTGGTGCGCCACCTGGGCATGGAGCCGCGTATCGCCATGCTGTCCTTCTCCAACTTCGGCGCCTCCCGCTCGCCGCGGGCCCAAAAGGTTCGCGACGCGGTGGCGCTGCTGCACGAGGCGCACCCGGAGATGGAGGTGGAGGGCGAAATGCAAGCGGACGCCGCCGTGGAGCCGCACCTGCTGCAGGAGCTGTTCCCCTTCGCCGGCCTGTCGGCGGGGGCCAACGTGCTGCTGTTCCCCGACCTCGACGCCGGCAACGCCGCCTACAAGCTGCTCATGCATCTGGGCCGCGCCCAGGCGGTGGGGCCCATCCTGGTGGGCATGGAGAAACCGGTGCAGATCGTGGAGTGGGGCGCCTCGGCCACCGACGTGGTGAACATGAGCGCCTTCGCGGTGCAGGAGGTGCAGCAGGCGGAGAAAAACGGCTAACGGCACCTAACCGCCAAGGACGCCAAGCGCGCCAAGAACGGCCAAAGACAGCAAGAAACGGCTAAAAGCTACGGAAAAGGTCCAGGTAGCCAGGCAATGGGTGGATTACCACCCCATTACCAATTGCCAACCCTGGATGTAGGTGCTACCGAGCCTTCTTTGCCTTTTCCGTTTTTCCTTGGCGGTTAAATTTTTTAGAGGTCGATCTCGGCCACCACCGGCGCGTGGTCCGAGGGCCGCTCCCAGCGGCGCGGTTCCACGATGATGTCGCAAACGGAACAGGCCTCGGCGGCGGGGCGGCTGGCCCAGACGTGGTCGATGCGCAGACCCATGTCGCGGCGGAACTGGTTCATGCGGTAGTCCCACCAGGAGAACCGGCCGGCGTCCTCGTGGTGGAGGCGGAAGCAGTCGGTGAAGCCCCAGGCCCGGATGGCCTCCAGGGCCTCCTTCTCCGGCTCGGAGAACAGGACCCGGCCGCGCCAGGCCTCGGGGTCGTGAACGTCGCGGTCCTCGGGGGCGACGTTGAAGTCCCCCACCAGCACCACCGGCTCCTCGGCCCCGTAGGTGGCGTCCAGCCACTCCCGCAGCCGCTGCATCCAGTCGAGCTTGTAGGCGTACTTCTCCGAGCCCACCTCGGAGCCGTTGGGCAGGTAGATGTTGACCACCACCACGGGGCCGAAGCGCGCGGCGATCAGGCGGGAATGGGCGTCCTCGCCCTCGTCCGGAAAGCCCCGCGCCACGTCGGCGGCCTCGTGGAAGCCCTCCCGGGCCAGGAAGGCCACCCCGTTGTAGGTCTTCTGGCCGTACACCGTGGACCGGTAGCCCGCCTCGGCGAAGAACGCCGCCGGGAACTGGTCGTCCGTCACCTTGATCTCCTGCAGCCCCAGGACATCGGGACGGTGCTCCTCCAGGAAGGCCCGCACATGCTCCTTGCGGGTGCGGATGGAGTTCACGTTCCAGGTGGCGATCTTCAAGCCGGGCCTCCTTCGCATGGGTGGGCTCAAGGTGGGCCCTATTGTAGCCGCCCGCCCCCCCGTTGCCGACCGTTCCCCGGGGTGGGCAAGGCCCCGGTTTGTCCCTAAACTAGCCCCGTCCTGGAGAGAGGTAGGGAGCCCATGAAGCTCGAGCTGATCAGCTTTCCACTGTGCCCGTTCGTCCAGCGCTCCATCATCACCCTGCTGGAGAAGGGCGCGGCGTTCGAAACCACCTATATCGACCTGGCCGACAAGCCGGACTGGTTCCTGGCCATCAGCCCCGAGGGCAAGGTGCCGGTGCTCCGCGTGGACGACTCGGAGGTGATCTTCGAGTCGGCGGTCATCAGCGAGTTCGTCAACGAGGTGACCGAGGGCGACCTGCACCCGGAAGACCCCGTGCGGCGGGCCCACAACCGCGCCTGGATCGCCTTCGGCGAGCAGCTGATCTTCGATCAGTTCCAGATGATGATCGCGGAGGACGCCAAGGGGTTCGAGGACCGGTGGCACCAGGCGGAGCACCGCCTCGCCCGCCTCGAGGAGGCCATCACCGGACCCCTGTTCAACGGCGAGGGCTTCTCCCTGGTGGACGCGGCCTACGCGCCCCTGCTGCAGCGCTTCGCCATCCTGGAGCGGATCGTGGACCTGTCCGACTACGGGGACTTCCCCCGGGTCCGGGCCTGGTGGCAGGCCCTGGCGGAGCGCCCGAGCATCCCGGGGTCCGTCCCCGAGGACTTCGAAGCCCAATTGCGTGCCTATTTCCGGGAGAAGGCGAGCCATTTCGGACAACAGTGCTGAATACGCGAGGCTGGAAGAGGCCCCGGACCCCAAGGAGCTGCTGGACGTCCTGGCGCGCTCCTTCGCGCTGACCCTGCGCCTTTTGCCGCCCGCCATGGGCGACCACTTCGCCCGCGCCTACCTCTTCGCCCGGGCGGCGGACACCGTGGCCGACACCGACGCGGTGGACCCCGCCGCGCGCCTGCGGGTGCTGGAAACCCTGGAGGACACGGCCACCCGGCTGGCCCGCGGCGAGCCGGTCACCCTGGAGCCCGCCCCCCTGGGCCCGGGCGGCGGTCCGCAGGAGCGCACCCTGCTGGAGCGCCTTCCCGACGTGGCCCGCTGGGTGAGCGAGATGGAGGTGCCGGCCCGCAAGCGGGCGGGGGAGGTGGCGGTGACCCTGATCGGCGCCATGCGCGAGGACCTGGGGCGCTTCGCCGAGGCGGGCGAGCGGGTGGTGGCCCTGCCCGACGAGCCCGCCCTGGAGGACTACCTCTACGGCAACGCCGGGTGCGTGGGCGGCTACTGGGCCAAGGAGCTGGCCGCCACCTCCCACCGCATCACCGGGCTGGACCTGCAGAATATGGAGCAGGCCGGCGTCCGCCTGGGCAAGGCCCTGCAGCGGGTGAACGTGCTGCGCGACCTGGCCAAGGACATTCGCCAGGGCCGCTGCTACCTGCCGGAGAGCAGCCTGTCCGCCCATGGCCTGGAGCCACGCGACCTGTTCTTCCCGGACGCCCACGGCCCCCTCCGCCCGCTCCTGGACGCCCAGATCGCCGCGGCCCACGCCGATCTGGAAGCGGGCCTGGAATTCTTCCACCACCTGCCCCACCGCTGGCTCCGGCGCCGGGCAGCGGCCGCCCTGCCGGCCGTCCTGGCGAAGCGCACCCTGGACCGCATCGAGGCCCAGCCCGAGCGCCTCCTGGACGCCCAGGACACCATCAAGGTCCCCCGCGGCGAGGTCTACCGCATCCTGCTGCGGCTGCTGCTCCTGCCGCCCTCGGACCGCGGTCTGGCCCGCATGGTGCGGGGCCGGAGGCGGCGCTAGCCGCCCCGCTCCAGGTCCGCCAGCTCGGGGTCGCCGTGCAGGGCCACCCAATGGAGCAGGTCCCGCCGCCGCAGCAGGCCGAGCACCCGCCCGTCCTCCACCACCGGTAGCTGGTTGACTCCCGCCCGGGTCAGGACGGCCAGGGCCTCCTCCGCCTCCTGCCCGGGGGCCACCCGCGCCACACGCTCCTCCGGCACCATGACCTCGGCCACCCGCACGCGCTCCCACGCCTCGCGGTCGCGGGTCCGCACCTCCGGCCACCCCACCAGCCCCACCATCCGCCCGTTGTCCACCACCGGGAAGACCCGCTGGCCGGCCCCCTCGAAGGGGCCGTCGGCGAGCGCCCCCAGGGTCATGTCGGGGGGAACCGCCACCGGGTCCGCCTCCATGAGCCGGCGCACGGGGACATCGTGCAGGGCCTCCCGCACCAGGAGCTGGCGGTAGCTGGCCAGGGCGGCGTTGTGCAGGAACCAGCCGATGAAGGCCAGCCACAGGCCGTTGACCGGGCCCGCGCCGAGGACGGGCAGGCGCGCCCCCAGGATCAGGGCCGCGCCCGTGAGGATCAGCAGCCAGGCGAAGCCCTGGCCGGCCCGGGAGGCCCAGCGCGTGGCGCGCCGCAGGTTGCCGGTGATCCCCCACATCACCGCCCGCAGCACGCGCCCGCCATCGAGCGGGAAGCCCGGCACCAGGTTGAAGACGCCGAGGATGAGGTTCACCGGGCCCAGCCAGAACAGCAGGGTGGCCACCGGGCTCATCCGGGCCAGGCTCTCCCGCGGCCGCTCCGGATCCAGCCCTTCCGGGCCCAGGGCGAGCCCGCCGAGCAGGAGGAAGCCCACCCCCAGAGCCAGGCTGGTCACCGGCCCCGCCAGGGCCATGAGCAGCTCGCCGCGCCAGTGGCGGGGCTCGTTCTCCATGTGCGCCAGGCCGCCGAAGATGAACAGGGTGATGCGGCGCACGGTTATGCCGTAGACCCGTCCCACCAGCGCGTGGGACAGCTCGTGCAGGAACACCGAGGCGAAGAACAGCACGGCGGCCACCAGGGCCGTGGCCCACGACGTGGCAAGGGCCCACTGGGGATGCAGGGCGGGGAAGGTGCCGGCGCCCAGGCTGACCAGGATCAGCAGGAAGATCACCAGCAGGCTCCAGTCCATGCGAACCTCGATGCCCGCTACGCTGCCCAGGCGGATGCCCCCGTTCATGGCTACCTCCCTACGCGATGGATGTCCCGGAACGGACCCGTCTTCTGCGGCCTATCCCCTTGGCTCGGGGAGGTTCCCGCCCAGGGATAGCAGACGGGGCACTCCTAGAGGAGACCACGCTGGGCGAAGGACGCCGCCTCGCCGTCGCCGATGACGAAGTGGTCCAGCAGCCGCACCTCCACCAGCTCCAGGGCCTGGCGCAGCCGCGCCGTGATCCGCTCGTCCTCGGCGCTGGGCTCGGCCACCCCCGAGGGGTGGTTGTGGGCCACGATCACCGCGGCGGCGTTGTGGTGGAGGGCCCGCTTCACCAGCTCCCTGGGATGCACCGCCGCGCCGTCGATGGTGCCCTGGAACAACTCCTCGAAGGCCACCACCCGGTGCCGGGTATCCAGGAACAGCGCCGCGAACACCTCCCGGGCCCGCTCCCGCAGCCGGGCGGTCAGGTAGTCTCGCGCCGCCCGGGCCGATTCGATGGGCTCGTCCCGGAACAGCCCCTCGGCCAGGTAGCGGCGCGTCATCTCCGTAACCGCCTGGAGCTGAACGTACTTGGCGGCCCCCAGGCCCGGGGCGGCACAGAAGGCGGCCTCGTCCGCCGCTAGCAGCGGCCGCAGCCCGCCGAAGCGCTCCAGCAGGTCGCGGGCCAGGTCCACCGCCGAGCGGCCGCGGGTGCCCGTGCGCAGGAAGATGGCCAGCAGCTCGGCGTCGGTGAGCGCCTCCGGCCCGCGCTCCGTCAGTTTCTCCCGGGGCCGGGCCTCCGCCGGCCAGTCGGTGATCGCCATAGGCTCCCCTTTCTCGCCTCCCCTTCATCATCAGGACACTAGCACGTTCCGCCCGCACGGGGGACAGGCCGGTCTCCCCTCACCCTCTCAATGATGTATAATTTTTGCTTCATTCTAATATCAGGATATTTTTCCCCATGCCGGGTTCAGGAGAAGGCAGCGGCCGGGTCCCCCCCGTGGAGGTGGAGCTCACGGAGGAGGACATCCAGACGGCCATGACGGCCATCCGCGCCTATATAGACATCACCCCGGAGGACTTCCGGGAGATCTACCACCTCGCCTTCCGCCACGCCCTGCAGCGCCTCAGCGGGGCGCTGCGGGCACGGGACCTCCTCGTCCGGGCCGTGGTCACAGTGACCCCGGACACGCCGCTCACGGAAGTGGCGGGGCTGATGATCCGCCACCGCATCTCCGGACTGCCGGTGGTGGACGAGCGCGGACGGGTGGCGGGCATCGTCTCGGAGCACGATTTCGTCACCCACGCCCGCGAGGAGGGCGACCACACCGTCATCGAGATCCTGCCGGCCACAGCCGGGGCGGAGGAGCACGCCTACGCCCATGTGGCGACGGACATAATGACCCGGGAGGTGGCCACCCTCCGGGAGGACACCCCCCTGCCCGAGATCGCCGCCCGGTTCGCGGAGTGGCAGGTGAACCGCCTCCCCGTGCTCGACGATGAGGACCGGCTGGCCGGCATCGTGTCCCGCTGGGACCTGGTGGAATCCGTCTTCACCGCCTTCTCCGCCGGCAGTCAGACCCCCTAGGGAACCATACCGACATGCAAGGCATCCTTTGGCGGAAGGGGCGTCCCTTCCGGCGACTGCTCGTATACTTCCTCAAGATGCGCGGCGCCACCCACGCCCCCCCGCGCGTGCCCCTGGCCGAGATCGGCTGGTCGTGGCTGGGCTCCTTCCTCGGCATGGCCCTCATCGCCGAGCTGCACATGCAGATGGTGTCCCGCAGCGACCTGATGCTGCTCATCGGCTCCTTCGGCGCATCGGCGGTGCTGGTCTTCGGCGCCATCCGCAGCCCGCTGGGCCAGCCGCGCAACCTGGTGGGCGGCCACGTGGTATCGGCGCTGGTGGGTGTGGCCTGCTACCAGCTGCTCGGCGACCTACCTTCCGTGGCCATTCCGGCGGCCGTAGCCACCGCCATCGCCGCCATGCACGCCACCCGCACCCTGCACCCGCCCGGGGGCGCCACCGCCCTGATCGCGGTGATCGGCAGCGAGCAGGTCCACGAGCTGGGCTACCTGTTCGCGCTGGTGCCCGCCGGCACGGGGGCGATGCTCATGCTGGCGGTGGGGCTGCTGGTGAACAACCTGCCCAAAAACCGCCGCTACCCGCAGTTCTGGATCTGACTGCTCCTCTTGCGCCCGGCGCTGGGCCGCGGCAGGATCGAGCGGGTTCCCAGCGACGCAGGAGCGCGGACCCGACGTGGACACCCTGAGCCACACCCTGTGGGGCGGCGGGCTGTTCGGCTTCCGCGGCCGGATAAAGACCGCCCTGTTCTTCGGCGCCTTCCCCGACCTGGTCTCCTTCGGGCCCTGGTTCACCGGACGGCTACTCACCGGCCAATTCGGCGGCCACGACGGCCCGCCGCCGCTGGAGCTCCTCCCGGGGTGGGTGTTCGCCAACTACGCCTGGGGCCACAGCCTGTTGGTGGCGGGGCTGTGCGCGGCCCTGGCCTGGCGCTACAACCGTCCGCTGGGGTTCGCCATGCTGGCCTGGCCTCTGCACATCCTGGTGGACATCCCCACCCACACGGCGGCCTACTTCCCCACCCCGTTCCTGTGGCCGTTGTCCGGCTACACGGTGGACGGGGTCTCCTGGGCCCAGCCCTGGGTGTGGTATCCCAATCTGGCCGCCCTCCTGTTGGTGTTCCTGGGGCGCTGGTACAACCGCCGACCGACCTCCCCGGAGAGCCCCTAGACCGCGGCCGGCCAACGCCAACCTACTAAAGAGGGAAGCCATGGAACGCATCTGCGTCTTCGCCGGCTCCGGGTCCGGTAACCGGCCCGCCTACGCCGAGGCGGCCGCCGCGCTCGGAGGCCGCCTCGCAACCCGCGGCATTGGGGTGGTCTACGGCGGCGGCCACACCGGGCTCATGGGGGTGCTGGCGGATGCCGCCCTGGGAGCGGGGGGAGAGGTGGTCGGAGTGATTCCCGAAGCCCTGTGCACCCGGGAGCTCGCCCACCACCAGCTGTCCGACCTGGAGGTGGTTGACTCCATGCACGCCCGCAAGGCGCGCATGGCAGAGCTGGCCGACGCCTTCATCGCCCTGCCCGGGGGCATAGGCACCCTGGAGGAGTTGTTCGAGGTCTTCACCTGGGCCCAGCTCGGCCTGCACGCCAAGCCCTGCGGGCTGCTCAACGCCGCCGGCTACTACGACCCCCTGATCCGCTTCCTGGACGAGACCGTCACGGAGGGCTTCCTGCGCCCGGAGCAGCGCGCCCTGCTGGCCGAGGCCCCTGAGCCGGAGACCCTGCTGGAGGCCCTCGCCACCGCCCGTCCCGCGCCCGCCCACCGCTGGATCGGCCCGGAGCAGGCCTGAGGGCCAACGCCCCGTTCGGCGGGGATTCTCCAAAAGGGAAAAGCCCGGCTCCCGCCCGGGACCATTAAGCCGTTGCCCGGCGGGCCGCGGGACCCGCGGCCGCTGGCTCCCCCAGCCAATGGGCCAGCAGGGCGATGGCGCCGTGCTTGTCCAGGGGCTCGTTGGCGTTGCCGCACTGGGGGTCCTGCACGCAGGAGGGGCAGCCCGCGTCGCAGGGGCACTCCCGCAGGGCCTGGAGGGTGGCGATGAGCCAGTCGCCCAGGGTCTCGAAGCCGCGCCGGGAGAAGCCGATGCCGCCCTCGTAGCCGTCGTAGACGAAGATGTTCGGGCCGTTCAGGGGCGGGTAGAGGGGGTAGCTGACGCCGCCGACGTCGGTGGCGTCGCACAGGGCGAACAGCGGCAGCATCTTGATCAGGGCGTGCTCGGCGGCGTGCAGGGCGCCGGGCAGGTCGGCGCCGGCCTCCCGGATGGCCGTCTGCGCGTCCCCGGTGACCGGCAGCCACAGCCCCTCGGTGTCGAAGGTGGTGGCGGGAAGACTCAGGTCGTGGGTGCCGATGCGCTTGCCATCCGAGGTGCGGCGGCGCTCGTAGCCGGTGACGCGGCGGGTGATGCGCAGGTCGCCGAAATGGGGGATGAGCCGGTTGCCGCGCCGCCGGCGCCTCGTCTCGCGGATGTCGGTGTCCTCGTCGGACAGGGCCCGGGTGTAGTAGTGGACCTTGGCGGGGCGGGCCACCGCGTAGCGGCCCTCCAGGTTCAGCTCGACGATGCGGTGGTTCCGGCCCCGATGCAGGTAGACCGCGCCAGGGAAGACCTCGCGCAGCACCCGGTCGCCGTCCAGGTCGCCCAGGGGCTTGCCCGCCTCGTCGAGGATGCGGAAGGCGGAGCCGATGGCACGGATGCCCACGGCGCGGTGGGGGCTGGGCAAGACCGCGTACCAAGTGTCCCCCTCGCGGCGCAGGCCGCCGTCGGCCTCCAGGCCCGCCAAGGCCTCTTGGAAGGGGCCCGGATCCTTTCCGGCGTAGACCGGATCGTCGCCGCGCAGGGGCAGCTCGGCGGCGGCGCAGGGCAGATGCTGGCCGAGCAGGCGCGGGTTGGCCGGGTCCACCACCACGGCCTCATGGCTGCGCTCGAAGAAGGTTTCGGGGTGGCGCATGAAGTACTGGTCCAGGGCGTCGTTGCCGGCCACCTGGAAGATCACCGCGTCCTCCCCGCGCCGGCCCACCCGCCCGGCGCGCTGCCAGGTGCTTGCCACCGAACCCGGGTAGCCCACCAGCACGCAGGCGTCCAGCTCGCCGATGTCCACGCCCAGCTCCAGGGCGGAGGTGGAGACCACGCCGTCCAGCTCGCCGGAGAACAGGCGCTGCTCAATGGCGCGGCGCTCGGCGGGCAGGAAGCCCGCGCGGTAGGGGCTGATGCGCTCGGCCAGGGCCCCGCCGCGCTCGGCGGCCCACTGGTAGACCAGCTCGGTGGCGCGCCGGGCGCGGGTGAAGGCGATGGACTTGAGGCCCGTTTCCAGGCAGCGCAGGAACAGGTCCGTGGCGGTGGTGTAGGGGCTGGCCTCGGGGCGGACGAAATAGAAGTGCTTGCCGCCGGCCGGCGCGCCGCTTTCGGTGACCGCGGTGAAGGGCACGCCGAGCAGGGTCTCCGCCAGCTCGGCGGGGTTGGCGATGGTGGCCGAGCAGGCGATGAACTGCGGCTCGGCGCCATAGTGGCGCGCCACCCGGCGCAGGCGGCGGAAGACCTGGGCGGCGTGGCTGCCGAACACCCCGCGGTAGGTGTGGATCTCGTCCACCACCACATAGCGCAGGTTGGCGAAGAATTCCGCCCACTTGTCGTGGTGGGGCAGCAGGCCCAGGTGGAGCATGTCCGGGTTGGTGAACAGGGCGGTGGGCGGCTGCTGGCGGATCTTGGTGCGGCGGTGGCCCGGGGTGTCGCCGTCATAGACCTCCGCCGCCTGCAGGGGCCCCTGTTCGCGGGCTCCCGGCGCCGGATGCAGGCCCAGCTCGCCCGCCAGGGCGTTGAGGCCGCCCACCTGGTCCTGCTCCAGGCCCTTCAGGGGGAAGACGTACAGCGCCCGGGCGGCGGGGTCCGCCAGCGCCGCCTCCAGCACCGGCAGGTTGTAGACGAGGCTCTTGCCGGAGGCGGTGGGCGTCATGGCCACCACGTGCTCGCCGCGGCGCGCCGCCGCCACCCCTTCGGCCTGGTGGGTGTAGAGGCGCTCCATTCCGCCGGCGGCCAGCACCTCGGCAAGGCGCGGATCGAGGTCCAGGTCACCGTACGTCGCCGGCCGCGGCGGCACGTAGCGGTAGTGGGCCCGCTCCCGGCGGAAGCGGTCCTGGCCCTCCAGATCGGCGAGCACTCGCTCCAGGGGCGTATGCGCGTGGGCTTTCCTGGTGGCCATGCCTCTTGGCTCTTTCGGGCTGGTTGGGCGGGGAGGATACCGAAAACGCCAAGGCGCCAAGAACCGGGAGGCCCGGGTTGGTGGTCGCGGCGGGGGCCGCCGCTCCTACGGGCCTATCCAGTCAATGTAGGAGCGGTCTCCAGACCGCGACCGGGTAGGCCAAACGAGATTGTCGCAACCTGGAGGTCCCTTCTACACCTTCGATTCAGCTCCGTGGTAGGAGCGGCGGCCCCCGCCGCGACCTTCCGGAGCACTCCCCGGGTGCCGAGCAAAGCCAACCGCTGCATCCCATTGCTCAAAAAGGTATTCTTGCAACCCCCGCTGCCCTTGGCGCCTTTGGCGTCCTTTGCGGTTCTCCGCTTCTTGGCTTGTTGACGTTTTCTTCCGACTTTCGTGGCCCACCGCAGGGGAGTCTCCGTGGCCAGCACCCCCGCCGCCCGTAGACTGGCGCTGTTCGCCGCCGCCGCGGCGGGCACCGCCCTCATCGGCGCCCTGCCCACCCCCGCCGGTCTGTCCGCTGCGGGGCAGTACGCCCTGGCCACCCTGTTCTTCGCCGCCTTCCTGTGGGTCACCGGGGCCCTGCCGCTGGCGGTGACGGCGCTTACCATCCCGGTGCTACTCACCGCGCTCGGCGTCTACGGCGACATGGAGCCGGCCCTGGCCGGCTTCGCCGACCCCCTGATCTTCCTGTTCATCGCCGGCTTCATGCTGGCCAACGCCCTGCAGAAATACGGCATCGACCGACGCATCGCCCTGCGCCTGCTGGCGGTCATGGGCAGCTCGCCGCGGCTGCTGGTGCTGGCGGTGATGCTGGCCACCGCCTTTTTGTCCATGTGGGTATCCAACACCGCCACCACCGCCATGATGGTGCCCATCGCCGTGGGCATCCTGGCCCAGGTGGTGGGCCGCCACGGGGTCCGTACCGACGCCGAGCCTCCACACGCCTTTACCAACCTGCAGGTGGCCATGCTGCTTGGCACCGCCTACGGCGCCTCCATCGGCGGCGTGGCCACCCTCATCGGTACCCCGCCCAACACGGTGGTGGCGGCGCAACTGGACCGGCTGTTGGACTACTCCATCGGCTTCGCCGACTGGCTGCTCATCGGCCTGCCCATCGTCCTGGTGACCCTGCCGCTGGCCTGGTACCTGCTCACCTATTGGCTCTACCCGCCGGGGGACCTGGATGTGGCCGGCGCCCGGGCCGAAGCGGGGCGCACCCTGGCGGAGGAGGGCCCCCTGGAGCCGCGCGGCCGCCGGGTGGCCTGGATCTTCGCCGTCACCGCCACCCTATGGGTGCTCGGCGGCCTGGACTTCCTGGCCGGGGACTGGCTGCCGGAAGCCGCTCGCACCACCCTGTTCGGCGGCGAGGGCGCCAACCTGCTGGGCACCGGCAACGGCCACCAGGGGCTGCTCTACTACGTGCTGGTGGGCCTGGCCGCCATCCCCGCCCTGGTGCTGGCGGACACCATGGAGTGGGAGGACCTGGTGCCCATCGACTGGGGCACCATCCTGCTGTTCGGCGGCGGCATCTGCCTGGCCGACGCCTTCGCCCGCACCGGGGCCACGGAGTGGGTGGCGGAGGGTTTCTTCTCCGCCCTCACGGGTGCCCCCATCGTGCTGCTGGTTGGGGCGGTGGTGCTGCTGGTGATCTTCCTCACCGAGGTCACCTCCAATACGGCCACCGCCACCATCATCGCCCCGCTGCTCATCGGCATCGGCGGCCTGCTGGCCGGCACGCTGGGCCTGTCCGAGACCGGCGCGGCGGTGTTCCTGGCGGTGGCGGGCGGCGTGGCGGCGAGCTTCGCCTTCGCCCTGCCGGTGGCCACGCCGCCCAACGCCGTGGCCTTCGGCTCCGGTTACCTGCGCCAGGCGCACATGCTGCGGGCCGGAATCGTGCTCAACCTGGTGATGACCGCGGTGCTTACAGCGCTGCTCACCCTGATGTTCTATCATGTGTGGCCCGGCCTGCTATGGTGACCCTTTCGCGACCCGGAGCTTCGGCATGACGGACCCCCAGTCCAACCCGGTCAGCAACCTGCTCGACCGCCTGATCCCGCCCGCCCTGCTCGCCCTGGTGGGCTTCGTGGGCCTGTGGGCACTGGCGCGCGGCGAGGTGGTGCCCCTGGCCCCGTCCACGGCGGGCTGGGTGGGACTGGGCGCCGGTCTGCTGCTGGGGCTCGTCCTGGACCGCGTCCCCGGCCGCGGTCACTGAGCCCGGGGCGCCCGCCATGAGCCAACCCCCGGAGAACCCCGGCACCGACCCCCTGGCGGGGGCCCGCGTCCTGCTCGCCGTCACCGGCTCCATCGCCGCCTACAAGGCCCCGGAGCTGGTGCGCCGGCTGCGCGAGGCAGGGGCGGAGGTGCGCGTGGTGCTCAGCGAAGGGGGTGCCCACTTCGTCACCCCCATGGCCCTGCAGGCGGTGAGCGGCGCCCCCGTGCGCACCGCCCTGCTGGACCCGGCGGAGGAGTCGGCCATGGACCACATCGCCCTGGCGCGCTGGGCGGACGCGCTGCTGGTGGCCCCCGCCTCCGCCGACACCCTCGCCCGCCTGGTGCAGGGGCGGGCCGACGACCTGCTCGGTGCGGTGCACCTCGCCACCACCGCACCGGTGCTCGCCGCCCCGGCCATGAACCATCGGATGTGGGCCCATCCCGCCACCCGGCGCAACGCCGAGCAGCTCGAAGCCGACGGCGTCACCCTGCTGGGCCCGGCGGCGGGCGACCAGGCCTGCGGCGAGGAGGGCCCCGGCCGCATGCTGGAGCCCGCCGAGCTGGTGGCGCACCTGCGCATCCGGCTGGCCGTCAAGCCCCTGGCGGGAAAACGGGTGGTCATTACCGCCGGGCCCACCCGCGAGCCCCTGGATCCGGTGCGGTTCGTGAGCAACCGCTCCTCGGGGAAGATGGGCTACGCCCTGGCGGCCACCGCCGCCGAGCTCGGCGCAGCAGTGACCCTGGTGAGCGGGCCCACCGCGCTCCCCGATCCGGTGGCGGTGGACACGGTGCGTGTGGAGACCGCGGAAGAGATGCTGGACGCCGTACAGGAGCGGGCCGCGGACGCGGACCTGTTCGTTGGCTGCGCCGCGGTGAGCGACCACAAACCCGCCGAACGGCTCGATCGCAAGCGCAAGGGCAAGGGGGGCTTCGCCCTGGAGCTCACCCCCAACCCGGACATCCTCGCCGCGGTGGCCGCCCTGGATAACGGCCCCGTGACCCTGGGGTTCGCCGCCGAGACCCACGACGCCCTGGCCCACGGCCGGGAAAAGCGCGCCGCGAAGGGGGCGGACTGGCTGGCGGTGAACGACGTTACCGAGGCCGACGCCGGCTTCGAGGCGGACACCAACCGGGTCACCCTGCTCGGCCCCGACGGCGAGGAGACCCTGCCCTTCGGCACCAAGCATGAGGTGGCCCGCGCCCTGCTGGCCCGGATCGCCCCCCGTCTGGCCTAGCCGCGCCTTCCCCGCACCGGCGCATTGCCTAACGGCCCCAAACCCCCTATGGTTCCCAGGGCGCCAAGCCGCCCGTGCTCGCACCGTTTTCCCCCGGCCCTGCCTGCGCCGAAAGGAGCCCCATGAGCCATTCCCCCCTCCAGGTACCCATCGTGCAACTGGACCACGCGGGAGACCTGCCCCTGCCCGAGTACGCCTCCGACCACGCCAGCGGCGTGGACCTGCTGGCCGCCGTGGAGGAGCCGCTCACCCTCGACCCCGGTGAGCGGGCCCTGGTGCCCTCGGGGGTTGCCATGGCGCTTCCGCCGGGCTTCGAGGCGCAGGTGCGGCCCCGCTCGGGCCTGGCGGCCAAGCAGGGGGTCACAGTGCTCAACACCCCCGGCACCATCGACGCCGACTACCGGGGCGAGATCAAGGTCATCCTGATCAACCTGGGGGCGGAGCCAGTCACCCTAGCGCGCGGGGACCGCATGGCCCAGTTGGTGGTGGCCCCCGTCACCCGAGTGGCGTGGGAGCCCCGGGACGACCTGGACGAGACGGCACGGGGCGGGGGCGGATTCGGCTCCACCGGTGTCGGCTCCGGGGTGTGACGTGGGACGCCCGGCCGGGGTTTGCGCCCGGAGGCGGGCTCAGGAACGGGGCAGGGTAACCCCCCACTGGCCCATGTACTTGCCGGCGCGGTCGGCGTAGGAGACCTCGCAGGCCTCGTCCGACTCCAGGAACAGGATCTGCGCCACGCCCTCGTTGGCGTAGATCTTCGCCGGCAAGGGGGTGGTGTTGGAAAACTCCAGGGTCACGTGGCCCTCCCACTCCGGCTCGAGCGGCGTGACGTTAACGATGATGCCGCAGCGGGCGTAGGTGGACTTGCCGATGCAGATAGTGAGCACGTCGCGCGGGATGCGCAGGTACTCCAGGGTGCGGGCGAGGGCGAAGCTGTTGGGCGGGATCACGCACTCCGGCCCCTGGAAGTCCACGAAGCTGTCCTCGCTGAAGGCCTTGGGGTCCACCATGGCGTTGCGTACGTTGGTGAACACCTTGAATTCGTCGGCCACGCGGATGTCGTAGCCGTAGCTGGACAGCCCGTAGGAGATCATCTTCTCGCCGGTCTCGGCGTGCTCCTTCACCTGCCCGTCCACGAACGGCTCGATCATGCCGTGCTCGCGGGACATCTCCCGGATCCAGCGGTCGGACTTGATGGCCATGGCTCCCTCGCCCTTGCCTCGGAAATGGATTCGCTGGCAGCGCATTCTAGCAGGCCTGCCCCGTCGGGGCCGCCACAGCAAACGGCCCGGCGGGATCCCCGCCGGGCCGTTGCGCTGCTCTCCTCTCCGCAGGCCCTAGTCGGCCTGGATGGAGATGTTGGGGAACTTGTGGGTGTGGTCCTCGCCCTGCTTGGCGATCTCCACCGCCACCGCGTTGGCGATGGTCTGGTAGATCTCGGCCTGCCGGGAATCGGGGGCCGCGGCCACGGTGGGGTGGCCGGTGTCGGCCTGCTCGCGGATCCCGGCGTCGAGCGGCACCGAGCCCAGGAACTCCACCCCGTAGTCGTCGGCGAACTGCTGGCCGCCGCCGTGGGAGAAGATGTCGGTTTCCTCGCCGCAGTTGGGGCAGATGAACAGGGACATGTTCTCCACGATGCCGAGGCTCGGCACGCCCACCTTCTCGAACATCTGGAAGCCGCGCCGGGCGTCGAGCAGGGCGATGTCCTGGGGCGTGGAGACGATCACGGAGCCGGTGAGCGGCACCTTCTGGGAGAGGGTGAGCTGGGTGTCGCCGGTGCCGGGCGGCAGGTCCACCACCAGGTAGTCCAGCTCGCCCCAGTTGGTATCGCCCAGCAGCTGCTCCAGGGCCTGCATGACCATGGGCCCGCGCCACACCATGGGGGTCTCCTCGTCGATGAGGAAGCCGATGGACATGGCCTTGAGGCCGTAGGCCTCCTTGGGCTCCAGGGTCTTGCCGTCCTTGGAGGTGGGCTTGCCGGATACGCCCAGCATGCGGGGGATGCTCGGCCCGTAGATGTCGGCGTCGAGGATGCCCACCTTGGCGCCGCAGGCGGCCAGGCCCAGGGCGAGGTTCACGGCGGTGGTGGACTTGCCCACGCCGCCCTTGCCGGAGGCCACGGCGATGACGTTCTTGACCCCCTCCATCAGCTGCACGCCCTGCTGGACCTTGTGGGCCCGGATGCGGCCCTCCATGGTCACGTCCACCTTCTTCACGCCCTCCACCGCCTCCACGGCGGCGCGGGCCTTCTCGCCCACCTCCTTGCGGCCGGGACACAGCGGGGTATCCGGGCCGAAGGTGAAGCTGACCTTGTTCTTCTTGAGCTCCAGGTCCTGGATGAAGCCCAGGGAGACCACGTCCTTTTCAAAATCCGGGTCTTCCACCTGCCGTAGGGCTTCCCAGATGGCCTCTTCGGTCGGGGTTGCCATGGCCTCGACTCCTTGCGAAATACGCGCGTTTACCTGACCCTATTGGTCAGGATTATGGATCGAATTCGGGGGACTTCTCGGCTGATAAACCGGACATGATACTATCCGGGCACCGGCTCGAAAACGGGGCCGGCGCCTTGACCCTTGGTTTAGCAAATTCTAATATATCCAATGCGACATCTCTACCCCAGACCACGGCGGGCCCTGGCCGGCCGCCGGGCAGCCGGCAGCAAGGCAGGACAGCCATGACGCACTACCTGGCGATCCTCGTGGGCACCGTCCTGGTGAACAATTTCGTGCTGGTGAAGTTCCTGGGCCTGTGTCCCTTCATGGGCACCTCGCAGCGCCTGGAGACCGCCGTCGGCATGGCCCTGGCCACCACCTTCGTACTGACCCTGGCCTCCGTCAGCTCGTGGGCGATCGACCACTTCCTGCTCTCGCCCTTCGACCTGGGCTACCTGCGCACCCTGTCCTTCATCCTGCTCATTGCCGCCCTGGTGCAGTTCACCGAAATGGTGGTGCGCAAGACCAGCCCGCTGCTCTACCAGGTGCTGGGCATCTTCCTGCCCCTGATCACCAGCAACTGCGCGGTGCTGGGCGTCACCCTACTCAACCAGCAGCAGGGCCACGGCTTCCTGGAGAGCGCCGTCTACGGCTTCGGCGCCGCCCTGGGCTTCTCTTTGGTTCTGATCCTGTTTTCCGGCATCCGGGAACGGATCGCGCTGGCGGATGTTCCAATAGCCTTCAGAGGGTCGGCCATCGCACTGGTGACCGCCGGCCTGCTCTCGCTCGGATTCATGGGCTTCACCGGCCTGGTGCGCATCTAGCAACCCGACGGCGCCGGGCCGTTACGCCATAGACATAAAGGTTACCTGCATGTGGGCTGCCATTCTCAGCCTGGGCACCCTGTCGCTTGCCATCGGCCTGTTCCTGGGCTACGCCTCGCGCAAGCTGGCCGTCGAGGAGGACCCCCTGGTGGAGGAGATCGACCAGCGCCTCCCCCAGACCCAGTGTGCCCAGTGCGGATACCCGGGCTGCCGGCCCTACGCCGAGGCCATCGCGCGGGGCGAGGCGGAGATCAACCGCTGTCCGCCGGGCGGCCAGGAGACGGTGGAGGAGCTGGCCGAACTGCTCGGCGTGGAGCCGCCCAGCCTGGAGGGGGAGGAGCGGCCGCCTTCGGTGGCCATCATCGAGGAGGACAAATGCATCGGCTGCACCCTGTGCATCCAGGCGTGTCCGGTGGACGCCATCGTCGGCGCCCCCAAGCAGATGCACACGGTGATCGAGGAGGCCTGCACCGGCTGCGAGCTGTGCATCGAGCCCTGCCCGGTGGACTGCATCCTCATGGTGCCCATCCCCGAGACCCTGGAGAACTGGAAATGGCGGCACCCCGAGCTGTCCGCCGCAGCCCCCGAGATTGAACCGGACAGGAAGGTGGCGACCGCCGGTGGCTGACCACGACACCCCCATCCTGCAAGGGCTCTTCCACGGCGGCATCCACCCCGCCGAGCACAAGGAGGCCACCGCCGGGCGGCCCATCCGGGAGCTCGGCGTGCCGGAGGTCCTCCACGTCCCCCTCAGCCAGCACATCGGCAACCCCGCCCAGGCCGTGGTCCAGGCCGGCGACCGGGTGCGCAAGGGGGACGTGCTCGGCAAGCCCGACGGCTTCGTCTCGGTGCCCGTGCACGCCCCCACTTCCGGCACGGTCACCGCCGTGGCGGACTATCCGGCGCCCCATCCTTCGGGGCTGTCGGCCCCAGCCGTCACCATCGAGGCCGACGGCCGCGACGAGTGGACCGACCTGGAGCCCCACCCGGACTTCGAGCACCTCCAGCCGGGGGAGATCCGGGCCCTGGTCCGCCAAGCGGGCATCGTCGGCCTCGGCGGCGCCGGCTTCCCTTCCTTCATCAAGCTGAACCCGGGCCCCGACCGCGCCGTGGACACGGTCATCCTCAACGGCGGCGAATCCGAGCCCTACCTCACCTGCGACGACCGGCTCATGCGCGAGCGGGCCGGCGAGATCCTGCAGGGCGGCTCCATCATCGCCTACACGGTGGGCGCCGAGCGCATCGTGGTGGGGGTCGAGGCCAACAAGCCCGAGGCCTTCGCGGCCATGCAAGAGGCGGCGGCGGGGTGGCCCATGGTCGATGTGGTCATGGTGGAGAACCGCTACCCCATGGGCGCGGAGAAGCAGCTGATCCAGACCATCACCGGCCGCGAGGTGCCGAGCGGCCGCCTGCCGGCCGATGTGGGGGTGGTCAACCAGAACGTGGGCACCGCCTACGCCATCTACCGCGCCGTGGTGCACGGCGAGCCACTTGTCGAGCGGGTGCTGACCGCGTCGGGGGCGGCGCTGGCGGAGCCGGCCAACCTGTTGGTTCGCCTGGGCACGCCCATCGAGGAGGTGGCCCGGGCCTGCGGCGGCTACACGGACCTGGGCCGGCTGATCATGGGCGGGCCGCTGGTGGGCTCGGCCCTGCACGCCACCACGGCGCCGGTGGTCAAGGAATCCAACGGCCTGATCTTCCAGGCCCGGGCAGAGGTGGACGGGGCGCTGGCCCTGCCCTGCATCCGCTGCGGCGCCTGCGTGGACGCCTGCCCGGTGAACCTCATGCCCAACGAGATGTACAACCTGGCCCGCAACAAGGAGTTCGAGCGGATCGCCGACTACGATCTGTTCGACTGCATCGAGTGCGGGTGCTGCACCTACGTCTGCCCGTCCCACCTGCCGCTGGTCCACTACTACCGCTACGCCAAGAGCGAGATCCAGGCCAAGGAGCGGGAGAAGGAGAAGGCGGACATCGCCCGGCGCCGCACCGAGGCGCGCGATGCCCGCCTCCAGCGCGAGAAGGAGGAGAAGGAGGCCAAACGCCGCGCCAAGAAGAAGGCCTCCGCCAAGGAAGAGGAGGGCAAGGGGGAATCCGGCGACGCCCGCGAGGCCGCCGCTCGGAAGGCCGCGGAGAAGCGGCGGTCCATGCGCGGCGAAGAGGCCGCGGGCCCCGAGGATGCCACCGCCGACAGCGGGGAGCCCTCCCCCGGATCCGACCAGCAAGAGCCGAAGTAAAGGGCCCGCATGGCGCAGTCCAACACCGCTCCCCTGGCCACCCCCAGCTCCCCCCACGCCCATGGCGGCGGGGGCGTTTCCGGCGTCATGGCCACGGTAATCATCGCCCTGGTGCCCGTGACCCTGTTCTCCGTGTACCTGTTCGGCTGGCCGGTGGTCTTTATGCTCCTGACCACCCTGGCCGCCGGCTTGGCCACGGAGGCCCTCGCCCTCCGCTTCATGGGCCGGCCGGTCCGGCCCGCGCTCACGGACGGCAGCGCCGTGGTCACCTGTCTGCTGCTCGGCCTGTCCCTGCCCGCTTCCGCCCCCTGGTGGATCGCGGTGCTGGGCGCCGCCTTCGCCATCGGCGTTGGCAAGCAGGTGTACGGCGGCCTCGGCGCCAACCCTTTCAATCCCGCCATGATCTCGCGGGTGATGCTGCTGATCTCCTTTCCCCAGCAGCTCTCCACCTGGCCGGCCATCCGCCCCCTGTTCTCGGACAGCGCCCTGTCCTTCACCGAGGGACTGCGGGTCACGTTCCTGGGCGAGCAAGGCCTCGCCCTGACGCCCGACGCGACCTCCGCCGCCACCCCCCTGGGCCACCTCAAGACCGAGCTGACCCTTAACCGCACCGTGGATGAGATCCTGGCGCAGGGCTACGACCACACCATGGCCCTGTTCGGCACCCTGTCCGGGAGCGCCGGGGAGACCTCGGCGGTGCTCATCGTGCTCGGCGGGCTGTACATGTGGTGGCGCGGCGTCATCGACCTGCGCATCCCCGGCGCCATGGTGGCGGGGACCGCCGCGCTCGCCTTCATCTTCCACGTGTACGACCCCGACGCCTTCGCGGGACCGCTGTACCATGTGCTCAACGGGTCCCTGCTACTCGGGGCCTTCTTCATCGCCACGGACATGGTCACCAGCCCCACCACGCCGCGCGGGCAGATCCTGTTCGGCCTGGGCTGCGGGGCGCTCACCTACATCATCCGCACCTGGGGCGGCTACCCCGAAGGGGTGTCCTTCGCGATTGTGCTGATGAACGCCTGCGTGCCCCTGATTGACCACTTCACCCGGCCCCGGGTGTTTGGCAAGGAACGGGCCGGGGGCCCGCCGCTGGGGGGCGGGGAATGAGGCAGGTGGGGATCGTCGGGGCCATCCTGGCCGTGATCGCCGTGGTGGGCGCCGGGCTGCTCGCGGGCACCAAGGAGGTGACCGAGCCCACCATTCAGGCCAACCAGCGCGCCGACCGGCTGTCCCAGCTCCATGAGCTCATCCCGGACGACCGCTTCGACAACGACCTGCTCGAGGACACCATCCAGGTGCGGGACCGCGCCCATCTGGGCATCCCCGGACCCGTCACGGTTTACCGGGCGCGCCAGGACGAGGAGCCCGTGGCCGCCGCCTTCCGGGTGGTCGCCCCCGATGGATACAATGGGGACATCCAGCTCCTGGTGGCCATCTGGAGCGACGGGACCCTGGCGGGGGTCCGTACGATCACTCACGCCGAGACTCCCGGCCTGGGCGACGGCATCGAGGTGGCCAAGAGCGATTGGATCACGCAGTTCCGGGGCCGGTCCCTGGGGGACCCGCCCGCCAGCGAGTGGAAGGTAAAGAAGGACAACGGCGCCTTCGACCAGATGACCGGCGCCACTATCACCTCGCGCGCGGTGGTGAAGGCCGTACAGCGGGCCCTTACATTCTATGAGCGGCGGGGCAACGCCGCCCTGTTTGCCGAGCCAACGACGGGGGAGCCGGGCGAGGGGAGCCAGCCCTAGACCCCGGCGGGACACCCCGAGGACGGAGCAATGAGCGAGATCACCCTGGACGAAGTGAAGAAGGTCGGGCGCAACGGCCTGTGGGACATGAACCCGGTTCTGGTTCAGCTGCTGGGCCTGTGTCCCCTCCTCGCAGTGAGCGGGACGGCCGTCAACGGACTGGGCATGGGGTTGGCCACCACCCTGGTGCTGACCCTATCCGGCGCCACAGTGTCCCTGGTACGGAACGCGATCCCCGAGGAGGTCCGCCTCCCCACCTTCGTGATCCTCATCGCCTCCTTCGTCACGGCGGTGGACCTCCTCATGAACGCCTACTTCCACGACCTGCATAAGGTACTGGGGCTCTTCGTGCCCCTCATCGTGACCAACTGCACCCTGCTGGGTCGGGCGGAGGCCTTCGCCTCCAAGAACCCCGTGCCCCTGGCCACCTGGGACGGCTTCATGATGGGAATGGGCTTCACCGGCGTGCTGCTCGTCCTGGGGATGATCCGGGAGCTGCTCGGCAACGGCACCCTGTTCTCGGGGGCGGGGAACATGTTCGGGCCGGCCTGGGCATGGATGGAGACCACCGTCATTCCCGATTACGGCAGCTTCCTGCTCATGATCCTGCCCCCGGGGGCCTTTCTGGTGCTCGGCTTCCTCCTGGCCCTGAAGAACATCGTCAACGCGAAGGTGGAGGAGCGCCGCGAGGCGCAGCCCACGGAGGCCCCGGCCGCCCCGGAGATAAAGCCCGAGGCCACCTGAGGCGCCGCCGGGGCCCTCCAGGGCCCCGCCCCCTCTCAGAAGCGGTAGGCCAATGAGGCGAAACCGTAGTGCAGCCAGGCGAAGTTGTAGACTTCGTCGTTGTCCACCCCACCCTCCAGGGTCCGGTACCCGGCGCCCACCTGCCAGTTCCTGCCCACATCCCGCACCACCTTCAGGCCCAGGTCCAGGGCGCGCCCCTGGGGAGCGGCCAGGCCGTCGAAATCCAGGACAAAATCCCAGTCCGGCGTGAGGCGGACGCGGCCATACAGATGCAGCAGGGGAACGAAGCCCACATTGGTGTCGCGGGCCCGCTGCCCGTCCTGCTCCAATTGGATCTTGGCGTCACGGACCAGCCCGGTAAAGCCGATTCGCCAGGCCGCCCGGGGTCCTTCCGCGAAGGTATACCGATAGGTGAGCCGGTACGTGCTGAAGCGGTAGGTGGCCTTGGTCCGTCCGGGATCGAAGGTGGTGCCCGCAAAACGAGTCCGCTTCCCGAGCTTCCCGGTGCCACTTACCTTCAGGGGCGCAATTCCCAGGCGCAGCCCGTGCCGCCGGGTCAAGTCCCAGGCGCCGTATATGCGGTAGAAGCCGTTCGCGCCGGTGCCCGTGAGGTCGAGCAGGTCGAAGCGGGTGCCCGAATCGCCGGGCACCCGGACGTCGTTGCCGCTGAACCAGACGCCGCCGCCCTCAACCTCCACGGTGACCGGGCCCCGGTCCCCCGCCGCAACGGCGGGAGTCGCGGCCACCATCCCCAGGCAAACGATGGGGCATAAACTCTGTGCCTTCATAACCCGCCTCCTCAGGGCCACGGTCACCTGGGGCCAGGACCCGGTCAATACGGGGGAACCGGGGCCCATCCTTAGAAGACCGTAGGGCAGGCGAGAGGAACGGGTCCTTTGCGGCCAAGGAACCCACAGGGCGGGATCCCCGCAACGTGTTACCGAACGCCCTACACGCCCCCAATCCAGGCGACCGCCGTCCCTGTTCCGGCGCCCAGCCGCTTCGCCGCGGAGCCTTCCCGCGCCGCAATCTCCACGCGATCCAGGCTGTTGCGGTACCAGAACAGCTCCCCCGGCCCCACCTCCCCGAAGGTTCGCGCGAAGGGGATGTTCCGCCCCTCCACCCGCAACCGGGCCCCGCCGTCCTCGGGTGGGACCAGCCCCGTCATCAGGTTGCCATAGTGATCCACGTAGAGGACCGCATCCCGTCGTGCTTCCGCGCGGACCGGCTCCGCCACCTCCTCCCCGAGGACCATCCGATCGCCCCGGGCCAGGGCGGCGGCGGCCGGTCCGAAGAGGTCGCGCCCGTGGAAGCTGACGGAAAGGCCGTCCCCTTCGGGCTCCCGGAGCCGGAAGCACCGCCCTTCGCGGGCCTCGAGCACCGAGGCGAAAAGCCCGTTGTCCGGGCCGACGAACCAGTGCTCGTCCGTGGCGAGCGCCAGGGAGCCCCGCGCGGTGCCGACCCCGGGATCCACTACCCCCACCACCACGGATCCCGGGGTCAGATGGGGAACGAGGGCCTCGAGAAGGAGCCCCGCCGGACCCGGGCTGAAGGCCGGGGCGTAGTGGTGAAGGTCGACGATCCGCGCCTGGGGGGCCTCGGCGACGAGCCGGGCATGCATCTGCCCCACATAGGGGTCGCTGACCCCAAAATCCGTGAACAGCGCGATGACTGGTTGGGACATGGCTCCCTCCTCATGTAGGGGGACGAACCAAAAGGGCCGGGTCCCCGCAGGACCCGGCCCTTTTCTCCCCAGCTAGGCGATGGAGACCTTACTCGGCCTCGGCAGCCTCGGTCGCCTCGGGGCGATCCACGAGCTCGATGATGGCCATGGGGGCGTTGTCGCCCTCGCGGTAGCCCGCCTTCAGGATGCGCGTGTAGCCGCCGGAGCGTTGTTGAAACCGCGGCCCGAGGTCATCGAAGAGCTTGCCCACGATCCGCCGGTCCTGCAGCTTGGCGAAGGCCAGGCGCTTGCGGTGCACGGTGTTCTCCTTGGCCTTGGTGATCATGGGCTCCACGTAGCGGCGGAGCTCCTTGGCCTTGGGCACCGTGGTGGTGATCCGCTCGTGCTCGATCAGCGACTTGGCCTGGTTCTGAAGCAGGGCCTTGCGCTGGGAGGCGCGGCGATTCAGTTTCCGACCGGATTTGCGGTGACGCATGCTTGAGTCCCTTTATGATTCCTTGTCCGGCTTCGGCCGCCGGTGTCGGCCGTTCAGCCGACCTGCTGGTCGCCGTTGCCCTCCTCCTCCAGCTCGGGGAGGTTGTCGGGCGGCCAGTTCTCCAGTTTCATGCCCAGGGAAAGACCCATGGAGGCTAGCACCTCCTTGATCTCGTTCAGGGACTTCTTCCCGAAGTTGGGGGTCTTGAGCAGTTCCTGCTCGGTCTTCTGGACCAGGTCCCCGGTGAACCGGATGTTCTCCGCCTTCAGGCAGTTGGCCGACCGCACGGAGAGCTCCAGATCGTCGACGCTCTTGAGGAGGTTGGGATCAACCTCGGAACGCTCGCCCTCGCGGCTCTCGGTCGGGGCGGAGGGCGCCAACTCCACGAAGATGTTCAGCTGACTACGAAGTAGTTCGGCCGCGCGCCGGACCGCCTCTTCGGCGGAGAGGCCGCCGTCGGTGTCCACCTCCAGAATCAGCCGGTCGTAGTCCGTAACCTGGCCCACCCGGGCGTTCTCCACCTTGTAGGTGGCACGAGTGATGGGCGTGTAGGTGGCGTCCACGGGGATCACGCCGATAGTGGAGCTGCCGTCATCCTCCCGAAGGGCGGCGGGCTCATAGCCCCGCCCCCGCGACACGGTTACCTCCATGCTCAGGCTACCGCCCGAGGCGATGTGGGCGATCTCCAGGTCCGGATTGATCACCTCGGCGTCGGCGGGAACCTCGAAATCGGCGGCGGTAACCACCCCCTCACTGTCCTTGCTGAGGCGGAGGGTAATCTCCTCGTGGTCGCCGGAGATGGCCACCGTGAGACCCTTGAGGTTGAGGATGATGTCCACCACGTCCTCGCGGATGCCCTCGATGGACCCAAACTCGTGAAGGACCCCGTCGATCTGCACCTTGGTGACCGCCGTCCCCGGCATGGAGGACAGCAGGATCCGCCGCAGCGCGTTACCGAGGGTATGCCCGTAGCCACGCTCCAGCGGCTCGAGGGTCACCTTGGCCCCGCGATTCCCATTGGGCTCGATCTCGATGTTGTCCGGTGTAATCAAGGCGTCCGCCATGGCCGCCACTCCCTCTCGACGATCTGGAAGGGATGAGCGGGGACCGCGCAACGGGCCCCGCCGCATCGGGCTCGGAGGGGGTCACCGGGCGGCTTGCGCCCGGCAGCCCCTTACTTGGAGTAAAGCTCCACGATGAGGTGCTCGTTGACCGCGGAGGAAAGCTCCGAACGCTCGGGGATGGACTTCACCGTGCCCTTGAAGTTTCCGGCGTCCACCTGCAGCCACTCGGGCCGCCCCAGGTCCTCGGCCCGCTGGCCGGCCCCCTGGATGCGGCCCTGCTGGCGCGCACCCTCCGCCACGACGATCTCGTCCCCGGCGTTGACTTGGTAGGACGGGACATTCACCCGGCCGCCGTTCACCTGGACCTGGTTGTGCCGGATCACCTGCCGGGCCTCGGCGCGGGAGTTGGCGAAGCCCATCCGATAGACGATGTTGTCCAGGCGCCGCTCCAGGAGCTGCAGCAGCAGCTCGCCGGTATTGCCCTTGCGCCGAGCGGCTTCCTTGTACACGCGCCGGAACTGATCTTCCATGAGGCCGTAGGTACGGCGCACCTTCTGCTTTTCACGCAGCTGGAGACCGAACTCCGACTGCCGCCGCCGGCTCTGGCCCGCCTCTCCGGGCGGGTAGGGGCGCTTCTCGATGGCGCACTTGTCGGTGTAGCACTTCTCGCCCTTCAGGTAGAGCTTCTCGCCCTCCCGACGGCAGATGCGGCATTTGGGACCGGTATATTTCGCCAAGGCTAACTCCACACCCTCGTTGTTTGGTTACACCCGACGCTTCTTCGGCGGCCGGCAGCCGTTGTGGGGCAGGGGGGTCACATCGCGGATGCTGGTGATCTTGATACCCGCCGCGTGCAGGGAGCGAACGGCCGACTCCCGACCCGGCCCCGGTCCCTTCACCTCCACATCCAGGCTCTGGATCCCGTGCTCCTGCGCCACCCTGGCGGCCTGCTCCGCCGCGACCTGCGCGGCAAAGGGCGTGCTCTTACGCGAGCCCTTGAAGCCCGTGGCGCCCGGGGTGGACCAGCAGAGGGTGTTGCCCTGCCGGTCGGAGATGTTCACCAAGGTATTGTTGAAGGTGGCCTGGATGTGGGCCACCCCCTCGGCTACGTTCTTTTTGACTTTCTTCTTCGTGCGCGTGGCGCGGCGCTGTTGCTTTGCCATTTCCCGTTCACTGCCTCTGTGCTGGCCGCACTAGCGGTTGATCGGCTTGCGCGGCCCCTTCCGGGTGCGCGCATTGTTCTTGGTGTTCTGGCCCCGAACGGGCAGGCCTCGCCGGTGCCGGATTCCCCGGTAGCTGCCGATATCCCGGAGGCGCTTGATGTTCATGGTCACCTCGCGGCGCAGATCGCCCTCCACGGTGTACCCGTTCACCGTGTCGCGGATGGCCACCTCCTCGCTGTCGGTGAGATCCTTGACGCGTGTGGAGGGGTCCACCCCGGCCTGCTGGCAGATTTCCTTCGCTCGGGTGTGACCTACCCCATAGATGTAGGTCAGGGCAATCTCCACCCGCTTGCGCACGGGGATATTGACACCTGCAATGCGGGCCATAGGTATTCCTCGTATTCGCTACATATCCATCCGCTCCGCCTGCGTGGCGGAGGGAAAAGAATGAATTTTAGGCCAGCAACCGCCCTGCGGTCAACCTTGCCGCTGCTTGTGCCGCGGATCGGAGCAGATGATCCGGACCCGGCCCTTGCGCTTAATCACACGGCAGTTCCGACAGATCGGCTTAACCGACGCACGCACTTTCATCGCTTCTCTCCTCAGTCCCGACCGGCCTCACGTCCGGATCATTTCGCCCGGTATGTGATCCTGCCCCGGTTTAGGTCGTAGGGGGTGAGCTCCACGGTGACCTTGTCCCCGGGGAGGATCCGGATGTAGTTCTTCCGCATCTTTCCGGAGATGTGGGCGATCACCTCGTGGCCGTTCTCCAGCTCCACCCGAAAGGTGGCGTTGGGCAGGGTCTCCACGATCTCGCCCTGCATCTCGATGGTATCTTCCTTGGCCATACGTCCTCGTTACCCTGCCTCAGTGAGCCGAAGGATGTCGCCAAGCACCGTCTCGGGCTCCCGATCCCCGTCCACCTTGTGGTAGATCCCCTGCTGGCGGTAATAATCCACAAGGGGCTGGGTGCGCTCGGCGAACACCTCCAGACGCGAGCGGACGGTCTCTTCCTGGTCGTCCTCGCGCTGGTAGAGCTCGCCCCCGCATTCATCGCATACCCGGTCCTTGGCGGGCGGATGAAAGCGGACGTGGTAGGTGGCCCCGCAATCCCGGCAGATCAGCCGCCCGGAAAGCCGTTCCACCAGTGTCTCGTTATCCACGTCCACGTGGACCACCCGATCGAGCCGCTGGCCGATGGCCTCGAGCATCTCGTCCAGGGCCTCGGCCTGGGCAACGGTCCGAGGGAAGCCGTCCAGGATGTAGCCCTGTTGGGCATCGGGCTCCTGGAGGCGCTCCCGGATGATCTCCACCATGATCTCGTCGGGAACTAGGTCCCCGGCGTCCATGTAGGATTTCGCCTTCAGCCCGATGTCGGTGCCGTTGGCCACCGCGTTGCGCAAGATGTCGCCCGTGGCGATCTGGGGGATGCCCAGTCGCTGGGAGAGCATCTGCCCCTGGGTTCCCTTGCCGGCCCCCGGAGGGCCAAGTAGGACCATTCGGGTCATCAGCCTCGTCCACCTTTCAGTCGCGCCTTCCGCATCAGACCCTCGTACTGATGGGAGACCAGATGGGATTGGATCTGGTTGGCGGTATCCATGGTCACCGCCACGATGATCAGCAGGGACGTTCCGCCGAAGTAGAAGGGAACGTTCCAGTTAACGATCAGGAACTCGGGAAGCAGGCAGACGGCGGTCACGTACAGGGCACCGAAGAAGGTCAGCCGGGTCAGCACCCGATCCACGTAGTTGGCCGTCTGCTCCCCCGGCCGGATACCCGGGATGAAGCCACCGGACTTCTTCAGGTTGTCGGCCGTGTCCCGGGGATTGAAGACAATGGCCGTGTAGAAGAAGCAGAAAAAGATGATGGCGATGGAATACAGCACCACGTACAGCGGCTGACCGGGGGAGATGGCCTCCGCCGCCCGCTGCAGCCATCCCATGCCCTCCGAGGTCCCGAACCAATTGGCCGCGGTCACCGGGAACAGGATGATGCTGGAGGCGAAAATGGGGGGAATCACCCCGGCCATGTTCACCTTGAGGGGCAGATGGGTGCTCTGCCCGCCGAACATCTTCTGCCCCACCTGGCGCTTGGCGTACTGGATGGTGATCCGTCGTTGGGCCCGCTCCATGAAGACGATGAAACCGGTCACCGCCAGCGCCATCAGCAGCAGGAACAGCACGAACAAGGGTTGGAATTCCCCGGTGCGCGCAAGCTCCAGGGTGCCGTACAGGGCCGAAGGCAATCCGGACACGATGGCGGCGAAGATGATCAGCGAGATGCCGTTGCCGATGCCCTTCTCGGTGATGCGCTCTCCCAGCCACATCAGGAAGGTGGTTCCGGCCACCAGGGTGATCACAGTGGTGGCCCGGAAGCCCCAGCCCGGATCGAGGACCACCTGGCTACCGCCGGATTCCATGGACTCCAGGGCGATGGATACGCCCAGCCCCTGAAAGGTGGCCAGGGCCACCGTAAGATAGCGCGTGTAGACGTTGATCTTCCGCCGCCCGGCTTCCCCCTCCTTCTTCAGCTGCTCCAGCTTGGGTGAAACCACCGTCCCGAGCTGGAGAATGATGGAGGCGGAGATGTACGGCATGATGCCGAGGGCGAAAACCGTCAGCCGGGACAGGGCCCCCCCGGAGAACATGTCGAACAGCCCGAGCATCGACCCCTGCTGCTGGCTGAAGAAGTTCGCCAGCGCATCGGGGTCGATGCCCGGGGTGGGGATATGTGCGCCGATCCGGTACACGATCAGGGCGCCGAGGACGAACAGAATTCGCCGCTTGAGCTCGTCGACCTTGGTCAGGTTACCGACCTGGGCGAGCCCGCCGAGGCTGCTCCCGACTGCCATGGGTTATCCCGCCTTGTTCATGAGGAATTCCAGCGCTTGCGAACCGTCCCCAGGGGACGGCCATTGGCTGCCGGCAGGCGGGGGCGCTCAGCCCCCTGCCGTCGGGCCGGGGCACCCTTCCCGGCCGCGTGAAACGGGGAAGGGGAGGGGATCAGCCCTCCACCACGGTGCCGCCAGCGCCCTCCACGGCTTTCCGGGCGCCCCCGGTAACCTTGCTCAGCTTCACCGTGACCCGCCGCTCCAGGTTCCCGGAGCCCAGCAGCTTGGCCCAGCGGTCGGCGGTCTTCATGATCCCGGCCTGGCGCAGGGTTTCCTCGGTGATCTCGGCCCCGTCCTCAAAGGCGTTCAGGTGATCCAGGCGGATCTCCGCGTAGCGCTCGGCAAAGCGGTTGTGGAAGCCTCGCTTCGGCAGGCGGCGCTGCAGGGGCATCTGCCCGCCCTCGAAGCCCGCCTTGATGGAGCCGCCGGAGCGTGCCTTCTGCCCCTTGTGGCCCTTAGCGGAGGTCTTGCCCCAGCCCGAGGACTCCCCCCGGCCGACCCGCTTGCGCGCCTTGCGGCTACCCGGTGCCGGCTTCAGCTCGTTGATCTTCATGCTGGCTCCTCGACTCGCACGAGGTGGGCGACCGCGCGGACCATGCCGCGGACCTGCGGGGTGTCCTCCCGCTCCACGGTATGGTTCATCCGGCGCAGCCCCAGCCCACGGAGGGTGGCGCGGTGCTTCTGCTTCGAGCCGATGGGGCTCTTGGTAAGGGTTATCCGGATGGTACCTGCCATCGTCTCTAGCTCCAGATCTCGTCCACGGGCTTGCCCCGCTTGGCGGCCATCTGCTCCGGGCTGACCATCTGGTCCAGGGCATCGAAGGTGGCCCGCACCACGTTCACCGGGTTCGACGACCCGAGGGACTTGGCGAGGACGTCTTTGATCCCCATCACCTCCATTACGGCGCGCACCGGGCCGCCGGCGATGATGCCGGTACCAGGGCTCGCGGGCTTGAGAAGGACGCGGGCGCCGGCGTGGGTCCCCTCCACGGTGTGGAAGAGGGTATCCCCATGCAGGGGATAGTGCCGCATGTGCTTGCGGGCCTGATCCATGGCCTTCGAGATGCCGTCGGGCACCTCCCGGGCCTTGCCCCGACCGAAGCCCACTTTTCCTTCGCCGTCGCCAACGACAGCGAGGGCCGCAAACCGGAACTGGCGACCGCCCTTGACGGCTTTGGCCGCGCGGTTGATGTTAACCAGCTTTTCCTGCAGATCGTCCGCCGGGGTGTCGGCTTTTGGATTCGCGCCTGCCACAACCGTCTCCTTTTCTAGAACTTCAGGCCGTTCTCGCGCGCGGCCTCGGCGAGGGCCTTGACCCGGCCGTGGTACTGAAACCCGCCCCGGTCAAAGGCCACGTCGCCGACCCCGGCCTGTTTGGCCCGCTCGGCAAGCGTAGCGCCCACCTTTTTGGCGGCCTCAACGTTGCCGCTCTGGGTCAGGTCCTTGGCGAGCTCCGTGTCCACGGTGGACGCGCTCGCCAGGGTGTGGCCCTGCTGGTCGTCGATGATCTGGGCGTAGATGTGCTTGGAGGACCGGAAAACGGCCAGCCGAGCTTTCCCCTGCTCGCGGATCTTCGCGCGGGCCTTGCGGGCGCGCCGTTGCCTGCGATGATTCTTCGTGATCTTGCTCATGGCTCCGCCTACTTCTTCTTGGCTTCTTTGCGGATAATGCGCTCATCCGCGAGGCGAATTCCCTTGCCCTTGTAAGGCTCGGGAGGCCGATAGCTGCGGATGTCGGCGGCAACCTGACCGACGGCTTCCTTGCTCGCCCCGCGAACCACCACCGCATTGCCCTCCACGGAGACGGACACCCCTTCCGGGATCTCGTAGGCCACCGGATGGGAAAAGCCAAGCTGCAGGTTAAGGGTCTGGCCCTTGGCGTCGGCGCGGTAACCGACCCCGTTGATCTCCAGGCGCCGCTCGAAGCCTTCGTTGACGCCGGTGACCATGTTGTTCACCAGCGAGCGCATGGTGCCCGCGAAGGCCACGGATTTCCGGGAGGTGTCGGTGGGGCGGAAGCGCAGGGCGCCTTCCTCCTCCTCAATGCGGACCCGCGGGTGCACGGGCTGCTCCAGCTCGCCCTGGGGGCCCGTCACTCGGATGGTATCGGGCTCAATCTTGACCTCGACCTTTTCCGGGACCCGCACGGGGGCATTTGCGATACGGGACATGGGTCCGTTCCCCTCAGTAGACGGTGCAGAGTAGCTCGCCGCCGATGTTCTCGGCCCGCGCTTGGCGATCGGTCATCACGCCCTTGGACGTGGTGAGGATCACCACCCCCAGGCCGCGGAGGACCTTGGGGATCTCGTCGGCGCCGGCGTAACGGCGGAGGCCAGGGCGGCTCGCCCGCTGGAGGTAGGTGATCACCGGCTCGCCTTTGAAGTACTTGAGCTCGACGGTAAGGGTGCGCTTACCGTTCCCCTCGTCGTGCTCCTCATGGCCGGCGATGAACCCTTCCTCCTGAAGGATGCGGGCGACGGCGGTTTTCAGCTTCGAGGCCGGCATGCTGACCGTGTGTTTTTCGGCCATCTGCCCGTTGCGGATACGGGTCAGCATGTCGGCGATAGGGTCGGTCATGCTCATTGCTCAGCCCCCACTACCAGCTGGACTTCGTCACGCCCGGAACCTCGCCCTTCAGGGCGTGCTTCCGGAGGCAGAGCCGGCACAGTCCGAACTTCCGATAATAGGCGCGCGCACGTCCGCAGTTGTTGCAGCGGTTGTATTCCCGCACCGTGAACTTCTGCTTGCGCTTGGCCTTGGCGATTAACGATTTCCGTGGCACGGCCTACCTCACTTCTTTACTTAGTTCCGGAACGGCATACCGAAACCGTCGAGGAGGGCCTTGGCTTCCTCGTCGGTGGGTGCCGTCGTGGAAAAGATGATGTCCATTCCCCGGACGCGATCGATCTTCTCGTAATCCACCTCGGGGAAGATGATCTGTTCGGTCACGCCCATGGCATAGTTGCCTTGGCCGTCGAAGGAATTGCCGTTCAGGCCGCGGAAATCGCGGATCCGGGGCAAAGCCACCTGAATGAAGCGCTCGAGGAACTCGTACATCCGCTCGCGCCGCAGCGTGACCTTGCACCCCACCGGCATGCCAGCCCGGATCTTGAAACCGGCCACGGACTTCCGCGCCCGCGTCACCATGGGCTTCTGGCCGGTGACGGCCGTCAGCTCCTCCATGGCGTTATCCAGAGCGGAGCGGTCCCGCGCGGCGTCCCCGACCCCCATGTTGATGGTGATCTTATCCAGCCGGGGAACCTGCATGGGGCTGGCGTAGCCGAACTCCTTCAACAGCCGGGGAGCGAGCTCCTCCTTGTAGCGCTGCTGTAACCGGGCTTGCATCGCCGACACTCCTAACTGTCCAATGCCTCGCCGCAGGAACGGCATACCCGAACCTTGCGACCATCCTCGAGGGTCTTGAATCCGATCCGGACACCCTTGTTACAGGTCCGGCAGAAGGGGTTCACCTTGGACAAATCCAAGGCTGCCTCCCGCTCCTGGATCCCCCCCGCGATTCCTGCCTGCGGGTTGGGCCGGACGTGCCGCTTCACCATGTTCGCGTTGGCGACCACCACCCGGTTATCCCGGGGGAGAACCCGTTGCACGGTGCCGCGCTTGCCGGCGTCCTTCCCGCTGCGGACGACCACATCGTCGCCTTTCTTAATTCTTTGCATCTGCCACTCTCCCGCGGGCTTTACAGGACTTCCGGGGCCAGGGATATGATCTTCATGAAGTTCTTGGACCGGAGCTCACGGGTAACCGGACCGAAGATCCGGGTGCCGATCGGCTCGAGGGAGTCGTTGAGCAGGACCGCCGCGTTCCGGTCGAACCGGATCACGGAACCGTCCTGCCGCCGCACGCCCTTCGCGGAGCGGACCACCACCGCGTTGTAGACCCCGCCCTTCTTGACGCGGCCGCGGGGGGCGGCCTCCTTGACGGTCACCTTGATCACATCGCCGATGTTCGCGAATCGCCGCTTGGAGCCGCCGAGCACCTTGATGGCCTGTACCTCGCGGGCCCCGCTGTTATCGGCAATCCCTAGACGGGTTTGCATCTGAATCATTAGCTATCTCCCCTCAGGGCTCGGCGCGGCCTAGACCTGGACGGCCTTCTCCACGACTTCCACGAGGCGCCAGGCCTTGTTCTTGGAGACCCTCCGGGCCTCTTCGACGGTCACGAAGTCGCCTTCCTGGCAGGTGTTCTCCGGGTCGTGGACGTGGAGCTTGGTGGAGCGCCGCACGTACTTGCCGTAGAGCTCGTCCGGCCGCCGGTAATTCACGCGGACCACGGCGGTCTTTTCGCCCTTGTTACTGACCACGACGCCATTCATCCGGCGCTTACGGGTTTCCTGAGCCATGTTATTCCGCCGCCTCGACCTGTTCGTTCATCACCGTCTTGACCTGGGCGATCTCCCGGCGAACCTGGCGCATCCGGGCCGTGTTCTCCAGTTGACCGGTGCTGTGCTGGAAGCGCAGGTTGAACTGCTCGTCCCGCAGGTCCTTGAGCTTCTGCGCCCGATCTTCCGCGCTCAGGTTCCGAATCTCCTCAACTTTGCTCGCCATCACCGCCTCCTAGTTTCCGCCGCCGCGGCTGACGAACCGGGTCTTGAAGGGGAGCTTAGCGGAGGCGCGCCGCATGGCCTCCTGGGCGATGTCCTCGGGAACCCCTTCCAGCTCGTAGAGGATCCGGCCCGGCTGCACCTGGGCCACCCAGAACTCCGGGTTGCCCTTGCCCTTGCCCATGCGGACCTCCGCCGGCTTTTTGGACACCGGCTTGTCGGGGAAGACCCGGATCCACACCTTGCCCCGCCGCTTGATGTGGCGGGTGATGGCGATACGGGCGGCCTCGATCTGGCGGCTGGTGATCCGACCGCGCCCGGTGGCCTTCAGGGCGTAGGACCCAAAACT
The DNA here is from genome assembly GCF_001399755.1 of Thiohalorhabdus denitrificans. Lineage (NCBI taxonomy): Bacteria > Pseudomonadati > Pseudomonadota > Gammaproteobacteria > Thiohalorhabdales > Thiohalorhabdaceae > Thiohalorhabdus > Thiohalorhabdus denitrificans. Next base: position 24,405 of record NZ_LJCP01000007.1, on the reverse strand, counting down.
GACCTTGTCGCCCCGGTACGCCAGGCCGCGGTTGCGCCCCTTTTGCTGCTTCCGATACTTGGTCTTGTTCGGCTGTAGCATGGCCTCTTCTCCAGTGCGCCTAGCCGGCCTGGGCCTGAGCGGAGGTGGAGGCGGAGGTTTCCTGCTCCTCGAGCACCTCGCCCTTGAAGATCCACACCTTCACGCCGATCACACCGTAGGTGGTCTTGGCCTCGGCCAGACCGTAATCGATATCGGCGCGCAGGGTGTGCAGAGGCACGCGGCCTTCCCGGTACCATTCGGTGCGAGCGATCTCGGCGCCACCAAGGCGTCCGCCGGCGGAGATCTTGATGCCCTGGGCACCGAGCCGCATGGCGTTACCCACGGCGCGCTTCATGGCCCGCCGGAAGGAGACCCGCCGCTCCAACTGCTGGGCGACGTTCTCCGCCACCAGCATGGCCTCGGTCTCGGGCTTGCGGATCTCCTCGATATTGATATGGATCTGCTCCGAGGAGAGCTTCTGCACCGCACGGCGCAGCTTCTCGATGTCCTCGCCCTTCTTGCCGATCACCATGCCCGGACGCGCGGTATAAATGCTGATCCGGGCGTTACGGGCCGGGCGCTCGATCACCACCTTGGAGACGGCGGCATGCCGGAGCCGGTCCTCAATGAAGTTGCGGATCCGGATGTCCTCGGCGAGCTGGTCGGAGTATTCCTTGCGCTCCGCCAGCCAGCGGGAATCCCAATTCTTGACGATCCCCAGGCGCATCCCGATCGGGTGGACTTTCTGTCCCATAGCGTGCGTCCCTTTATGCCTGCGCCACCACGATGGTGATGTGGCTGGTGGGCTTCTGGATCATGGTGGCCCGTCCCATCGCCCGGGGCCGAAACCTTTTCAGGGCCGGGCCCTCATTCACGAACGCTTCCTTGACGACGAGCTGATCCACGTCCAGCCCCTCGTTGTGCTCTGCGTTCGAGATGGCGGAATCCAGGGTCTTGCGGACGTAGTGGGCCGGTTTCTGCCGCTCGAAGGTGAGGTATTCCAGCGCCTTCTCGACCGGCTTGCCGCGGATCTGGTCCACCACCAGACGGGTCTTGCGCGGAGAAAGCCGCACTGACCGGGTTATGGCCCGTGCTTCAAGCTTTTCTTCACTCATTACCGACGCGCCTTCTTGTCCACTTTATGCCCCCGGAAATTGCGGGTAGGGGCAAATTCCCCGAGCTTGTGCCCGACCATGTTCTCGTTGACGGCCACCGGGATGTGCTGCCGACCGTTATGGACGGCGATGGTGAGACCAATCATCTCCGGCGTAATCGTCGAACGCCGCGACCAGGTCTTGATCGGTTTCTTGTCGCCCCCCGCCGAGGCCGTTTCCACCTTTTTCACCAGGTGGTCGTCGACGAAGGGCCCTTTCTTGATTGAACGAGGCATCGATACGCTCCCTCTTGCCGCGCGGGCCTACTTCTTCTTTCGGCGACGGACGATCAGCTTTTCCGTGCGCTTGTTGTTGCGGGTACGGTGGCCCTTGGTGGGCTGCCCCCAGGGGGTCACCGGGTGACGACCGCCCTTGGTGTGCCCCTCGCCGCCACCATGGGGGTGGTCGACCGGGTTCATGGAAACGCCCCGCACCTTGGGCCGGTGACCCCGCCAACGGCTTGCGCCCGCCTTGCCAAGCACCTGGTTGGCGTGGTCCGAATTGCCCACCTCGCCGATTACCGCACGACAGTCAACGCTCACGCGGCGGACCTCGCCGGAGGCCATGCGAATCTGGGCCTCCCGGCCCTCGCGGGCGAGCAGCTGGGCGCTGGCTCCGGCGGAGCGGGCAATCTGGCCGCCCTTACCGGGCTTGAGCTCGACGTTATGGATTACCGTCCCGGTAGGGATGTTCCGGATCGGTAAGCAATTGGCCGGGCGGATGGGCGCTTCCTCGCCAGACTGGATCTGGTCGCCCACCTTGATGTTGCGAGGCGCAATAATATAACGCTTTTCGCCGTCGCCGTACACCACCAGTGCCAAATGAGCGCTGCGGTTGGGATCGTATTCCAGGCGCTCAATCCGCCCCGGAATGCCGTCCTTGTCCCGCTTGAAATCGACGATGCGCAGGCGCCGCTTATGCGCTCCGCCCCGCCGCCGCACCGAGATCCGTCCGCCGTCGTTGCGGCCGTCGGTCCGGGTCTTCTTGACGATGAGGCTCTTTTCCGGCTCTCCCTTGTGGAGCTCCGGCTGCAGCACCGTGATCCGGTAACGGCTCCCGGGAGAGGTGGGTTTGCGTTTCTTGGTCGGCATTCGAGGCTCCTACCCTTATTCCGCGCCGAAGAAGTCGATGTCCTGCCCCTCGCTGAGGCGGACGTAGGCCTTCTTCCAATCCTTCCGGCGCCCTTGGATGCGACCGAAACGCTTGGGCTTGCCCTTCACGTTGGCGGTCTGGACTTTCTCCACATCGACCCCGAAGCGATCCTCCACGGCCTTCTTGATCTCCCGCTTGGTGGCATCGGGGGCCACCACGAAGGCAATCTGGTTGCCCTCGGCGCGGAGCCGCGTGGATTTCTCGGTGACGATGGGCGCACGCAGCACCTGGGTCAGCCGTTCGTGGTTCATGAGAGGCGTTCCTCCAGCTCGCGCAGGGCACTCTCGGTGGTCACCACCTTGGCGTGCGACACCAGGGCGAGGGCCCCGACTTGGTTGCTCGGCATCACGGCCACCCGCGGCAGGTTGCCGCCGGCGCGGGCAACGGCCTCATCGCCCGAGGGGGTGATGACGAGGGCATCCTCGGCCTCAAGTGCCTTGAGGGTGCTGGCCAGCTCCCGGGTCTTTCCTTCCTTCACCCCGAGGTCCTCCACCACGAGCAGCTCCTCCCGCCGTGCGAGCTCGGAGAGCATCGAACGGAGCGCCCCTTGCCGCATCTTCTTGTTCACCTTCTGGGCGTAGGAGCGCGGCGTCGGGCCAAAAACCGTGCCGCCGCCACGCCACAGCGGGCTGCGGATGGTACCGGCCCGGGCGCGCCCGGTACCCTTCTGGCGCCAGGGCTTGCGCCCCCCGCCGGCCACCTCGCCACGGGTCTTGGTATCGTGGTTCCCGGTCCGCTGTCCGGCCAGGGTGGCCTGAACCACCTGATGGACCAGCCCCTCGCGGAAGGGGACGCCGAAGACCTCGTCGGCCAGTTGGGCCGTGCCCTTATCCTCGTTCGTAGGGGTCTTTACTGGGATCTGCATGGTTTTCCCTTTCAGCCCGCCGTAGTCACCGGGGTACTCGATTGCGATTCGCAGAGGCGCGCCGGCCGGTTGGTACCGGACCGGCTACGCGCCCATCCCTTACCCGGGTCGGTGTCGGTTCGTGCGACCGCACTTGCGGCGCACTCCCGGGCAAGGACCACCTCCCGGTGTTAGCGCTGAATTTCCTGTTTTCTCCATGAAGGGGCCGGGCTCTGACCCCCTCGGAAAATTACGCCTTTACGGAGGGGCGGACGAGGACGTCGGAGTCCTTCGCGCCGGGTATCGCGCCCCGCACCAGCAGGACGTTGCGCTCCGTGTCCACCCGGACCACTTCCAGATTCTGCTGGGTGGTCTTGCGTCCGCCCATCTGCCCGGCCATCTTCTTGCCCTTGAACACCCGACCGGGGTCCTGCATCTGCCCGATCGAGCCGGCCTTGCGGTGGATCTTGTGGGCACCGTGGGTAGCGGGACCTCCGCCGAAGTTCCACCGCTTCATCGTCCCCGCGTAGCCTCGGCCTTTGGTAATGCCGCTAATGTCCACGCGCTGACCCGACTCGAACCGGTCCAGCTCCAGGGTCCCACCGGTCTCGGGAAGCTCCTCGCCCTCGGCGGGACGGAACTCCCGGGTGATTCGGCCTGGAGCGACCCCGGCCTTGGCCGCGTGGCCGGCGAGGGGCTTGGGCGTCCGATGGGGTTTCCGCTCCCCGGCGGCCACTTGTACCGCCGCGTAGCCGTCCCGTCCGGGTTCCTTTACCTGGGTGACGCGGTTGGGGGTCACCTCGATCACCGTCACGGGAACGCTTTCCCCGGTCTCGGTGAACACACGGGACATCCCGATCTTTTTTCCGATTACACCGATAGCCATGAGCTGATCCCGCTAGAGCTTGATCTGTACGTCGACGCCGGCCGCCAGGTCCAGCTTCATCAGGGCGTCCACCGTCTGGTCGGTGGGGTCCACGATGTCCAGCAGCCGCTTGTGGGTGCGGCACTCGAACTGGTCCATGCCGCGCTTATCCACGTGAGGGGACCGCAGGACGGTGAACTTCTCCACCCGCGTAGGAAGCGGAACGGGGCCTTGCACACGGGCCCCGGTACGCTTGGCCGTATTGACGATTTCCGCCGCCGAATGGTCCAGAAGCTTGTGATCGTAGGCCTTGAGGCGGATGCGAATCTTTTGCTGTTTTACGACGGCCATATGGAATTTACTCCAGGATTTCGGCGACCACGCCGGCGCCCACGGTGCGACCGCCCTCGCGGATGGCGAAGCGCAGGCCGTCCTCCATGGCGATGGGAGCGATCAGGTTGACTTCCATGGTCACGTTGTCGCCCGGCATCACCATCTCCGTGCCCTCGGGCAGGGTGCAGGTGCCGGTAACGTCCGTGGTCCGGAAGTAGAACTGCGGCCGGTAGCCCGCAAAGAACGGCGTGTGGCGGCCGCCCTCTTCCTTCTTCAGGACGTAGACCTCGGCCTTGAAACGGGTGTGCGGGGTGATGGAGCCGGGCTTGGCCAGCACCTGGCCGCGCTCCACGTCCTCGCGCTTGATGCCCCGCAGCAGGCAGCCCACGTTGTCACCCGCCTCGCCTTCGTCGAGCAGCTTGCGGAACATCTCGACGCCGGTGACGGTGGTCTTGGCGGTGTCCTTGAGGCCGACGATCTCCACCTCGTCCCCGGTGTGGATCTTGCCCCGCTCCACACGGCCGGTCACCACGGTGCCGCGGCCGGAGATGGAGAACACGTCCTCGATGGGCATCAGGAAGTCCTGGTCCACCGGGCGTTCCGGGGTGGGGATGTATTCGTCCATGGCGGTGGCCAGCTTGTTGATGGCCTCCTCGCCGTGCTCCCCGGTGTCCCCTTCCAGGGCCTTCAGGGCGGAGCCCACGACCACCGGCGTATCGTCGCCGGCGAAGTCGTACTCGTCGAGCAGCTCGCGGACTTCCATCTCGACGAGCTCGAGCAGCTCCTCGTCGTCCACCATGTCGGCCTTGTTCAGGAACACCACGATCTGCGGCACGCCCACCTGGCGGGCCAGCAGGATGTGCTCCCGGGTCTGCGGCATCGGGCCGTCGGCCGCGGAGACCACCAGGATGGCGCCGTCCATCTGCGCCGCGCCGGTGATCATGTTCTTCACGTAGTCGGCGTGCCCGGGGCAGTCCACGTGCGCGTAGTGGCGGTTGGAGGTCTCGTACTCCACGTGCGCCGTGGCGATGGTGATGCCCCGCTCACGCTCCTCGGGGGCGTTGTCGATGTCCGTGAACTCACGGCTCTCGCCGCCGTACTCCGAGGACAAAACCTTGGTCATGGCCGCCGTCAGGGTGGTCTTCCCGTGGTCCACGTGACCAATGGTGCCCACGTTCACGTGCGGCTTGGTGCGCTCAAACTTCTCCTTGGACATGGCGTGTCCCTCCCCTCAAGCGGTCCGTTCGCCTAGCCGTGGGCCTTGGCGATGATCTCTTTGGCAACGCTCTGCGGCACTTCCGCGTAGCTGCTCGGCTGCATCGTGTAGGTGGCGCGGCCCTGGGTCAGCGACCGCAGGGTGGTGGCGTAGCCGAACATCTCGGCGAGCGGCACCTCGGCGCTGACCACCTTGCCGGCTTTGCTGTCCTCCATGGAGCCCACATGGCCGCGCCGGCTGTTGAGGTCGCCGATGACATCGCCCATGAACTCCTCGGGCGTAACCACCTCGACTTCCATCATGGGCTCGAGCAGCACCGGGTCGGCCTTTCGGGCGCCCTCCTGCAAAGCCTGCGAGCCGGCGATCTTGAAGGCCGCCTCGCTGGAGTCCACTTCGTGGAAGGTGCCGTCGAACAGGGTCACCTTGACGTCCACCATGGGGTAGCCCGCCAGGATGCCGTTATCCAGGGCCTCGCGCGCACCCTGATTCACCGCGGGGATGTACTCCTTGGGCACCACGCCGCCGACGATCTTGTCGACAAACTCGTAGCCCGCACCCTGCTCGTTGGGCTCGATGTTGAGGAAAACGTGACCGTACTGGCCGCGACCGCCGGACTGGCGGATGAATTTCCCTTCCTGCTCCACCGGCTTGCGGATGGTCTCCCGATAGGCAACCTGGGGCTGGCCGACGTTGGCCTCCACGTTGAACTCGCGCTTGAGGCGGTCAACGATCACCTCCAGGTGCAGCTCCCCCATGCCGGAGATCACGGTCTGACCGCTCTCCTCGTCCGTGCGCACCTGGAAGGAGGGGTCCTCCTGGGCCAGCTTACCGAGCGCCGTACCAAGCTTCTCCTGGTCGGCCTTGGACTTGGGCTCGATGGCCACGGAGATCACCGGGTCGGGGAATTCCATCCGCTCCAGGATGATCTGATTCTTGGGGTCGCACAGGGTCTCGCCGGTCCCGGTGTTCTTGAGCCCCACGGCGGCGAAGATGTCGCCGGCGTGCACCTCGGTAACCTCTTTCCGCTCGTTGGAGTGCATGTGCAGCAGGCGGCCGATGCGCTCCTTCTTGTTCTTAAGCGGGTTGAAGAGGTTGGCACCGGAGGAAAGGCTCCCCGAATAGCAGCGCATGAAAGTCAGCTGGCCGGCGTAGGGGTCGGTGGCCACCTTGAAGGCGAGGGCCGAGAAGGGCTCCTCGTCGTCGGGGTGGCGCTCCAACTCCTCGCCGGAGTCGGGATCGTCACCCTTGATGGCGGGGATATCGCTCGGGCTGGGCATGAACTCGATCACGCCGTCGAGTAGCGACTGGACGCCCTTGTTCTTGAAGGCGGTGCCGCAGTAGACGGGGACGATCTGCTGGGCCAGGGTGGCCATGCGCAGACCTTTAAGCACCTCTTCGTCGGAGAGCTCGCCCTCCTCGAGGTACTTCTCCATCAGCTCTTCGTCGCCCTCTGCGGCGGCCTCCACCAGCGTCTCGCGATACTCCTGGGCGAGCTCCTGGAGATCAGCGGGGATCTCGGATTCGGTGAAGTTGGCCCCCATGGTCTCCATGTCCCAATGGATGGCCTTCATCCGCAGGAGGTCCACCACGCCCTCGAACTCCTCCCCAGCGCCTATGGGGAGGGTCACCGCGACGGGGCGGGCGCCAAGCTGACTCTTCATCTCATCGACGACGTTGTAGAAGTCCGCGCCCATACGGTCCATCTTGTTGACGAACGCCATGCGCGGAACTTCATACTTGTCGGCCTGGCGCCAGACCGTTTCGGACTGCGGCTCCACCCCGCCCACGGCACAGAAGACGGCGATGGCGCCGTCCAGCACCCGGAGGGAGCGCTCCACCTCAATGGTGAAGTCCACGTGGCCAGGGGTGTCGATGATGTTGATGCGGTGCTCGGGAAACTGCTGCTCCATCCCGCGCCAGAAGCAGGTAGTGGCGGCGGAGGTGATGGTAATGCCGCGCTCCTGCTCCTGCTCCATCCAATCCATCACCGACGCACCGTCGTGCGTCTCCCCCATCTTGTGGGAGATGCCGGTGTAAAACAGGATTCGTTCGGTAGCGGTCGTCTTACCGGCATCGATGTGGGCCATGATGCCGATGTTGCGATACCGCTCCAGGGGGGTCTTCCTAGCCACGGCGGGAGCCTCTTGGTCCGTCTACGTACAAAATTCGGATTTCTTCCGCGTTACCAGCGGTAGTGGGCGAAGGCCTTGTTGGCCTCGGCCATCTTGTGCGTCTCCTCGCGCTTGCGCACGGCGCCGCCACGGCCGTCGGCGGCCTCCATCACCTCGCTGGCCAGGCGCTGCGGCATGCTCTTCTCCTGGCGCTGCCGCGCGTACTGCACGAGCCAGCGCATGGCGAGCGCCGTGCGCCGCTGGGCGCGCACTTCCACAGGGACCTGGTAGGTGGCCCCGCCCACGCGGCGGCTCTTGACCTCCACCACGGGACGGATGTTCTCCAGCGCCGTCTCGAACACCTCCACAGGGTCCTCACCCTTGGAATCGCGGATCTGATCGAACGCGCGGTAGAGGGTTCGCTCGGCGGTGTTTTTCTTCCCGTCGCGCATGAGGTGGTTAATGAACTTGGCCGCCGTTTTCGATCCGTACTTCGGATCCGGCAGCACCTCGCGCTTCGGTACCTCACGTCTCCTGGGCATCTTACCTTCCCTCTACTTCGGGCGCCGGGCGCCGTATTTCGAGCGTGCCTGCCGGCGGTCGCTCACCCCGGCGGTATCCAGGGCACCGCGGACCACGTGATAGCGCACACCCGGAAGGTCCTTCACCCGGCCACCGCGCACCAGGACAACGGAGTGCTCCTGGAGGTTGTGCCCCTCACCAGGGATGTACGTACTCACCTCTTTGCCGTTGGTGAGCCGCACGCGCGCCACCTTGCGCAGCGCCGAGTTCGGCTTCTTGGGCGTTGCGGTGTAAACCCGGGTGCATACGCCACGGCGCTGCGGACAGGAGTCCAGCGCGGGGGTATTGCTCTTCTCTTCGACCTTCTTGCGCCGCTTGCGCACCAACTGGTTGATGGTCGGCATGCGACTCGCTCCCTTCAAAATAAATGACAGGCCGCTATCGGCCCGTCATGGGAAAGCGGGGAATTGTAGTTTGCGTCCAACGTACTGTCAAGGTAAGGGCCCGGCGGGCCGCGGGCCCGCCGGCGCGTCCGTTACCGGCCGCGGGTCACGCCCACTGGGCGTCCACCGCCTCGCCTTCCTGCTCCGCGGAGGGGGCCTCCCCGCCAGCCTCGGCCTCGAACGGAGCCTGCCGCAGCTGGTGGTAGGCGAGCCCCGTACCCGCCGGGATGAGCCGGCCGACGATGAGGTTCTCCTTCAGGCCGCGCAGGGTGTCCTTCTTGCCCTCCATGGCGGCCTCGGTGAGGACCCGGGTGGTCTCCTGGAAGGAGGCGGCGGAGATGAAGGACTCGGTGGACAGGCTGGCCTTGGTCAGACCCAGCAGTACCGGGCGACCCACGGCCTCCGCCTTGCCTTCCGCGCGCAGGCGGTCGTTCTCCTCCTCGAGGACGGCGCGGTCGGTCTGCTCGCCCTCCAGGAAGCGGGAGTCCCCGGCCTCCAGGATTTCCCGGCGGCGCAGCATCTGCCGGACGATGATCTCGATGTGCTTGTCGTTGATCTTCACGCCCTGCAGGCGGTAGACCTCCTGCACCTCGTCCACGATGTAGCGGGCTAGGGCCTCAATGCCGAGGATGTTGAGGATGTCCTGCGGCACCGGCGAGCCATCCACGATGGGATCGCCGGGGCGCACGTGGTCGCCCTCGTTCACCGCGATGCGACGCCCCTTGGGGATGAGGTATTCCTGCTCCTCCCCGTTCTCGGAGCGGATCAGCACCCGGCGTTTGCCCTTGGTGTCCTTGCCGAAGGAGACCAAGCCCTCGGTCTCCGCGAGGACGGCGTGGTCCTTGGGCTTGCGCGCCTCGAAGAGCTCGGCCACACGCGGCAGGCCGCCGGTGATGTCCTTGGTCTTCGAGGTCTCCCGCGGAATCCGCGCCAGCACGTCGCCGGGGTGCAGCTCATCATTGTCGTTCACGGAGATGATGGCCCCGGCCGGCAGGTAGTAGCGGGCGGGGAGGTCGGTGCCGGGGATCTTGACCGGCGTGCCCGCCTCGTCCACCAGCTCCAGACGCGGCCGCATGTCCCGGGCCTTGGTGCCGGAGACGTCGGTCACCTGCAGGCTGGTGAGGCCGGTGACCTCGTCCACCTGCTGGGTCGCGGTGGTGCCGGACTCGATGTCCTGGAAAACCGTGGTACCGCCCACCTCGGTGAGGATCGGCATGGTGTACGGATCCCATTCGGCGAGGGTGGCGCCGGCTTCGGCGTACCCCCCCTCGTCCACCGTCAGGGTGGCGCCATAGGGGATCTTGTAGCGCTCCCGCTCCCGGCCGGTCTCCTCGTTGACCGTCAGCTCGCCATTGCGGGAAACCACCACGTGCCGCTCGTTGCGGTCGGTAACCGTCTTGAGGTTCTCGAACCGCACGTAGCCGCCGTACTTCGTCTCCTGCGAGGACTGCTCCGCGGAGCGGGAGGCGGCGCCGCCGATGTGGAAGGTCCGCATGGTGAGCTGGGTGCCCGGCTCGCCGATGGACTGGGCGGCCACGATGCCCACCGCCTCGCCGGTGGTCACCCGGGAGCCGCGGCCCAGGTCCCGGCCGTAGCAGTTGGCGCATACGCCGTGGCGGGACTCGCAGGTGAGCACGGAGCGCGCCACCACGCGGTCCACGCCCAGCTCGTCAAGCTGCTCCACCTCGTCCTCGCCCAGCAGGGTGCCCCGCTCGAAAAGGACCTCCCCGCTGTTGGGGTGGTAGACCGCCTCCGCGGTCACCCGGCCGAGTACGCGTTCGGAGAGGGGCTCCACCACGTCGCCGCCTTCCACCAGGGGCGTCATGACGGTGCCGTTCTCGGTGCCGCAGTCTTCCTCCTCGACGATGCAGCTCTGCGACACATCCACCAGGCGGCGGGTGAGGTAGCCGGAGTTGGCGGTCTTGAGCGCCGTATCCGCCAGACCCTTCCGCGCGCCGTGGGTGGAGATGAAGTACTGCAGGACGTTCAGGCCCTCGCGGAAGTTCGCGGTAATGGGCGCCTCGATGATGGAGCCGTCCGGCTTCGCCATGAGGCCGCGCATGCCGGCGAGCTGCCGGATCTGCTGGGCCGAGCCCCGGGCCCCGGAGTCGGCCATCATGTAGATGGAGTTGAAGGACTCCTGCTCCACCTCGTTGCCCTCGGCATCGACCACCTTGTCGGTGCCGAGGCGGTCCATCATCTTCTCGGCCACCTTATCGTTGGTGTGCGCCCAGACGTCGATGACCTTGTTATAGCGCTCGGAGTTGGTCACCAGGCCGTCGGTGTACTGCTGGTAGATCTCCTTGACCTCGCTCTGGGCGGAATCCAGCAGGGTGTGCTTCTCCTCGGGGATGACCATGTCGTCCAGCCCGAAGGAGATGCCCGACTTGGTGGCGTAATGGAAGCCCGTGTACATGAGCTGGTCCGAGAAGACCACCGTGGTCTTCAGGCCAGCCTTGCGGTAGCTGGCCTTCACCAGGGCGCCGATGGCCTTCTTGTCGAGGACCTTGTTCACCATGGCGAAGTCCAGCTGCTCGGGAAGGATGTCGAGCAGCAGGGCACGGCCCACGGTGGTGGTTACCCGCTCACCCCGGATGCGGACCTCAACGCGCGCCTGCAGATCCACTGCGCCGGTGTCGTAGGCCCGGCGCACCTCCTCGGGGTCGCGCAGGACCGAGCCCTCGCCCTTGGCGTTCACCGCCTCGCGGGTCATGTAGTACAGGCCCAGCACCACGTCCTGGGTGGGGGTGATGATCGGCTCGCCGTTGGCCGGGCCCAGGATGTTGTTGGAGCTCATCATGAGCACCCGGGCTTCCATCTGGGCCTCGGTGAACAGCGGCACGTGCACCGCCATCTGGTCACCGTCGAAGTCGGCGTTGTAGGGGGCGCAAACCAGCGGGTGCAGCTGGATGGCCTTGCCCTCGGTGAGCACCGGCTCGAAGGCCTGGATCCCCAGGCGGTGCAGGGTGGGGGCGCGGTTGAGCATCACCGGGTGCTCGCGGATCACCTCCTCGAGGATGTCCCACACCTCGGCCCGCTCGGCGTCCACCAGCTTCTTGGCCGCCTTGATGGTGGTGGCGTAGCCCCGCGACTCCAACTTGTTGTAGATGAAGGGCTTGAACAGCTCCAGCGCCATCTTTTTGGGCAGGCCGCACTGGTGGAGCTTGAGCTCCGGACCCACCACGATCACGGAGCGGCCAGAGTAGTCCACGCGCTTGCCGAGCATGTTCTGCCGGAAGCGGCCCTGTTTGCCCTTGATCATGTCGGCCAGGGACTTCAGGGGCCGCTTGTTGGGCCCGGTCATCACCTTGCCGCGCCGGCCGTTGTCCAGCAGGGCGTCCACCGCCTCCTGCAGCATGCGCTTCTCGTTGCGCACGATGATCTCGGGCGCCTTGAGGTCGAGCAGCCGCTTGAGGCGGTTGTTGCGGTTGATCACCCGCCGGTACAGGTCGTTCAGGTCCGAGGTGGCGAAACGGCCGCCATCCAGCGGCACCAGGGGCCGCAGCTCCGGCGGGATCACCGGCAGCACCTCCAGGATCATCCACTCCGGCCGATTGCCGGAGTAGAGGAAGGCCTCCACGGTCTTCAGGCGCTTGGCGGCCTTCTTGCGCTTGGCCTCGGAGCGGGTCTCTTCCAGCTCCTCCCGCAGCTGCCGGGCCTCCGTCTCGAGGTCGATGTCCCGCAGCATGTCGCGGATGGCCTCGGCGCCCATCATGGCGGTGAACTCGTCGCCGTACTCCTCCACCGCGTCCAGGTACTGCTCGTCGGTGAGCAGCTGGCCCCGCTCCAGCGGGGTCATACCGGGATGCACCACCACGTAGGACTCGAAGTACAGGACCCGCTCCAAGTCCTTGAGGGTCATGCCGAGCAGCAGCCCCATGCGGGAGGGCAGGGACTTCAGGAACCAGATGTGGGCCACCGGCGCCGCCAAGTCGATGTGGCCCATGCGCTCGCGGCGCACCTTGGACTGGATGACCTCGACACCGCACTTCTCGCAGACCACGCCGCGGTGCTTCAGCCGCTTGTATTTCCCGCAGTTGCACTCGTAGTCACGGACCGGGCCGAAGATCTTGGCGCAGAACAGGCCGTCCCGCTCCGGCTTGAAGGTCCGGTAGTTGATCGTCTCCGGTTTCTTGACCTCGCCATAGGACCAGGAGCGGATCTTCTCCGGCGAGGCGATGGCGATGCGCACGCCGTCGAAGTCGAGCTGCTGGCTGGTCTGTTTGAACAGGTTCATGATGTCCTTCAAGGTCATCCTCCTTGGCGCCTTTTACGCCTGGATGCGGTCGCCGGCGGGGCTACCGCCGGCCCGAAGGGACCGGCCCCCCGCCGGTCCCACCGCGGAATGCGCCGGGGCTATTCCAGCTCCACGTCGATGGCCAGGGCCCGCAGCTCCCTAAGCAGCACGTTGAAGGACTCGGGGATCCCGGGCTGGAACTTGTCGTCGCCCTTCACCAGCGACTCGTAGGCCGCGGTGCGGCCGGCCACGTCGTCGGACTTGATGGTGAGCATCTCCTGCAGGGTGTAGGCCGCACCGTAGGCCTCCAGCGCCCACACCTCCATCTCGCCGAAGCGCTGGCCGCCGAACTGCGCCTTGCCGCCAAGCGGCTGCTGGGTGACAAGGGAGTACGGACCGGTGGAGCGGGCGTGGATCTTGTCGTCCACCAGGTGGTGCAGCTTCAGGATGTACATATAGCCCACGGTCACGGGGCGTTCGAAGGCGTCGCCGGTCCGCCCGTCGTACAGGGTCACCTGGCCGGACTCGGGAACATCCGCCTTCTTGAGCATGCCCTTGATCTCTTCCTCGCTGGCGCCGTCGAACACCGGCGTGGAGGTGGGCACCCCGCCCCGGAGGTTCTCGGCGAGATTACGGATCTCGCCGTCCTCCATTTCGGCAAGTGCGGTGCGCTCCTCGTCGTGGTCGTAGACCTCGCCGAGGAATTCGCGGACCTCCCGGAGATCGCCGCCGTTGTCCAGCATGCCGCCGAGCTGAAGGCCCAGCGTCTTGGCCGCCCAGCCGAGGTGCGTCTCCAGGATCTGCCCCACGTTCATGCGCGAAGGCACGCCGAGGGGGCTGAGCACCACATCCACCTGGCTGCCGTCCTCCAGGAAGGGCATGTCCTCCTGGGGCAGGATCTTGGAGATCAGGCCCTTGTTGCCGTGGCGTCCGGCCATCTTGTCGCCGGGCTGGAGGGGCCGCTTCACGCCCACGAAGACCTTGACCATCTTTAGCACGCCCGGGGACAGCTCGTCGCCAGAGGTGAGCTTCTCGCGTTTCTCTTCCAGGCGCTGCTCCAGAAGCTGGCGCTGCTCCTCGAGGTGCTCCCGGATCTTGTCGATCTGGTCGTTGACCGCCTCGTCGCGCATGCGGATCTCGAACCAGCGGCGCCGGGCCAGGTTCTGCAGGTAGTCCTTGGTCACCTCGGCACCGGGCTGGAGGTCGGGGCCGCCGTCGGCCACCTTCCCCACCAGCAGGTCCTCCAACCGGGCGTAGGCGTCGTCCTCGACGATGCGGTGCTGGGTCTCCAGGTCCTTCTGGGCGCGCTCGAGCTCCTCCTGCTCGATGGCCTTGGCCCGGCTGTCCTTCTCCACCCCTTCGGAGGTGAACACCTGCACGTCGATCACCGTGCCGCTCAGGCCGGTGGGGGCGCGCAGGGAGGTGTCCTTCACGTCCGAGGCCTTCTCGCCGAAGATGGCCCGCAGCAGCTTCTCCTCGGGGGTGAGCTGGGTCTCGCCCTTGGGGGTTACCTTGCCCACCAGGATTTCGCCGGGGTTCACCTCCGCGCCGATGCGGATCACCCCCGCCTCGTCGAGGTCGCCCAGGGCCTCCTCGTTGACGTTGGGGATGTCCCGGGTGATCTCCTCGGGGCCGAGCTTGGTGTCTCGCGCCATCACCGAGAAGGCCTCCACGTGGATGGAGGTAAACCGGTCCTCCTGCACCACCCGCTCGGAGATGAGGATGGAGTCCTCGAAGTTGTAGCCGCCCCAGACCATGAAGGCCACCTTCATGTTCTGGCCCAGGGCGAGCTCGCCCATGTCGGTGCTCTGCCCGTCGGATAGGACGTCCCCGGCCTCGATGCGCTCGCCGCGATGCACCAGGGGCTTCTGGTTGATGCAGGTGTTCTGGTTGGAGCGGCTGTACTTGATGAGGTTGTAGATGTCCACGCCGGGCTCGCCGGGCGTGGTCTCATCGTCGTTAACCCGCACCACCACCCGGGAGGCGTCCACGGAGTCCACCACCCCGCCACGCTTGGCGGCCACGGCGACGCCGGAGTCCACGGCCACGCGCCGCTCCATCCCCGTGCCCACCAAGGGTTTGTCGGCGCGGATGGTCGGCACCGCCTGGCGCTGCATGTTGGCGCCCATGAGCGCCCGGGAGGTGTCGTCGTGCTCCAGGAAGGGCAGCAGGGACGCCGCCACCGAAACGATTTGCTTCGGGGAAACATCCATGTACTCCACCTGGTCCGGACGGGCCAGGGTGGACTCTCCCCGGTGGCGGCAGGAGATCAGGTCGGCGGCCAGGTTGCCGTCCTCGTCCACCGGCGCGTTGGCCTGGGCGATGACGTAGTTGCCCTCCTCGATGGCCGAGAGGTAGTCCACCGTATTGGTGGGCTGGCCGTTCTCCACCCGCCGGTACGGGGTCTCCAGGAACCCGTAGCGGTTGGTCCGCGCGTAGCTCGACAGCGAGTTGATGAGCCCGATGTTGGGCCCCTCGGGGGTCTCGATGGGGCAGATCCGGCCGTAGTGGGTAGGGTGCACGTCGCGCACCTCGAACCCGGCCCGCTCCCGGGAGAGGCCGCCGGGGCCCAAGGCCGACACCCGCCGCTTATGGGTCACCTCCGACAGCGGGTTGGTCTGGTCCATGAACTGGGAGAGCTGGCTGGAGCCGAAGAACTCCTTGATGGCCGCGGAGACCGGCTTGGCGTTGACCAGCTTCTTGGGTACCAGGTCATCGGCGTCCGCCAGGGCCATCCGCTCCTTCACGGCGCGCTCCATGCGCACCAGGCCGATGCGGAACTGCTCCCCGGCGAGCTCACCCACGGACCGCACGCGGCGGTTGCCGAGGTGGTCGATGTCGTC
Organism: Thiohalorhabdus denitrificans; assembly: GCF_001399755.1. Taxonomy (NCBI): domain Bacteria; kingdom Pseudomonadati; phylum Pseudomonadota; class Gammaproteobacteria; order Thiohalorhabdales; family Thiohalorhabdaceae; genus Thiohalorhabdus; species Thiohalorhabdus denitrificans. The sequence continues at coordinate 8,664 of NZ_LJCP01000007.1, read as the reverse complement.
CACGTCCCCGTACCCGTTCTTCAGGCTGATGAGCGTGCGCATGACCTCGATGATGTCCTCGGCGTCCAGGGTCCCCGGGCCCTCGTCGGTCCCGCGGCCCACGCGCCGGTTGAACTTCATCCGGCCCACCGCCGAGAGGTCGTAGCGGTCGTCGTTGAAGAACAGGTTGTTGAACAGGTTGGCCGCGGTCTCCTCCGTGGGCGGCTCACCCGGGCGCATCATGCGGTAGATCTCGATCTGCGCCTCGGACTGCGTGGTGGTGTGGTCCAGGCGCAGGGTGTCGGACATGAACGGTCCGCGATCGATCTCATTGATGTAGATCGTCTCGAACTGGGTGACACCCGCCTCGCGGAGCCGTTCCAGGAGGTCCTCGGTGAGCTCCTCGTTGGCGCTCGCCAACAGCTCCCCGGTCTCCGTGTTGGGGATATCGTGGGCGAGCACCTTGCCGAGCAGCAGGCCCTCCGGGACCTCCACGCTCTCGATGCCCGCCTCCACGATCTGATTGACCCGGCGTCGAGTCACCTTCTGGCCAATGGTGACCAGGGCCTCCCCGCTGCTGGGATCCACCACGTCGAAGGGCGCCTTCATGCCCTGCAGCCGCTCAGGCTCCAGGGTCATGCGGATGGTGTCGCCCTGCATGAGGAAATGCTCCCGCTCGAAGAAGAGATCGAGCATCTCCTCGTTGGAGTAGCCGAGGGCGCGCAGGAGGACGGAGGCCGGCAGCTTGCGCCGCCGGTCGATGCGTACGTACAGGTGGTCCTTGGGATCGAACTCGAAGTCCAGCCAGGAGCCGCGATAAGGGATCACCCGCGCGTTGTACAGGAGCTTGCCGGAGCTGTGGGTCTGGCCCCGGTCGTGGGAGAAGAACACGCCCGGGCTGCGGGTCAGCTGGGAGACGATCACCCGCTCGGTGCCGTTGATGATGAAGGTGCCCCGCTCAGTCTGCCACGGGATCTCCCCGAGATAGACCTCCTGCTCCTTGATGTCCCGCACCGCCTTGCCACCAGTGGTCTCGTCCTTGTCGTAGACCACCAGGCGCAACTTGCACTGCAGGGGACGGGAGAAGGTAAGCCCCCACTGCTGGCACTCCCGCACGTCGAAGGAGGGCGGACCGAACTCGTAGCCCACATACTCCAACGCCGCCTTGCCGCTCTGATCCTCGATGGGGAATACTGAGCGGAACACCTCCTCCAGGCCGTCGTTATCGCGCTCCTCCGGACCACGCTCGGCCTGCAAGAAACGTTGGTAGGACTCCACCTGCGTCTCCAGCAGGTACGGCACCTCCCGAATGGTCGGGTTCTTGCCGAAATCCTTCCGGATCCGTTTTTTCTCGGTGAACGAGTACATGGCTACTCCTGCGGGAGTGGAAGGCTCGTGCCGTTCGCGGGGTCGGTCATAGGCCGCTGCGCAGACCTCGGAACCGCATTGGCGACAGGTGGGGAACCTGCCCGCGGCCGAAAGGCTCCACCGGGGGCTTCCCGGGTGGCGCGCATGTTGCGGCGGGGGCCTTCAGGCCCGCCACCAACCCTCCGGATCGGCGCAACAAAACATCGACGGCTGGCTCCGCGGCCCCGGGCCGAATGGGCGTCCGGAAGCCTTTGGCCAGAAACACAGAAGGGCTGGCGCCCCATACGCGGGTCGCCAGCCGCTTCGACCGGTTGCAGAAACCGGAAACTGCAGGCGGGTTACTTGAGCTCCACCGGGGCCCCAGCTTCCTCCATCTTGGACTTGATCTCCTCGGCTTCGTCCTTGGAGGCGCCTTCCTTCAGGGTGGCGGGCAGGTTCTCCACCATCTCCTTGGCTTCCTTGAGGCCGAGACCGGTGACCTCGCGCAGGACCTTAATGGTCTGCACCTTCTTCTCGCCCTCGCCGGTGAGGAGAACGTCGAACTCGTCCTTCTCGGCGGCAGCGGCCTCGCCGCCACCGCCGGCGGCGGGGGCAGCGGCCACGGCGGCAGGCGCCTCCGCGGAGACGTCGAACTTCTCCTCGATGGCCTTCACAAGCTCAGACAGCTCGAGGACAGTCATGTTCTCGATGGCGTTCAGGATTTCTTCCTGGGACATGATACGGCTCCCTTCCAATGGGTAAAAATGGAAAATCGGTGCGGACGGTTAGGCGGCCTCGCCCTTCTGGTCGCGAACCTCGGCCAGGGCACGGGCGAATTTCGCCGGAACGGCGTTCAGGCTGCGGGCCAGCTTGGTAGCCGGGGCATTGAGCCCGACGGCAAGCTGGGTGAGCAGCGTGTGCCGGTCCGGCAGTTGAGCCAGCGCCACCAAGTCCTGTTGGGACATGGACTTGCCCTGCAGCACCCCGACCTTGATCTCCAGGTCCTCGTGGTCCTTGGCGAACTCCGTGAGGATCTTGGCCGCGGCCACGGGGTCCTCGGAGAGGGCCATGGCCGTGGGGCCGGAGAAGTGCTCGGTGAGGGGCTCCATGTCCGTGCCCTCGACGGCCCGCTTGGCGAGGTTGTTCTTCACCACCTTGAAGAACACGCCGCTCGCCGTGAGCTGGGCGCGGAGGTCGGTGACCTCGTCCACCGTCAGCCCGCGGTAGTCGGCGAGGACCGCCGCCTGGGCGGCCTCCGAACGGGCGCGCAGATCGGCGACGACCGCCTTTTTCTGCTCCAGGTTCAGCAAGGCTGATCCCCCTACTCGGTTTCGCGGTCCGCTCGCCGTCCCCCTGGAAGGGAGCCACGAACGGCACCGCCGTCTCGGCAGGCCGGTGGTTTAAGCCCGAGGGACGCTCGGGCACCTGCGGTCTTCGACGGCCCAGGCCCCGGAGGGCCGGTGCCGTCGCATATCCCGTTGGAACGGGACGCCCCTCGCCCTAGAGGCGGGCGAAGGAAGTATCCACCTGGATCCCGGGACCCATGGTGGTGGAAATGCTTACTTTACGCAGATACTTACCCTTGGCCGCAGCGGGCTTGGCGCGTACCAGCGCGTCCGCCGCCGCCCTCAGGTTCTCCTGCAGGGCCGCGTCGTCAAAACTGGCCCGGCCAATGGGAAGGTGAACGATGCCGCCCTTGTCGGCCCGGTATTCCACCTGTCCGGCCTTGATCTGGGCTACCACGTTGGCCAGATCGTCGGTAACCGTGCCCACCTTGGGATTGGGCATCAGACCCCGGGGACCAAGGATCTGGCCGAGCCGGCCCACAACCCGCATGGAGTCGGGCGTGGCCACGGCGCGGTCGAAATCGGTCCAGCCGGCCTCGATCTGCTCGGCCAGGTCCTCGAGACCGACATAGTCCGCCCCCGCTTCGCGAGCCTCGTCCGCCTTGGCGCCCTCGGCGAAGACCGCCACCCGGGTAGTCTTGCCGGTGCCGTGGGGCAGGGTTACGGTGCCGCGGACCATCTGGTCCGCCTTCCGGGGATCGATCCCCAGGTTAAAGGAGGCATCCACCGATTCGTCGAAGGAGGCCTTGCTGGTGTTCTTCGCCAGCTGTACCGCTTCGTCGAGACCGTAAGGATGACCCTTCTCGACCTGCTGATTCAGGTCCTTGATGCGCTTTCCTTGCTTGGCCATGGTCCCCTCCTAGCCCTCGACCTCAATGCCCATGGATCGGGCGGTGCCCTCGATCATGGTGGCCGCGGTGGCCAGGTCGTTCGTGTTGAGGTCGGGCATCTTGGTCTGCGCGATGTCCTCCACCTGCGCCTTGGAGACCTTGCCCACCTTGTCGGTCAGGGGGCTGGAGCTCCCGCCCTTCAAGCCCGCCGCCTTCAGCAGGAGGATGGCGGCCGGCGGGGTCTTGGTGGTAAAGGTGAAGGACTTGTCGGCGAACACGGTTATCACCACCGGTACCGGCAGCCCTTGCTCCATCTCCTGGGTCTGGGCGTTGAACGCCTTGCAGAACTCCATGATGTTCAGGCCGTGCTGGCCCAGGGCCGGACCCACCGGGGGGCTAGGCTGAGCTTGGCCCGCGGGGACCTGCAGCTTGATGTACGCTTCGATTTTCTTCGCCATGGATTACTCTCCGGACGGCCGTTCGGGCCGTGGCTTGGGATGGCTCCCCCGTTTCCTCAGCGATCAGGCCTTTTCGACCTGATTGAACTCCAGCTCGACCGGGGTGGGTCGGCCGAAGATGGTAACCGATGCCTGGATGGTGCTCTTGTCGTAATTGACGTCTTCCACCACCCCGTTGAAGCCCGAAAAAGGCCCGTCGATCACATGCACGGCCTCGCCCACCGAGAAGGTGACCTTCGGCCGCGGCTTCTCCATACCTTCCTCGATTTGCTGGAGGATGGCCTGGACTTCCTTTTCGGGAAGGGGATGGGGCTGCCCGGCCTTGCCGCCGACGAAACCGGTTATCCGGGGCACGTCCTTGACCAGGTGCCACGTATTCTCGCTCATCTCCATCTCGACGAGCATGTAGCCCGGAAAGATCTTGCGCTCCGCCGTACCCTTGGAGCTAGAGGTGACGTCGACCACCTCCTCCGTCGGCACGAGGATCTGGCCGAAGTAGTCTTCCAGGCCGTGCTGGCGAATGGACTCCTCCAGCATGGCTTTGGCCTTCTTCTCGTACCCGGAATAGGCGTGGACCACATACCAGCGCTTGGCCATTCGGGCCTCCTAGCCCATCAAGTAACGGACGGCGGTGAAGACGACCCAGTCCACGACCCAGAGGAAGGCACCCACGAACAGCACCATGCCGATGACGACGGCGGTGGTCTGGAGCGTCTCCTGGCGGGTCGGCCAGACCACGCGGCTGAGCTCGACACGGGCCTCCCGGACAAACCGACGGAACTGGGAGAACTGATCGGTGCTGGCGTAGATGCCCGCGCCGGCTACCGCGCCGAGCGCAATGGCCGCATAGCGCATCCACCCGCCCTGGGCCGTCATGGCCTGCGCCCCGAGGAAGTAATAACCGAGCACGCCCGCCGCGAAAACGGCAACGGCTAGGATGATTTTTGGCTTATCGGTCATCTGGATGCCCGGATTGGTTCGGGGTGCTGGGCGGAAGGGAAGGTGCGGCCCTATCCCAAAAAAATGGCAGGCCAGGAGGGATTCGAACCCCCAACCCACGGATTTGGAGTCCGTTGCTCTGCCAATTCGAGCTACTGGCCTGCAAACCGGTCAGGGCGCCGAGCGCCCTATTTGATCTTATCCTCACGGTGCTCCGTGTGCGTCCGGCAAAAGCGGCAGTACTTCCGGAACACCAGCTTGTCGGGCGTGTTGCGCTTATTCTTGTCGCCGGTGTAATTCCGGCGCCCGCACTGCCCGCAAGCGAAGCTTATCAGTTCACGCATTTACTGCTTCCTCAGGTAGCCGGGCTACTCCACGATTTCGGCGACCACGCCGGCGCCCACGGTGCGACCGCCCTCGCGGATGGCGAAGCGCAGGCCGTCCTCCATGGCGATGGGGGCGATCAGCTCGACGGAAATGGTCACGTTGTCGCCCGGCATCACCATCTCGGTGCCCTCGGGGAGCTCCACCGTGCCGGTGACGTCCGTGGTCCGGAAGTAGAATTGCGGCCGGTAGCCCTGGAAGAACGGCGTGTGGCGGCCGCCCTCTTCCTTCTTCAGGACGTAGACCTCGGCCTTGAACTTGGTGTGCGGGGTGATGGAGCCGGGCTTGGCCAGCACCTGGCCGCGCTCCACGTCCTCGCGCTTGATGCCCCGCAGCAGGCAGCCCACGTTGTCACCCGCCTCGCCTTCGTCGAGCAGCTTGCGGAACATCTCGACGCCGGTGACGGTGGTCTTGGCGGTGTCCTTGAGGCCGACGATCTCCACCTCGTCCCCGGTGTGGATCTTGCCCCGCTCCACACGGCCGGTCACCACGGTGCCGCGGCCGGAGATGGAGAACACGTCCTCGATGGGCATCAGGAAGTCCTGGTCCACCGGGCGTTCCGGGGTGGGGATGTATTCGTCCATGGCGGTGGCCAGCTTGTTGATGGCCTCCTCGCCGTGCTCCCCGGTGTCCCCTTCCAGGGCCTTCAGGGCGGAGCCCACGACCACCGGCGTATCGTCGCCGGCGAAGTCGTACTCGTCGAGCAGCTCGCGGACTTCCATCTCGACGAGCTCGAGCAGCTCCTCGTCGTCCACCATGTCGGCCTTGTTCAGGAACACCACGATCTGCGGCACGCCCACCTGGCGGGCCAGCAGGATGTGCTCCCGGGTCTGCGGCATCGGGCCGTCGGCCGCGGAGACCACCAGGATGGCGCCGTCCATCTGCGCCGCGCCGGTGATCATGTTCTTCACGTAGTCGGCGTGCCCGGGGCAGTCCACGTGCGCGTAGTGGCGGTTGGAGGTCTCGTACTCCACGTGCGCCGTGGCGATGGTGATGCCCCGCTCACGCTCCTCGGGGGCGTTGTCGATGTCCGTGAACTCACGGCTCTCGCCGCCGTACTCCGAGGACAAAACCTTGGTCATGGCCGCCGTCAGGGTGGTCTTCCCGTGGTCCACGTGACCAATGGTGCCCACGTTCACGTGCGGCTTGGTGCGCTCAAACTTCTCCTTGGCCATCGACTAACTCCCCTTCGAGGATCGTGCACCCTAATGCCAGTACAATTAAGAATGGTGCCCACGCTCGGACTTGAACCAAGGACCTCACCCTTACCAAGGGTGTGCTCTACCGACTGAGCTACGTGGGCTTGAGCGGGGCGTCGCACCCCGGCAACCGCTTTTTTCGCCATCCGAAGGAAATCCGCCGATGGCCTGGGCCATCGGCGCTGAGGCTTTCGCCTGCTTGTCTGGTGGAGGGGGGAGGATTCGAACCCCCGAAGGCTGAGCCGGCAGATTTACAGTCTGCTCCCTTTGGCCGCTTGGGTACCCCTCCAGCGATGGGAAGCATGAAAAGTTAATGGCCATGGGCCGTAATGTCAAGGCCTGGAGCTGGCGACAGGAGTCGAACCTGCGACCCGCTGATTACAAATCAGCTGCTCTACCAGCTGAGCTACGCCAGCAAGGGGTAATAGCTTATCCAATCCGGGCACCTTCCCTCAAGGGAGGGCCGGTTCGGCGAAGGCGGCCACCCCCCGAAGGGTCAGCAGGGGATCCCAGGCCGTGATCCCCCGACACGTCCCTCCCAGGGCGGGCGCACCGCCCCCCGTAAGGACCGCCGGGGCTTCGTAGCCAATCTCCTCTCGGGCACGCCCCACTAGGCCCTCGATGAGGGCCGGATAGCCCTGCCCGATTCCGGCCGCCAAGCAGGCCGCCGTTGAGTCGCCCAGGAGCCCGTGCATCCCTTGGTGACGGAGATGGCCCCGCAGCCGCGCTGCGTGTTCACCCAACGCCTTCCGCGCCAGCCCGGGCCCGGGGAAGATCGGCCCGCCCCAGAAGGTCCCTACCCCGTCGACGAGCTCCAGGGTCACGGCGGTACCCACGTCCACGACGATCACCGGCGCTCCGAAGTGTCGGGTGGCCGCCACCGCATTGGCGAGGCGGTCCGCGCCAACCTCGCCGGGATCGGCATAGCCAATTCGCATCCCGGCCACCGACTCGGGCGTTACCTCCATCACCTCCCGGCCGTCCGCCTGCAGGAGTGCCCGAAGCCTTTCGGTTACAGGCGGCACCACGGAGGCCAAACCCACCGGTATCCCAGCCCTTCCCCGGACCAGGCGTTCCAGAGCCCCCCTGAAGTCTTCCTCCAGGGAAGGGGAGTCTGTTGGGACGCGGGCCAATGGGCCGACTCCTCGGTCCCCGACAAGCCCGAGCCGAACGCGACTATTGCCGACATCAACGGCCAGGATCAATGCGATGCCCCCCACAGGCGCCGGAGGGAGACGTCCCCGGCAGAAAAGGCTTCCAGGCCATGGGCCCCTGTGTCCAATACCATACGCCCCGATTCGTCGAGACCGACAAAACGTCCCTCCACGGAACCGCCTTCGGTGAGTACCACCACCGCTTCCCCCAACCAGGGGCAGGCCCGGGTCCACGCCTCCCGGACCTTCTGCGGACCCTCCCGGGCCAGACAAGCTAACCACTGGATAATTCGCGAGGCTATGGCTCCCGAAAGGGAATTTCGGTTCCAGCGGCGGCCCGTCATCCGCGCAAGGGAGGTTGCATTCTCCGGGAGGGAGAGGGAGTTGACGTTGATCCCCACGCCCACGGCAAGGGCGCCGGGCCCCGGTGGGCAGGACGCGTTTTCCACCAGGATCCCGCCAAGCTTCGCCCCGTCATCACCGAGCAGGTCGTTGGGCCATTTCAGTACCACCCCGGCCCCCGCCTCCCGCAGGACCTCCCAGGCGCCGAGCCCGGCCACCAATGGGACCCAGGGCCTAAGGGCAGCCGGGAAGGGCAGGGGGGCCAGGAGGGTAAGGTAAAGGTCGCCCGCCCGGCCGGAATCCCACTGGCGCCCCCGGCGTCCGCGGCCGGCCGACTGCTCCTCGCTGGCGATGAGGGCCCAGGGGCCCTGGCCCTCCGCGGCCATTCGCTGGGCGAGGGCGTTGGTGGAATCGACCCGGGAATGGACCACGACTTCCACCTCCGGGCTTCCCAGCCGGAGGAACTCGGCGCGGAGGGCATCGGTCTGGAGCCGATCCGGACTGCCCGTGTCGAGGAGGAAGCCTTGCGCAAATGCGGCCATATCGGCCTCGCCGGTGCATAAAAAAAGCCCCCGGGGCGTACCCGGGGGCTTATCGTAAATGCCTGGCGGTGACCTACTTTCGCACGGGGAGGCCCCGCACTATCATCGGCGCGCCGCGTTTTCACTGCCGAGTTCGGAATGGGA